>NZ_FXZF01000004.1:0-184872 GCF_900169375.1 Brevibacterium sp. Mu109
CCCAGCAAATAAATAACTGGCATCATCAAAAACAAACAAACACGCTATTGAGTTCTCAAAGAACAGACACACAAACCGATCCAACCAGACACAAACAACGCCCAGCCCTCACCGAAAGGTGCTCTCCATATAATCGTTACAGCCAAACCGCTCACCCGGATATTCACGCACCGTTTCCGCTGCGTTCTCCCTGACGAACGAGTTGTAACTCTATCCCCACCCGAACCAGCTCCGCAAATCACCTTTACGTGATCCGCGTCACACCCCCGGAGACGCTGCGAAACCGCCGCGATCCAGAACCTCGAGTGGATGTTGCCGACTGCCGTTCCAGTGGTACCAGGCGACTGCGGTTCGTATGCGACCGGCCGTCCTGTTCTCTTCGGTGTTCCCGTCGAGCAACAGATGTAAATCTATGCCACGACCAGCGGACAGCGCAACTCGGAACGCGGTGTCACCGGTCACACCTGCGTCTTCAGGCGCCGGGAGCGCATCAGAGTCCCGCACAGGACCGCGCCGGCGAGCCCGAAGACGACCCATCCCGCGACGCCCAACGGACCAGCAGTCGCACCGTCGACGTCAGGACTGGCAGACACGAGCAGGTACAGGCCGGCCGCCGCATTCAGCGCGCCGTGCGCGACGATCGCAGGCCAGACGGAGCCTCCGCGGATCCGCAGCCAGGAGAACCAGGCGCCGACGCAGATGCTGCCGGTGATCATGAGGAGCAGTCCGTCGATCCCTGGACGCGAGAAGTTGTAACCCAGGAGGATGACAGGAGCGTGCCACAGTCCCCAGACCGCGCCGGACAGGGCGACTGCGGCGGGGATCCCGGTCAGCCGGACGAGACGGGGAAGCATGTATCCGCGCCACCCGATCTCCTCCCCTGCCGCGAACAGACCGTTCGGCATGACGGCGGCGACCGGTATCGCCACCACCTGGATGAGGACCAGCACCGCTGCCGGAATGCCTGCCGCGGTCGCGGACTCCGCGAGCAGGGGGAAGGACCAGTCCGGTTCGAGCAGGCCGAAGAGGATCGCGACCGCCACGCTGAGCATCACGAGCAGCACGGTCACGACGATCGCCGCGGCGCTCCAGAGGAGAGCGGTGACGGCAGGGTGTCGCCTCTGCTCCGCTCCCCGCCGCGGGGCGAGTCCGAGCTCCGCGAACATCGGCCGGAAGCGGATCCCGTCGACCCACCGCACTGCGATCCACGCAGCGAGCGCCGGGGTGAGCATCATCGCGGACGGGAAGACCTGGAGCATGAGCTGCCGCATGAGCTGCTCCGGCGAGGGAGCAGCGGTGGGGTCCGCCCCGAGCGAGTCCGACCCTGCGGCCTCACCGGCAGTGCGGGAACCGTAGACGGGTTCTCCGCCGACGACGATCCACAACGGGATCATCACGGCCCACCCGAGTACCAGAGCCGTGGTCGTGAAGACGAGGAGTCCGCGCAGGTCGGTCCTCTTCGACGCCACCGTCGACTCCGCTCAGCTGTTGACGATCGACAGCGCGCCCAGCGTCTTCTTGCCGCGGCGCAGGACGATGACGCCGGAGCCGCCGGCGTCAAGGACATCAGCCTGGGTGACGACGGCGTCCTCGCCCTCCACCTTCGCGTTGTTGACGTAGGCCCCGCCCTCACGCACGGCACGGCGTCCGTCCGACTTGGACTTGACGATCCCTGCCAGTGCCAGAGCGTCCGCGACGGGCACTCCGTCTTCCAGCTGCGCCGCCGTCACCTCTCCGCGCGGCAGCTCCGCCGTCGCCGCGGCCAGCGCCGATCCGTCGATGCCGCGCAGCTCACCGCCGCGGAACAGCGCGTCTGCGGCGGCGAATGCCTGCTTCGCCTGCTCGTCACCGTGGACCATCGCCGTGATCTCTTCAGCGAGTGCCTTCTGGGCGATCCGAGTGTGCGGTGCCTCCTCGAAGCGGACACGGATGTCCTCGATCTCCTCGAGCGACCGGAAGGAGAACACATGGAGGTACTTCACGACGTCGCGGTCATCCGCGTTGAGCCAGAACTGGCTGAACGCGTACGGGCTGGTGAGTGCCGGGTCCAGCCACACGGTGCCGGATTCGGTCTTGCCGAACTTGGTGCCGTCCGCCTTCGTGATGAGGGGCGTCGCCAGTGCATGGACGGTCTTGTGCTCCACGCGGCGGATCAGATCCGCGCCGGATGTCAGGTTGCCCCACTGGTCCGATCCGCCAGTCTGCAGTGTGATGCCGTGGCGGCGGTTCAGCTCGAGGAAGTCATTGCCCTGGAGGATCTGGTAGGAGAACTCCGTGAAGGAGATCCCGTGCTCGCTGTTCAGCCGGGTGGCGACCGTCTCCTTGGCCAGCATCCGGTTGAGCGAGAAGTGCTTGCCGATGTCCCGGAGGAAGTCCAGCGCCGTGAGGCTGCCGGTCCAGTCCAGGTTGTTGACCATCTGCGCGGCGACCGGGCCGTCGAAGTCGAGGAACCGTTCGATCTGCCCGCGGATGCTGTCGACCCAGCCGTCGACGACCTCGCGCGGGTTGAGCGTCCGCTCCCCCGACATCCGCGGGTCGCCGATGAGTCCCGTCGCGCCGCCCACCAGCGCGAACGGCTGATGTCCGGCCTCCTGCAGGCGCTTCGCGGTGAGGATCTGGACGAGATTGCCCATGTGCAGGCTGGGGGCGGTGGGATCGAAGCCCACATAGAACCGGACCGTCTCCTCGGTGAGCGCCCTGCGCAGCGCGTCTTCGTCGGTGGACAGCGCCACGAGATTCCTGGCCTGCAGCTCGCTGAGGATGTCAGTCACAGCATTCCTTCCTTCACAGTCGCCTTCCGCCCCTGCAGCCGATTCCCGGCCGGGTCGCAGTCGCGCGCCGCCCAACAGTGTAACCG
This sequence comes from Brevibacterium sp. Mu109, assembly GCF_900169375.1. Classification (NCBI taxonomy): domain Bacteria; kingdom Bacillati; phylum Actinomycetota; class Actinomycetes; order Micrococcales; family Brevibacteriaceae; genus Brevibacterium; species Brevibacterium sp. Mu109. The sequence continues at coordinate 2,858 of NZ_FXZF01000004.1, forward strand.
TCCCGCACGCATCCGCCGGTCACCATCCTGCCCCTCGCCGTGCGGCCCGGCGCAGGCGAACGAAGCAGGCGAACGGCGCAGACGAACGAGGCTGCCGTCGAGGGCAGACGGACGAGGGCCGACCACGGCCGAGGTCGTCGTCACCGCTGCGGTGCGATCCCCGGCCGTGGTCGGCCCCGTGCCTGCCACCAGGCGGACGCTGCTCCCTGCTCAGCGGAGTCGCTGACCGGCGAACTCCCGCAGGCGAGCCGCCTCGGTCCGCGCGTTCTCCAGCTGACGGGCGACGGCGCTGCGAGCCGTCCCGCCCTTGGCGCTGCGGGAGTCGATCGAGCCGTGCGTCGTGAGCACATCGCGCACTGCCGGGGTGAAGTGCTCGGAGATCCCCGCGTAGTCGTCGTCGGTGAGATCCCACAGCTCGACCCCGCGGCCCTCCGCGAGGCGGACGGCCTCGCCGGACAGCTCGTGCGCGACGCGGAACGGCACGCCCTCGCGGACCAGCCACTCTGCCACATCGGTCGCGAGCGCGAATCCCCGCGGCGCCAGATGCTCCATCCGCTCGACGTCGAACACCAGGGTGGAGACCATCCCGGTGAACGCGGGCAGGAGCAGTTCGAGCGTGTCCGTCGCGTCGAACACCGGCTCCTTGTCCTCCTGGAGATCCCGGTTGTAGGCCAGCGGCATCGCCTTGAGCGTCGCGAGCAGGCCCGTGAGATCACCGATGAGGCGACCCGACTTCCCTCGCGTGAGCTCCGCGACGTCGGGGTTCTTCTTCTGCGGCATGATCGACGAGCCCGTGGAGAAGGCGTCGTCGAGGGTGACGAACGAGAACTCCTTCGTCGCCCACAGGATGATCTCCTCGCTCAGGCGCGACAGGTCGACGCCGATCATCGCGGCGACGAACGCATACTCCGCGAACACGTCGCGGGAGGCCGTTCCGTCGATCGAGTTCTCGACCGAGTCGACGAAGCCCAGCTCCTCCGCGACCGCCTGCGGGTCGAGGCCCAGCGACGACCCGGCGAGCGCTCCCGACCCGTACGGAGACACGGCGAGGCGCTGATCGAGGTCGACCAGTCGGGCGACGTCCCGCAGCAGCGGCCACGCATGCGCGAGCAGGTGGTGGGCCAGCAGGACCGGCTGTGCGTGCTGGAGGTGCGTCCGGCCGGGCATGGACGCCTCGGGGTGTGACGCGGCCTGCGCGATCAGGGCCTCGACCGTGTCCAGGAGCAGTCCCGCGACGACCCGCGAGTGGTCGCGCAGGTACATCCGCCCGAACGTCGCGATCTGGTCGTTGCGCGATCGGCCCGCGCGCAGGCGACCGCCCAGCTCCGGCCCCGCGATCTCCATGAGACCGCGCTCCATCGCGGAGTGCACGTCCTCGTCGTCCTGCGCGGGCAGGAACTCACCCGCGACGACCCGGCGCTCGAGCTCGTCGAGCGCCTCGATCATCCCGGTGAGGTCCCTCTCGCCCAGCAGCCCCGCGCGGGACAGCACGCGGGCGTGGGCGCGGGAGGCGGCGAGGTCGTAGCGGGCCAGCCGCCAGTCGAAGTCCGTCGACTTCGACAGCTGGGCCAGTGCATCCGCAGGCCCGGTCGCGAACCGGCCGCCCCACAGGGCGACCCGTTCGCCGTCGCCCTGCCCCGCGCCGGCGCCGGCGCCGGTGTGCGAGACCTTCTGCTCCTCGCTCACTTCAGCTTGTCCTGGCCGAACCGCACGTCGCGGGCCGCAGCCTGCTTGGACGAGAGGCCGTAGATGTCGATGAAGCCGCGGGCCGCGGACTGGTCGAAGGTCTGGCCCTCGTCGTAGGTGGCGAGGCCGAAGTCGTAGAGCGACGAATCGGAGCGGCGGCCCTCGACGGTCGCGCGACCGCCGTGCAGCACCATCCGGATCTCTCCGCTGACGTACTGCTGCGAGTCCTCGATGAACGAGTCGAGGTTCTGCTTGAGCGGGGAGAACCACTGGCCGTCGTACACCAGCTCGGTCCACCGCTGCTCGACCGTCTTCTTGAAGCGGGCCTGCTCGCGCTCGAGCGTGATGTTCTCCAGCTCGCGGTGCGCGGCGATGAGGGTCATCGCGCCCGGGGCCTCGTACACCTCGCGCGACTTGATGCCCACGAGGCGGTCCTCGACGATGTCGATGCGTCCGATGCCCTGTGCGCCTGCGCGCTGGTTCAGTTCCACGATCGCCTCGAGCGGCGTGACCGCGCGGCCGTCGATCTTCACCGGGATGCCCTTCTCGAAGGTGATCGTCACCTCGTCCGCCGGCGGCGGGAAGGCCGGGTCGTCGGTGTACTCGTAGACGTCCTTCGTGGGGCTGTTCCAGATGTCCTCGAGGAAGCCGGTCTCCACGGCGCGTCCCCACACGTTCTGGTCGACGGAGAAGGGGTTCGTCTTGGTCGTGACGATCGGCAGCTGGTTGCGCTCCGCGTACTCGATCGCGGCCTCGCGCGTGAGCGCCAGGTCGCGGACCGGGGCGATGCACTTGAGGTCCGGGGCGAGCGAGGTCAGGGAGACCTCGAAGCGGACCTGGTCGTTGCCCTTGCCCGTGCAGCCGTGGGCCACGGTCGTGGCACCGAACTGGCGGGCTGCGCGGACCAGGTGCTTCGCGATGATCGGGCGGGACAGCGCGGACACGTTGGGGTAGGCGTCCATGTACAGCGTGTTGGCCTTGAGGCCCGCCATGCAGTACTCCTCCGCGAACTCATCGCGGGCGTCCGCCACGTACGCCTCGACGGCACCGCAGTCCAGGGCGCGCTGGCGGATGGTCTCGAGGTCCTCTCCGTCCTGGCCGACGTCGACGGCCATGGCCACGACCTCGGCGCCGGTGGCTTCGTGGATCCAGCCGATCGCGACAGAGGTGTCGAGTCCGCCCGAGTAGGCGAGGACGATCCGTTCGGTCATGAGGGTTCTCCTTGTGTCTCGTGTGCGCCGCCCGCGGGCGGCGTGCTGTGATTGAAGTCTGCGGCATCGTGGGCGCGTGCGCGCGCCCGGGTGGTCAGTTCAGTGTGCCTGGGTCGCGGCGGGTCCCGCGACCTCGTGCCCGGCCAGTTCGAGGAAGAGCCGTGCGATCCGCTCTCCGCCCGCCTCCGCGGATGCGATGACGAGCACGGTGTCGTCCCCCGCGATCGTCCCGAGGACGCCCGTGAGGACGGATCGGTCGATGGCACTCGCCAGGTACTGGGCCGCGCCGGGAGGCGTGCGGAGGACGACGAGGCTGTCTGAGTGGACGGCACTCACGAGCACCTCCTCCAGCAGCCGCTGCAGGCGGGCGTCGAAGACGTCCTCCCCCTGCGCGGAGAAGAGGGTGCCCCTGTCGCCGCCTTCGCCGGGCACGGCGTACACCGCGCCCGAGGCCCCCCGCACCTTGACGGCCCCGATCTCCCCCAGGTCGCGGGAGAGGGTGGCCTGCGTGACCGTCACGCCCATCGCGGCCAGGCGGGTGGCGAGCTCGGACTGCGACGCGATCGTCTGCCGCTCGATGAGCGAGACGATGAGCTGCTGGCGCGCAGTCTTCGTGGTCAGTTGCTCAGCAGCCACGTGAGCAGCGCCTTCTGTGCGTGGAGCCGGTTCTCGGCCTCATCGAACACGACGGAGGCCGGCCCGTCGATCACGGACGCCGCGACCTCCTTGCCCCGGTAGGCCGGCAGGCAGTGGAGGAAGATCGGGTCGCGGCCCAGGCTCATGAGCTCATCCGTCACCTGGAACCGTGCAAACGGCGAACCGCTGTCGTCGCGCCCGGTGGAATCCTGTCCCATCGACACCCAGGTGTCGGTGACCAGGACGTCCGCATCCTGAGCGGCGGCGAGCGGGTCCTCCGTGACCGTGAGCGTCCCGCCCGTGCGCCGGCCCAGGGCCCGGGCCTCGGCGACGACGTGGTCCGCCGGCTGGTAGCCGGCGGGGGCGGCGATGCGCACGTGCATGCCCGCATTCACACCGCCCAGCGCATACGAGTTGGCCATGTTGTTCGCGCCGTCCCCGTAGTAGCTCATCGTCAGGCCTGCGAGTCCGTTGCCCTCTCCCGTGCCGCGGTGCTCGCGGATGGTCACGAGGTCGGCCAGGATCTGGCAGGGGTGGTAGTCGTCGGACAGGGCGTTGACGACGGGCACCGACGCGTGCTCAGCCATCTGCTCGAGGCCGGACTGCGCGAACGTGCGCCACACGATCGCGGACACCATGCGGTCGAGCACGCGAGCGGTGTCCGGGATGGACTCCTTGTGCCCCAGCTGGCTCTCCCCGGGGTTGATGATGAGCGGGGACCCTCCCAGCTGGCTCACGCCCGCCGCGAAGCTCACCCGGGTGCGGGTCGAGGTCTTGTCGAAGAACACCGCGACGGTCTGCGGACCCTCGAGGGGCCGCATCGAGTACGGAGCGGCCTTGAGCTCCTCCGCGAGGTCGAGGACCTCGGTGAGCTCGTCCGGCGAGAGGTCCGTGTCCTTGAGGAAGTGGCGGGTCATGCTGCTCCTTCGGCACCCGCGCCGCTGTGGGCGGCGGAGGCGATGATGCCGGGCAGCGCGTCCGCGAAGCCCAGCAGCTGGTCGTCGGTGATGATGAGGGGCGGTGCGAGGCGCAGGCGGGTCGGGGTCACGGGATTCACGATCCAGCCCGCTTCCAGCGCCGCGTCTGCGACGGCCTTCGCGTTCCCGTCGCGCAGCTCCATGCCGATGAGCAGGCCCGCGCCCGTCACCTCGGTGATCTGGGGCAGTGCGGCGAGCGTGCTCCGCGCCCGTGCTCCCAGGTCCGCCGCGTGTGCGAGCAGTTCCTGCTCCTGGACGGTGGTGAGGACTGCCAGGCCGACCGCGGTGGCGAGCGGGTTGCCGGAGAATGTCGAGCCGTGCTGCCCGGGCTGCAGGAGCTGGGTGATCCGCTCCCCGAACGTGAGTGTCGCACCGATCGGCATGCCGCCGCCCAGGCCCTTGGCGAGCGTGACGACATCGGGGGTGATGCCCTCGCCGATCTCCGACTGCTGGAAGGCGAACCACGATCCGGTCCGTCCGATCCCCGTCTGCACCTCGTCGAGCACGAGCAGCGCGCCGACGGCGTCCGTCGCCTCACGCGCGGCGCGCATGTACCCCGCAGGGTGGCGGCGCACGCCCGACTCCCCCTGGATCGGCTCGAGGACGACGGCCGCCGTGTCCGCGTCGACCGCCGCGCGCAGTGCCGCCTCGTCGCCGAACGGGACGTGGACGACGCCGGGCACCCCGGGGTCGAACGGTTCGCGGTAGGCGGCCTTCGCCGTGAGCGCGAGAGCGCCCATCGTCCGGCCGTGGAACGACCCCTCGACCGCGACGATCTTCGACCGCCCGGTGCGCCGGGTGATCTTGAGTGCCGCTTCGTTCGCCTCGGCTCCCGAGTTGGAGAAGTAGACGCTCGAGCCCGACGGGGCCTGCGCGAGTGCGAGGACCCGTTCGGCCAGCGCAATCTGGGGCGGGGACGCGAAGAAGTTCGAGATGTGCCCCAGCGTGGACGCCTGGTCGGTGAGTGCCCCGACGACAGCGGAGTGCGCATGGCCGAGCGCATTCACGGCGATGCCGGCGAGCAGGTCGACGTACTCCCTGCCCGCCTCGTCCCAGACGCGGACGCCCTCTCCGCGGACCAGCAGCCGCTGGGGCCTCCCCAGTGCGGGGAGGATCGCCGCTTCGTGGTGCGAGCGCCACTCGCTCGTGTCGGTCATCATGCCCGTGCCCTTCGTCTCAGTCATGCGTGGCCTCCGATGGACTTCTCCAGTGCGTCCGGATCCGCGCTCACCATCGTGCCGATCCCCTCGGTCGTGAAGACCTCGAGGAGGATCGAGTGCGCGACCCGGCCGTCGACGATGTGGGCGTGTCCCACACCGGCCTCCACGGCTTCGAGCGCTGCGGTCATCTTGGGGATCATCCCGGAGTCCAGGCGGGGCAGCAGGTCCCGCAGCTCGTCGGTCGAGATCTGCGAGATGAGGCTGTCCGTGTCCGGCCAGTTCCGGTAGAGGCCCGCCACGTCGGTGAGCATGACGAGCTTGTCAGCCTGCATGTGCCGGGCGATGGCGGCCGCGGCGAGGTCCGCGTTGATGTTGAGCGGCTTCCCCGGCTCTCCCCCCACCTCACCGGCGATCGAGCACACGACGGGCACCCGTCCGGCATCGAGCAGCTCGTGGAGGAGATCGGTCGATACCTTCTCGATCGTCCCGACCCGGCCCAGCTCGACGGGTTCGCCGTCGATGAGCACCTGCGCGGGCCGGGCGAGCAGGAGGTCCCCGTCCTCACCGGACAGCCCGACGGCCGAGCTGCCGTTCTGGTTGATGCGCGCGACGATGTCGCGGTTCACGTGCCCCGACAGGACCATGCGCGCCACGTGGGCGGCCTCGTCGCTGGTGACCCGCTGGCCGGCGCGGAACTCGCTCTCGATGCCCAGTCGGTCGAGCATCGCGGAGATCTGCGGGCCCCCGCCGTGGACGACGATCGGACGGAGCCCGGCGAACCGCAGGAACGCGATGTCGTCGGCGAAGGCCTGCTGCAGCTCCGGGCTGACCATGGCGTTGCCGCCGTACTTGATGACGATCGTCGCACCCGCGAACGTCTTGATCCAGGGCAGCGCCTCGGTGAGCACGTCGGCCTTCGCCTGTGCCTGGGCGAGCCGCTGCGCGGGCGTGGTGCCGGATGCGGCGCCGGGTGCGGTGGAGTCCTCTGTCGTATCGCTCATGTCGAGTATGCGCTGTTCTCTTCGACGTAGTCATGGGTGAGGTCGGAGGTCCACACGGTTCCCGTGTGGGCGCCGGACTTCAGGTCGATGTCGACGCTCACCTCACGGGTGAAGACGACGGAATCCGGGTCCTGGTCCGGTGTCGAATCGGTGCACACCCGCACTCCATTGATGGTCACGTCGATGCGTGCGGGGTCGAACGCCGCATCGGTCGTCCCGACCTGGGCGACGACACGGCCCCAGTTGGGGTCCTCGCCGAAGATCGCGGCCTTGAAGAGGTTCGACCGGGCGACGGAACGGCTCACGGTGACGGCGTCGGCGACACTCGCCGCGCCGCTCGTCGTGATCGCGATGTCGTGGTGGGCGCCCTCCGCGTCGACGTGCAGCTGACGCATGAGATCGAGGCACGCATCCGTGAGCAGGGCGGTGAAGGACTCCTCGTCCGGCACTGCGCCGGATGCTCCGGAGCCCATGAGGACGACGGTGTCGTTCGTCGACATGCAGCCGTCCGTGTCGAGGCGATCGAAGCTGTGCGCGGTCGCATGCCGCAGGGCGCGATCGAGCACAGGCGCCGGCAGGTCGGCATCGGTCGTGAGGACGACCAGCATCGTCGCGAGCCCGGGCGCGAGCATGCCGGCGCCCTTCGCCATGCCGCCCAGGCGGTACTCCCCCGCACCGGCCGCTTCGGTCCGCTCGATCGTCTTCGCCACCGTGTCGGTGGTCATGATCGCCTCTGCGGCCGCGCGTCCCTGGTCGGCACCGTCGGCCGCCGCCTCGACGAGGGCGGGAAGACCATCGACGATCCGGTCGCGGAAGTCCTGTCCGCCCACACCGATCAGTCCGGTCGAGCAGATGAGCACGTCGTCGGCGGACGTCTCGAGCAGCTCGCCCGCCCGTGCGGCTGTGAGGCGGGACGTCTCGAAGCCGAACTCTCCCGTGTAGCAGTTCGCACCGCCGGAGTTCAGCACGACGGCGCGTGCGCGACCGTCGCTGCTCGCCCGCTCCGACCAGAGGATGGGGTTCGCCTTGCAGCGGTTCGAGGTGTACACCGCCGCCACCGCATCGGAGGGTCCGTCGTTCACGACGAGCGACAGGTCGGGTCTGCCGGAGTCCTTGAGCCCGACGGTGAGGCCTGCAGCGCGGAACCCGGACGGATGGGTGACGGTCATGGTGCGACTCCATTCAGAGGGAGGGCGAGTGCTTCATCGAGGCCGAGCGCGAGGTGGGCGGACTGGAGCGCCTGACCCGCGGTGCCGCGCACCAGGTTGTCGAGCGCCACCGACACGAGGACCGTGCCCGCCCGCTCGTCGACCGCCCACTGGACATGGGCACTGTTCGAGCCGGTGACCGAGGAGGTGCGGGGCCACTGTCCGGCCGGCAGCACCGTGATGAACGGTTCGTCTGCGTAGGCCGCATCGAAGGCCCTCCCGATGGCGTCCGGGAGATCGGCGACCGATCCGGTCGTGGCCAGAGGTGCGGAGAGGGTCGCGTGGATACCGCGCACGACGGGCACGAGGGTGGGTGTGAACGCGATGCGGACCCCTCCGGCGTGCTGGGCATCCGTGCCGATGCCGAGCACTCCCGCGAGGTTCTGCTCGATCTCCGGCACGTGCCGATGGGTCCCGGCCTGACCGTAGGAGCTCACGTCGCCGATGATCTCGCCGCCCAGGAGGTGCGGCTTCATCGCCTTCCCCGCTCCGGACACGCCGTTCGCCAGCGTCGCCGTCAACCGGGTCGGATCGATGAGACCCGCCTGCACGAGCGGCTGGAAGCCCAGCGTGACCGCGGTGACGTTGCATCCGGGCACGGCGATGCGCGTCGCGTCGCGGAGGACCTCACGCTGCTTCGGTCCGTCCGCACGAAGGAGTTCCGGCAGGCCGTAGTCCCAGCTGCCCTGGTGCTCGCTGCCGTAGAACTCGACCCATGCGGCGGCATCTGTGAGGCGGTGATCGGCCGCGAGGTCCAGGATCAGGGTCCCCGGGCTCGTCGCCTCCAGTTCCGCGGCGATCGCTCCGGACGCACCGTGCGGCAGCGCGAGGACGACGACATCGTGTCCGGCCAGCGCCTCGGCGGTGGAGGGCTGGATCTCCATGTGCGCGAACGAGACCAGATGCGGCTGGTGGGTTCCCAGGAGATCGCCCGCGGTCGAATGCCCCGCGACCGTCGTCACCCGCAGCTGCGGATGGCCGGACAGCAGGCGGAGGACCTCGCCGCCGGCGAAGCCGGTCGCACCGGAGACCGCGACAGTGTATTCACTCATACGAATAATCATACGCCTTCCGGTGCCATCGTGCACGGCGTGCGGCTCCATCCTCACAGACGGCGCGGTTCCGGGCGATCGTCCGGCTGGCGGAAGGACGGATGCGGGCAGGTCCAGGCACGCTACGATCGCGGGGACGAAGCAGTCACGGTGCGCGCACGCGCACGATGAACCAGCGCGGAGGACGCGCGAGGAGGGGGACGACGATGGTCGCAGCGCACGGTGTGAGGGCGATGCAGGCAGGCGGACCGGAGGTCCTGGAATTCGGTGAGATCGAGGTCCCGGCGCCCGGACCCGGGGAGATCCTCGTCGAGGTGGGGGCCGCCGGCATCAACTTCATCGACACCTATCGGCGCTCCGGCGTCTACCCCATGGACTACCCCCACACGGTGGGCGTCGAGGGATCGGGGGTCGTCGCAGAGGTCGGCGAGGGCGTGACCGCCTGGAGCGCTGGTGACCGCGTCGCCTGGCACGACGGTCCGGGCTCATACGCCACCCGGGCGATCGTGCGCGCCGATATGGCGATGCGCGTGCCCGAAGGGATCGACTTCGACGTCGCCGCCGCGATTCCGCTGCAGGGGCTCACCGCGCAGTACCTGGTGACCGATTCCCACCGGATCGAGGCCGGGCAGACCGCCCTCGTCCACGCCGCGGCCGGCGGCGTGGGCCTGCTCCTCATCCAGCTGATCAAGCACCTCGGCGGACGTGTCATCGGGACCGTGTCGACGGAGGAGAAGGCGCAGCTCGCCCGCGCTGCGGGAGCGGACGACGTGTTCCTCTACGGCGAAGGCGTCGACGTCGCCGAGACGGTGCTCGACCTGACGGACGGCCGCGGCGTGGACGTGGCCTACGACGGAGTCGGCAGGGACACGTTCGACGCGTCGCTCAAGGCAACTGCGGTGCGCGGCTCGATCGTGCTGTTCGGCGGAGCGTCCGGCCAGGTGCCCGCGTTCGACATCCAGCGGCTCAACGGCGAGGGCGGAGTCTTCCTCTCCCGCCCGTCCCTGGTCTGGTTCGTGCGCACGCCGGAGGAGCTCGCGACGCGATCGGAGATGCTGTTCGCGGGTCTGACCGACGGCTGGCTCGACTTCCGCGTCGGCCAGTCCTTCGCCCTCGCGGATGCGGCCGAGGCACACCGCGCGCTCGAGGGCCGCCTGACGACGGGGAAGGTCGTCCTCACGACCTGAGGAACGACTCCTCACCCTCAGCTCATTCCGCAACGCCTGGCGGTTGCTTCTCAGATGGCAACCCGTGCGGAGGGCACACGTCCGGCGTTGGACGTGTGCCTCGTCAGATCTCGGCGCGTCTGTCGCGCAGTGCGGGAGCCAGCACGATGGCGGCGAGCACCATGCCGCCCAGCAGCAGCCACGCGCCGAAGTACGTGAAGATCGTGAACCCCGTCGCCAGCGGCGGCCCGAAGTCGAACGCCATCATGATGACTCCCCCGAGCACCAGCGCGGTCGCCAGGACCACCTGGACCAGCTGGTCCACGACCGTGCGCACGAGGTTCCTGATGAGGTCGATGTTGAGCCCGCTCGTCCCGATGTCGAGCGTTCCGTCCTGCAGGTGCTTCACGACGCGGGACAGTTCGACGGGGAAGTTCGCGAGGACCGGTGCCGTCGCCCCCGCGTAGAGCGCGGCGTCCTGCGCGCTCCCGCGCACGTCACGGGTGCCGGCGAGCAGATCCCGGCCGTGCTCGCGGACGAGCCCCAGGAGGTCGGCGTGCGGATCGAGTCGACGCAGGCTGTCCTCCAGCGTCGTGATCGCCCGGAACGCCTGGGCGACGGCGGACGGCATCGTGAACCCGTGGGACAGGATGAATGACAGCAGCTCGCGGAAGAACCCCGATGCCGCACCGCCGAAGCCGTCCGCCGTGCCGGCCGCTGCCGACGCCACTCCCCCGTCGTAGCGCAGCATGATCTGCCCGATCTCCCGCTGCACCTGGCGCAGGTCGAGCCCAGGCGGCATGCCGAAGAGGTCGATGACCGCGTTCGTGGCCGCCAGTGAGTTCTGGCGCTCGAAGGCCAGCAGCAGCTGGAGGACGTCGCGACGGTCCCGCGAGTCCAGGCGACCCACCGCGCCGAAGTCGATGAGGCCCACGCGCGCTGCGTCCGACACCATGATGTTGCCGGCGTGGAGGTCCGCGTGGAAGACCCCGGACTCGAGCATCTGCCGCGCGACGACGACGAACAGCTGCTCCGCCGCCTCGCGACGGGCGATCATCGACAGGCCGCCGAGGACGTCCTCGCCCCGGGTGAGGGGGCGGCCCGGCATCCGCTCCATCACGATGATCTGCCGCCCCGACAGTTCGACGAACACCTCCGGGATGCGCACCAGCGAACCCGGCTGTGCGCCCAGGTCCTCCCGCATGGCGAGCGTCTGCCGGATCTCTCCGCGGTAGTCGAGCTCCTCCGCCAGCGAGTCGAGGAAGCCGCGGGCGATGTCGGTGAGGCCGATCGTCTGCGCCCAGGACGCCGTCTTCTCGAACCGCTCCGCCAACGACATGATGATGTCGGAGTCCGCGCGGACCTGCCGGCGCAGGTTGGGCCGCTGCACCTTGACGACGACTTCCTCCCCCGAGCGCAGCACCGCACGATGGACCTGCGCCACGGAGGCGGCGGCGAGCGGCTTCTCGTCGAACTCGCGGCAGACGTCCTCGATCGGACGTCCCCACTGGCGTTCGATCTCCGGCCGGATCTCCGCGAACGCGACGGCTGGCACCTCTGACTGCAGTCGCGAGAACTCCTCGACGAACTCAGCGGGGATCATGTCCGCCCGCGTCGCGACGAACTGGCCCAGCTTGACGAAGGTGACGCCGGCCGCCGCGAGCGCCTGGGCGGCCGCCTGCGCGATCTCCGTCATCGACACTCGCAGGCTGGGGATGCGGGGACGCAGGTAGCGGCGCAGGCCGAAGCGGATGAGGAGGTTCTGGATCTCTCCGATCCTCCGCAGGCGGCGATACCAGGTGGGCAGTCGCGACACGGTGCGCGCCGCCTGCGAGAACGATCCGGACGGCAGGACCAGTTCGATCGCCAGCATGACGAACAGCTGGATCGCGACGAACCAGGCGAAGATCAGCAGGAACACCATGACGGCGGGGAAGCTCATCCCCAGGAACGGGACGTCGCCGCGCTGCACGATCTCGAGCATCTCGAACGCCTGGAGCGACACGGGCCAGATCGACAGGCCCATGACGAGGGAGACCAGCGTGTTGCGCAGCGCCCCCGTGCCCACGTTGATGAGTCGACGCACGAACACGCCGACGATGACGGCATTGACGAGGCCGAGCACGATCGTCCACAGGACGTCCACGGTGCCCCCTTCCCCAGGGTCGGTCCACTCCCTGCCCGGTGCCCGCTGCGGGCACCGGCGGCAACGCTACTGCATGCGCACGGCCAGCGTGCGGAAGCCGTCGCCGAGGTCCCCCGGCGTCAGCGTGTCCGCGGCACTCTCGAGCGACTCGGGTGTGTCGACACCCGCCCGGACGTAGCGTCCGGTCCACGCGTCGAGGCGTCCCGACGCGAGGGCGAGGGCGAGCTGAACCACTGCCTGCGGCGGGGTCCAGTCGTCCCCTGTCCGGTGATCGTGCATCGGCATCGATCTCGTCATGTCGGATGCGACGACCCCGGGCGCCATCTCGAAGACGCGCAGGCCCCGGTCGTGGCCGTGGTCGACGAGCGACTGGGCCAGCCGGAACAGTCCGGCCTTGGACGCCGAGTACGCGGCGTGCGCCGTCGTGCCGGAAGCGCCCGAACCGGAGTTCAGGTCGATGATCCGCACGGGCTCGCCCGACTGCGCGGCGCTCTCCAGGAGCGTGGGCACGAGCGCACGGACCACGCGGAAGACCCCGATGAGGTTCGTCTCGATGACCGATGCCATGTCCTCTGCATCGACCTCCCAGATCGGACCTTCGCTCGCCTCCACGGTGCCGGCGTTGTTCACCAGCGTGCGCAGGGGCGCGTCCCATTCAGCGGCGACGCGGGAGACCTCGTCGGTGAAGGCGGCCACCGAGTCGGGCGCTGTGACGTCGAGCGCGATGCCCCGCACGCGCGGGGTCACCTCTGCGCCGTCGACGTGCACGCAGGATCTGTCGACGATCCCCACTGCCGCGGCCCGTGCGGAGTCTGCGGAGCGCGCGGTGACGAGGACCGGGTGCCCCGCGTCGGCGAACCCCTCCGCGAGCGCTCGTCCGATCCCGCGCGACGCGCCGGTCACGACGACGAGGCTCGAGGTGGGATCGACCGCCGGAGCGTGCTCGGTCGGTGCGGTCACGAGCGGACCTCCGCGCCGTGCTTCGTCGCCGCCGCCGTCGTCGCCGCCTCGCGCAGTCGGGAGGCCTCGTCCGCCGTCAGAGTGCGGTCCGTCGCACGGAACGTCATGCGCAGCGCCAGTGACTTGGCACCAGCGGGCACCTGGTCGCCGGTGTACACGTCGAAGACTTCGAGCGCCTCGAGCTCCTCACCGGCGGCCGAGCGCAGGGTGTCCATGAGCTCAGCTGCCGGCAGTGCCTCGTCCACGACGAGCGCGACGTCCTGACGGGACACGGGGTATGTCGACAGTGCGCCCGTCCAGTCCCGTTCGTCGGGCTGGGCGAGCAGCGCATCGAGGTCGATCTCGAAGGCCGCGGTCCGCACCGGCAGACCGAGGTTCTCGCAGACCTTCGGGTGCAGTTCGCCGGCCCAGCCGAAGACCGATCCGTCGGCCAGGGTGAACCGCGCGCACCGGCCCGGATGCCACGGAGCCCGCGCGTCGGCCTCCGCCCGGACGGTCTGGCCGTTCACAGCTGCGATCCGGTGGACCAGGTCGATCGCGTCGTGGGCGTCTGCGCGCCGTCCCCCGCCGAGCACACCGGGCAGCACGGCGTGGCCGGCGATGACGCCCGCGATGTGGTGCGGCTGTGCGGGCACGGAGCCGCGGACCCGGTTCAGTTCGAGAGCGGTGGGGTGGTAGCCGGGGGCGAATCGCGGACCAGGCTCATCCGTGGGACGGCCCCCGTGCGTCACGAGGCCGGCTTCGAACACCGCCACGTCCTTGAAGCCGCGACCGGTGTTGCGCACCACTGCGTCGACGAGGGTGGAGAGGAGCGTCGACCGCATCAGCGGGCGATCCTCGCCGAGCGGATTGGCGAGCTTCACCAGCGTCCGCCGTTCGTCGTCCTCGGGATACAGCAGGTCGTCGGCTCGTGCCTGCGAGGTGAACGGGTAGGTGAGGACCTCGGTCAGTCCGCTCGCCGCGAGCATGTTCGAGACGCGGCGGCGCGCACGCTGGGACTCGGTGAGTCCGGCACCGCCGGGAGCCTGGGGCTCGACGGAGGGGATCCGTTCGTATCCCCCGGCCCGAGCGACCTCTTCGACGAGGTCGACCGCATGGGTGAGGTCTGAGCGCCAGGTCGGGACCGTGACGCGCAGCGTGGGCGCTTCGTCGGAGGTGTCCGAGGCACGCACGGCCTCTGCGCCCACCGCGGCGAGCAGCCGGGTGACGTCGTCGACCGAGTAGTCGACTCCCACCCGCGCGGAGGGCAGATCCGCTGCGAGTTCGATGACGCGCGGCTCCGGCGCATCCCCCGCCTGCGTGGTGTCCGTGCTGAGGACGCCTCCCGCCAGCTCGACCAGGAGGTCGGCGGCCCGACGTGCGGCCGCAGGGCCTACGGCGGGGTCGACCCCGCGCTCGAATCGCTTCGCCGCTTCGCTCGGCAGCCTGTGCCGGCGTGCCGTCCGCGCGATCGACACGGGGTCGAAATGGGCGGCCTCGAGGATGACCTCGCGCGTCGTATCGGTGACCTCCAGCTCTGCCGAGCCCATGACGCCGGCGAGGCCGACGATTCGGCTGCCCTCTGCGCCGTCGCCGGCATCGGTGATGAGGAGGTCCTCCGGGTCGAGTGTCCGCGTCGCGTCGTCCAGCGTCACGAGCGTCTCCCCCGCTCTCGCCCTGCGCACGGTGAGGGGCGCCGTGAGCTTCTGCGCGTCATACGCGTGGAGCGGCTGGCCGAGCTCAAGCATCACGTAGTTCGTGATGTCCACCGTGAGGCTGATCGGCCGCATCCCGGCCTCGAGCAGGCGGCGGGCCATCCAGAACGGGGTGCGCGCCGTCGGGTCGATGCCCGTGACGGTGAGCGCGGTGAAGCGGCTGCACCCGGGTTCTCCGTGGATCGGCGACGAGTCGTCCAGGACGACGGGGAAGCCCCTGTCCGTCGGCGCATCCGTCGGGATGTCTGCGGGGTCCGTGAACGCCTGGTCCTTGAGCATCGCGTACTCGCGTGCGATCCCGCGCATGCTCAGCTGATAGCCGCGGTCCGGAGTCACGTTGACGTCGAGGGTCACCCGGTCGAGTCCCAGCAGCGCGATCGCGTCGTCTCCGGGCGCCCCGTCGAGTCCGAGCTCGGACAGCACGATGATGCCGTCGTGGTCATCGCCCAGCCCCAGTTCCCGGGATGAGCAGATCATGCCGTCGGACACGTGGCCGTACGTCTTGCGCGCCGCGATGGCGAAGTCTCCCGGGAGGACCGCACCCGGCAGCGCGGCGACGACGAGGTCGCCGGGACCGAAGTTGTGAGCGCCGCACACGATCCCCTGCGGCTGGGGCCTCCCGACGTCGACCGTGCACCAGTTGACGGTCTTGCCGTTCGAGTGCTCCTCCGGTTCGGCGGTCAGCACACGGCCCACGACCAGCGGCCCGGTCACGGACGGACCGATGTACTCCTCCTCCTCGAGCCCGATCCCGGCGAACTCGGCCGCGAGCTCGTGCGGATCGTCGACCACGGAGAGGTCGACGTGGTCGGACAGCCATTCGAGTGGAACGCGCATCAGGCATCCACCCCGAACCGTGCGGAGAAGCGGAGATCGCCCTCGACCATGTCGTGCATATCGTTGATGCCCTCCCTGAGCATGAGTGTGCGTTCGATGCCCATCCCGAAGGCGAAGCCCTGGTACTCGTCGGGGTCGATGCCCGCCGCCGCCAGCACGTTCGGATGCACCATGCCGCAGCCGCCCCACTCGATCCAGCCGGGACCGCCGACCTTCTGCGGGAACCAGAAGTCCATCTCTGCGCTGGGCTCCGTGAACGGGAAGAACGAGGGACGCAGGCGGGTCCGCGAATCCGGGCCGAACATCGCGCGCGCGAACGCATCGAGTGTGCCTTTTAGATGCGCCATCGTGAGGCCCTTGTCGATCGCGATGCCCTCGACCTGATGGAACACGGGCGTGTGCGTCGCATCCAGCTCATCGGTGCGGAAGACCTTGCCGGGGCAGACGACGTAGAGCGGGACCCCCCGCTCCAGCAGGCTGCGCGACTGGACCGGTGAGGTGTGCGTGCGCAGGACGAGGCCCGCATCGGGAGGGTCCACGAAGAAGGTGTCCTGCATCTGCCGCGCGGGGTGGTCGGGACCGAAGTTGAGTGAGTCGAAGTTGAGCCATTCGGCCTCGATCTCCGGTCCTTCGGCCACTTCCCATCCGTGCCCCACGAAGTGATCCGCGATCTGCTCCTGCAGCAGCTGGAGCGGATGACGGGCGCCCTGGGAGGTCCGAGCGGACGGGAGCGTGACGTCGATGGCCTCAGCGACCAGCACCTCGGCCTCGCGCTTCGCCTCGAGCTGCGACTGACGTTCTGCGAGCGCGCGGGACACGCGCCCGCGGGACTGACCCACGAGCTTGCCGGCGACCGCCTTGTCCGCCTTGTCCAGGGCGCCGATCCCCCGGTTGGCGAGGGCCAGCGGAGACTTGTCCCCCGTGTGCGCGATCTTCGCCGTCTTGAGCTCCTCGAGGTCACCGGCGGCGCGAAACGCCTGGAGCGCGGCGTCGACGGCCGCGGTGACCGCGGCCTCGTCGCGGGGGTCGATGGTGGTCGGATCGACGGCACTGGGCTCGGACATCGGCCTTCTCTCATGAGTGCGTGACGGACAGGACGGGCGCACGCGACGCCGTGGAACAGTCTAGCCCCGCAGGTCAGTGCGCAGCACGGGGACCGGGTCTGCTCCGGTGGGGTCCCCGCAGAGGTGCCGGCGCGGTTCCCGCAGAGGTGCGGGCGCGGCCCCCACAGAGGCCGCAGGAGCGTGCCTCAGAGGTGGGCGTGGCTCAGAGATGTGCGTGTCTCAGAGATGGATTGTGCGGGCGGACTCGTAGATGCAGATGCTCGCGGCGGATGCGAGGTTGAGGCTCTCCGCCCGTCCGTAGAGCGGGATGGCCACGGCTGCGTCGCACTCCGCCCGATCAGCCTCCGGCAGGCCCCACGCCTCGTTGCCGAACACCCACGCAGTGGGACGCGACATGTCGAGTCCCGTGTCCCAGGGCGCGTGCAGATCGTGCGCGGGCGGATGGGCGTCGGCGGCCAGGACCTGCAGGCCCCGTGCGCGTGCGAGCTCCGCGACCTCCGGCAGGCCGACCCCCGTCACCACGGGGACGTGGAACAGCGAGCCGGCCGTCGATCGGACGGTCTTCGGGTTGTACAGATCCACGCTGGACGAGGTGACCACCACGGCGTCCGCCCCCGCCGCATCCGCCACTCGGAGCACGGTGCCCGCGTTGCCCGGGTCGCGCACCTGGGACAGCACGACGATCAGGCGGGCATCACGGTTCACGACATCCGTCAGCGGCACGTCGAGGCGCTCGACCACGGCCACCACGCCCTGCGAGGCGACGGTGTCCGTGAGGGTCCCCAGGACCTCGGCGGTGGCCTGGCGGATGCGGACTCCCGCAGTGCGAGCGGCATCGAGGAGGTCCTCGTTGCGGTCTGCCGCCTCTGCGGTGGCCCAGACGTCCAGGATCGCGCCCGCAGGCACCAGCTGGGGTGAGTCCTCGTGCGACGGCAGCGTCGCCGGTGCGGGCCTCAACTCGCCGTGCCTGACCAGCGCCTCCCGCAGCGCCTGCGGCCCCTCCACGAGGAACCGACCGGCCTTCGTCCTCCAGGATCGCTTCGAGAGCTTCGCCGCCTCCTTGATCCGCGGAGCATCGGGACGGGTGACGACGGGGCCGGTCAGGCGCGGGTGAAGGTCCATATAGGAAGAGTACCCAGCCACGGCCACCTGCGGCACGCTGCGTCACTGCGCCCGCACAGCACGAACGGGGCCGAAGACCCGGTGGGTCTTCGGCCCCGTTCGTGGGACGTCCCTCAGAGAGGGAAGCGGCTCAGGCCGCTGAAGTCTTCGGCGCGTTGACGTCCGAGGGGAGCGCGTCCTTGGCGACCTTGACGAGCGTGGCGAACGTCGCCTGGTCGTTGACGGCGAGCTCAGCCAGCATGCGACGGTCGACCTCGACGCCTGCGGCCTTGAGACCCTGGATGAAGCGGTTGTAGGTCATGCCGTTCGCGCGCGCACCGGCGTTGATGCGCTGGATCCAGAGGCGACGGAAGTCACCCTTCCGGGCGCGACGGTCGCGGTAGCTGTAGACCAGCGAGTGGATGACCTGTTCCTTGGCCTTGCGGTACAGACGCGAACGCTGTCCGCGGTATCCGCTCGCCCGGTCGAGGATGACCCGGCGCTTCTTCTTGGCGTTGAGCGCCCTCTTCACACGTGCCACGTGTACTCCTTGTGAATATCGCCACTGCGGCGGCAGTGGTCGCGCGCATCCGTCAGACCATCGGTCTGCTCGTGATGCGCAGTGCTGTCTGCGTTGTCAGGGACTCAGCGCTTGCCGAGGAGCTTCAGGCCCTTGGCCCGATCGCCCTTCGTGAGCACCTGGTCCATCGAGATCCGGCGCTTGCGCCGCGAGGACTTGTGCTCCGCGAGGTGGCGCTTGTTGACGCCCTCACGCATGACCTTGCCGCTGCCTGTGAGGCGCAGACGCTTCTTGGCGCCGCTGTGGGTCTTCTGCTTCGGCATGGTGCCGTTCTCCTTCACATCTCGTTATCGGCGTCGGCGGGTCAGGATTCCGCTGCGGAGGGCTTCTCCGAGCGAGCCTCAGCCTTGGCCTGTGCTTCGCGGTCGCGGCGGGACTTGACCTCCGCCTGCGATCCCTTCGATCCAGCGGTCGACTTGCGCGATTCCGCCTTCGCATCGGACTTGGACTTCGCCGGAGCGATGACCATGACCATGTTTCGTCCGTCCACGCGGGGCGAGGACTCGACCGAACCGAGTTCGGACACATCCTCCGCGAGCCGGTTGAGGAGCCTGACGCCCATCTCCGGTCGCGACTGCTCACGGCCGCGGAACATGATCATGACCTTGACCTTGTCCCCGCCGTCGAGGAACCGCGTGACGTGCCCCTTCTTGGTCTCATAATCGTGTTCGTCGATCTTGAGTCGGAAGCGGATCTCCTTCAGAGCCGTATTGGCCTGATTCTTCCGTGCCTCACGTGCCTTCTGAGCGGACTCGTACTTGAATTTGCCGTAGTCCATGAGCTTGGCGACAGGGGGCTTGGCCTGCGGCGCCACCTCGACCAGATCGAGGTCCGCTTCACGGGCGAGATCGAGGGCCTTCCGCATTGCGACGATGCCCACCTGCTCCCCGTTCGGTCCGACGAGGCGGACTTCCGGGACTCTGATCTTGTCGTTGATACGCGGCTCGCTGATGTGCTGCTCCTTCTCGGCTCTGAAGACGACTCTCCGACGGTCGGGAATGCAAAAGGCCCCGACTGCCGATGCAGAGGGGGCCTGAAGATACACCACAGGGACGCACGGCAAGAGCCTGCGTAACTGTAAAGTACGACCAGAAGGCCGTACTGGAGTACCCGATCACCAGAAGCGATCCAGGTGGGAGCCCGAAGCCCCGCTTTGCACTCCCACCACGATACTCCACTTCCGGCAGGAGTGCACATCGACCCGCGCGGGCGTGTGGGAGACTGGTCCTATGACCCAGTCGCACTCCTTCAGCTTCGACGCATCCGCCGGCGCACAGACCACGGCCGATGCCACTACTCCATCCTCCTCCTCGGATCAGCACGCTGCGGATGCCGCCGCCCAGGCTGTCCGCGACATCGCAGAGGTGCCCGCAGTGGAAGTGATCTCCACTGCGGCCGTCCACCTCATGAGCGCATCGGCGGTCAAGCTCGGCCTCAGCGAGGACACGGACGCGGAGAAGGCTGCGGATCTCGTCGACCTCGACGAGGCGCGCAAGCTCATCACGGCGCTCGCCGGACTGGTCACCGCCGGCGCGACGGAGATCGGGGATCACCATGCGCGACCGCTGCGCGACGGCCTCCGCTCTCTTCAGCTGGCGTTCCGCGAGGCCTCCTCAGTCCCGGATGAGCCGGGGAAGGGACCCGGGGAGAAGTACACCGGTCCAGTGCGCTAGCCGCGGCAGCCGCACTCCTGCGGCACGGCAGGCAAAGGCCGCCCGATGACTCTCAGCGTCCCCTTCCCGCGCATGGTGCCCGGCACCGCGCGTCGACGCTGAGGAAAGGGCCGGGGCCCGGAGCAGATGCTCCGGGCCCCGGCCCTTTCCGCTGGGTGCTCTCGTCAGCGCCGCACGAAGCCGAGCGTGAGGGAGTCGATGCGATCGGTCACTGTGGGATCCGCGGCCAGGGCCCGGCGGAACGCCGTCCTGTCGTCGTCGGTGGATGCTCCGTCCACTTCGTCCACCCGCACCTCGACCCGGACCTCCGGCCCCTCCGCGTGCACCGCTGGGGTCGCGGGCCCCATGCCCACTCCCCCGATCCAGGCGAAGTCCGTCGCGACGGAGCGCAGCGCTGATGCCACGACGGCATCTGCCCAGGCCGGCAGCCAGGGCTTCCGCTGGAGGAACGACCACAGCGCGGGTCGCCTCAGGAGGAATGTGTGCGGGGTGCCCGGATCGACCACGACCAGCTGGGCTCCCTCCTCGACCGCGGCGGCGCCCAGCCGCTCCGCTTCGATCGGCACGGGGCGGGCTTCCCGGTGCCAGGCGGTCAGCGACGGGATGTCGGTGAAGGCGGGCGTCGCCTCGCGCCCGTCGCCGGAGCGCAGCCGCACCATCGACATCTCAGACGAGTTGTCGTGGATGAGGCCCCGCTCGTCGACGGACTGCGTGAGCACCGACGGCAGGACCGGCGCATAGAGCCGCGCGTCCACGAGGGCCTCGACGACCGCGCGGTGACGCTGCGGATCGAGGGGCTCTGCGGCCACGGCCACCAGTGCCTCGCGCAGTGCGGGCTCGGCCTCGCCCGAATCGCCGGCGAAGGGATTCGAATGGAGTTCCCGCCCGCCCCAGGGCACACCGGCAGAGTCGGCCGGGCCGCCGATCGCGCCCCGCAGGTGTGCGGGGATCTGCGGCTCGCCCGGCACGCGGTCCTCCGATGAGTCCGGCATGTCAGCGTCCTGCGACGTCCAGCGCCTCGGCGAGGGTGAAGCGACCCGCGTAGAGCGCCTTGCCCACGATCGCCGCATCGACGCCTTCCGGCACCAGCGCGCGGAGCGCGGCGATGTCGTCCAGGGTCGAGATCCCACCGGAGGCCACGATCGGACGGTCCGTGCGTGACGCCAGCTCGGCCAGCAGCTGCGTGTTCGGCCCCTTGAGGGTCCCGTCCTTCGTCACATCCGTGACGACGTAGCGGGTGCAGCCTGCGGCCTCGAGCTGGTCGAAGACCTCGTAGAGGTCACCGCCGTCCTTCGTCCACCCGCGCGCTGCGAGGGTTTGTCCCCGCACGTCCAGGCCGATCGCGATCTTGTCGCCGTAGTGCGCGATGACCTCTGCTGTCCACTCCGGATTCTCCAGGGCCGCGGTGCCGATGTTGACGCGCTCCGCGCCGGTGTCCAGCGCGCGCTCGAGGCTCTCCGTGTCCCGGATCCCGCCGGACAGCTCGACCTTGATCGACAGCGACTTCGTGACCTTGCTGAGCAGGTCGTAGTTCGAACCGCGTCCGAATGCGGCGTCGAGGTCCACGAGGTGGATCCATTCGGCGCCCTGATCCTCGAATGATCCGGCCGCCTCGAGCGGCGAGCCGTACATCGTCTCCGTGCCGGCCTCGCCCTGGACGAGCCTCACTGCCTGTCCGTCTGACACATCGACGGCCGGCAGCAGGGTGAGTGCGGGGGTCTCCACGAGCGGGGTCATTGCTGTTCCTCCGAGTTCGGATGAGTGTGTGATCGAGTCTTCAGCGTGCGCAGCCAGTTCTCCAGCAGGGCCCGGCCCGCGTCCCCGGACTTCTCCGGGTGGAACTGGGTCGCCCAGGTCGCACCGTCTTCGACGGCCGCGACGAAGGGTGCGCCGTGGTCGGAGACAGTGGTGAGTGCGTGGTCGGGCCCGTGCGGCGCGGCGTACGAATGGACGAAGTAGAAGTGCTGGTCGCGGATCCCCTCGAACATGCGGGAACCCTCCGGCGTCCTGACCCGCGACCATCCCATGTGCGGAACGATCGGGGCGTCGAGGCGCGTCACCTCCCCCGCCCACAGCCCGATGCCGTCGGTCCGTTCACCGTGCTCGGAACCGGCGGCGAACAGCACCTGCAGGCCGACGCAGATGCCCAGTGTCGGGAGTCCCGCCGCGTGGCGCTCCCGGACGAGCGCACCGCCGTCGACGGTGTCCAGCCCCTCCACAACGGAGGCGAACGCACCCACTCCGGGGACCACGAGACCGTCGGCTTCCGCGATCACCGCATGGTCGTCGGTGAGGCTCACGCGAGCGCCCGCATGCTCGAGCGCGCGGACGACCGAGTGGATGTTGCCGGACCCGTAGTCCAGGACGGCCACGAGCGGTGCGGTCACCGCGCCGCCCCGGGATTGAGCACGCGTCGCACCCGCAGCAGGGACGCGCCCAGGACGAGCGCACCGAACACGGCCACGACCCAGCCCATCACGGATCCGCCGACGCCCTGCACGACGCCGAAGACCACGACCACCAGTGCGAGGAGGGCGGCGATCAGCCACAGCATCGCGGTCCGGGCCAGGGCGGCCCGCTGCGGGGTCATCGTGGCGCGCGATGCCTCGAGCTTCGACATGGATGAGGTGTCGATCCACCCGTCGACGTCACGCGGGTCCGTCACCTCGAGGAGGAGCTGCTCGAGCTCGCTCGGCAGGTTCGACAGCGCGAGCCCGGCCGGGACGTCCGCCTCCCGGTCGCCGCCGCGGTAGTGGGCAGCGTCGATCTGCTCCTCGCTGCGCACCATGAGGAGCACTTCGTGCTTCCCCGTCAGCTTCGAGATCGCGGCCGCCGCGCGGTTGCCCGCCTCGATGTCCGTCCCGCTCTGCACGATCGCGGAGAAGTCGCCGATCGGCACGACGTCGCCGGGGATCTCCGACAGCACGCACGCGGCCGCCAGCTGATCGGGACGGCCGAACGGCGTGACGATGACGGTCCTGCTCACAGAGCCCCCTTCGTCGACGGCACGCCGTGCGCCCGCGGATCAGGCTCCACCGCAGTGCGGAGCGCCCGCGCGAACGCCTTGAACTGGGCTTCGGCGATGTGATGCGCATCGCGACCGGCCAGCAGTCTCAGGTGCACGGTGAGACCGGCCTGGAAGGCCAGCGATTCGAGTGCGTGCCCCGTCATGGAGCCGGTGAAGTGCCCACCGATGAGGTGGTAGCGCTGCGCATCGGATTCGCCCTCGTGGACGAAGTACGGGCGTCCCGAGATGTCCACGACGGCCTGCGCGAGCGCTTCGTCGAGCGGGACCATCGCGTCACCGTATCGACGGATCCCGGCCTTGTCGCCGAGTGCGTCCCTCAGCGCCCATCCGAGGGTGATCGCAGTGTCCTCGACCGTGTGGTGCACGTCGATGTGGACGTCCCCCTGCGCGCGTATCTCCATGTCGATGAGCGAATGCTTCGACAGGGCCGTGAGCATGTGGTCGTAGAACGGGACACCGGTGTCGATCGTCGATGCGCCGGTCCCGTCCAGGTCG
Organism: Brevibacterium sp. Mu109; assembly: GCF_900169375.1. NCBI lineage: Bacteria > Bacillati > Actinomycetota > Actinomycetes > Micrococcales > Brevibacteriaceae > Brevibacterium > Brevibacterium sp. Mu109. The sequence continues at coordinate 26,533 of NZ_FXZF01000004.1, forward strand.
ATCGAGACGGAGACGTCGGATTCGCTCGTCGTCCGCTGCGCGCTCGCGGTGCGTTGCGTCACTGCGGGCTCCTTCCAAGGGTGTCGGGGTGGGTGGAGAGGATCTCTGCCATGGCGGTGAGGAACGCGGTCGTCTCCGCGTCCGTCCCCGCGTTCACGCGGAGGGATCCGGGGATGCCGACATCGCGGATGAGGACCCCCTTCTCGACGAGGCGCGTCCAGAGTAGCGTGGGGTCTGCGACTCCTCGGAACAGGACGAAGTTCGCGTCGGACGCCACCACGTCGAACCCGTGCTCGCGCAGGCCCGCGACCATGCGATCGCGCTGGCGGGACAGCTCCTGGACTCCTGCGAGCAGGGAGTCCGGGTGCGCGAGCGCGGCCTCTGCCGCGGCCTGCGTGAGTGACGAGAGGTGATACGGCATGCGGACCAGCCGCAGACCGTCCACGAGTCCAGGGTCGGCGGCCGCGTATCCCAGACGGGCTCCGGCGAACGCGAATGCCTTGCTCATCGTGCGCGACACGACGAGGCGGGGTCGCCCGGGCAGCAGGCTCAGGGCCGTCCGGAAGTCAGGGCCCGCGAACTCCGCGTACGCCTCGTCGACGATGACGATCCCGTCTGTCGCGTCGTACACGGCCTCGATGACCTCGAGCGGAGTGCTGTTGCCCGTCGGGTTGTTGGGAGTGCAGAGGAAGACGACATCGGGCGAGTGCGTCCGCACCGCGTCCACCGCATGGTCGACCGTGATCGCGAAGTCCGCACCGCGGGGGACTTCGATCCAGTCCGCACCGGTGGACTGCGCGATGAGGGGGTGCATCGAATAGCTGGGCCCGAAGCCCAGGGCCGAGCGACCGGGCCCCGCATACGCCTGCAGGATGTGGAACAGGACTTCGTTCGAGCCGTTGGCGGCCCAGATCATGTCCGGGGAGATCGAGGAGGGCACCGGAGCCTGCAGAGCAGTGGGCCGACCCTCACGCCGCAGAACGCCGCTCAGGTAGTCGGCGAGCAGATTCCGCAGCGCGGTGAATTCCCGATCGGGATAGCGATTCAGGGTCGAGCTGATCGCCGCGACCCGTTCCTGCAAGGCCGCTGTGACGTCCGCAGGGACGTCGAACGCATTCTCATTGACGTTGAGGCGGACGGGCACATCGATGACGGGTGCACCGTAAGGAGAGCGCCCGCGGAGGTCGTCCCGCAGCGGGAGGGAGCCGAGTGAAGTCACGCATGGAGTTTAGCGCGCGGGGAGTACGAGCCTCTGCCCGGGGTGGACCACGCTCGACTCCATGCCGTTGAGGGTGTGGACCTCATCGATCACGACCCGCGGGTCGCGGTCGTACGCGCGGTCCCCGACCACGGACCAGAGGCTCTCGCCCTCCGACACCACGACCGTGACGGTGCCGGCTGCGGCCCCCTCATCGTCGGCCGCCGCACTGGGCGACCACGCGGCCGCGAACACACCGGCGAGCACCGCGATGAGCACGATGCCCAGCAGCACCGTCCGCGCGAGCCGGACGCGCCGCGGCACCCCGGCGCTGCGCGGGACCTCACGGGTCGTCGTGGACGACGACGTCCGCGACGCGACCTGACGCGAGCGTGCACCGGTGCCCCCGGCGCCGATGGCCGCCGCGCCGCCTTCGAGGACACGCAGCAGATCGCGCGGGACGACAGCAGGGACACGGTCTGTCGAGCGGGTGAGAGCGGGAGCACTCATGTCTGCACCTCCGTGGGGGATCCGGTCCGGCTGACGCCCGACCACATGCTTTCGAACACGTGTACTATTGAACACGCCGTTCGAAGATTTGTCCAGCCTGTATCGAACGGATATGCGATGATGGGAATCGAACGTCGATGGTGCGGTCATGTGGATGAGTCGATCACGAGGCACGGACACAGCCCCGCAGCACAGCGTTCATGCAGGTGAGAAGCGAATGATTACGGCAGCCGTCAGGCTCGGGAGGGGAACGCCGATGACTCCGGAACAGCAGCAGCGTCGCAGGGGGCGTCCGCGCAAGAGCGGACTCGACGAAGAGATCGAAGTGGTGCGCAGGGCGCAGAGCGAAGAGGTGGAGCTGCCGGGCGGCTCAGCGGCGGAGGGCGACAGCCGGCTCACGCAGCGCCAGCGCCTGGTGCTCGAGACGATCGAGCGTGCCGTGTACGTCAACGGCTATCCGCCGAGCATGCGGGAGATCGGAAAGGCCGTGGGACTCGCGTCCCTGTCGTCGGTCGCCCATCAGCTCTCCCAGCTCGAGCGGCTCGGATATCTCCGCCGGGACCCCAAGCGCCCGCGGGCGATCGAGGTCGTCACTCCACCGGAAGAGGTGCGCAAGGGCATCGATCCGTCCCCCAACACCGCGATGGTGCCCGTCGTCGGACGCATCGCCGCGGGCGGTCCCATCCTCGCGGAGCAGGACGTGGACGATGTCTTCGCCCTCCCCCGCCAGGTCGTCGGGTCCGGAGAGCTGTTCCTCCTGAATGTCGTCGGCGACTCGATGCAGGACGCCGCGATCTGCGATGGCGACTTCGTCGTCGTCCGCCGGCAGCCGGATGCGGAGAACGGACAGATCGTCGCCGCCCTGCTGGACGATGAGGCGACCGTCAAGACCCTCAAGCGCGTCGACGGGAAGCAGTGGCTCCTGCCGCAGAACCGCTTCTACGATCCGATCGACGGCGACTTCGCCTCGATCATGGGCGTGGTCGTCGCAGTGATCCGCAAGGTGGACTGATCCGCACCGGGAGCCGCACCGCAGTGACGCGGGGCGGCTCCTGACGGCGCGCCTCCGTCAGGCGTCGGCTCGACGGAGGCGCTCGAGGGCCCCGCGCACCAGCGCGGGGTCCTCCGTCTTCCACATGGGCGGAAGGGAGGCGAGCAGGAATCCGCTGTAGCGCGCGTTCCTCAGCCGTTCGTCGAGGACGGCCACGACTCCCCGGTCCGCCGTCGAGCGGACCAGTCGTCCGGCACCCTGAGCCAGCAGGAGGGCCGCGTGCGTGGCGCTGACGGACATGAAGCCGTTGGCCCCCGCCCGCTGCGCGGATTCCGTCCGTGCCCGCACGAGTGGATCATCGGGGCGCGGGAACGGGATCCGGTCGATCACGACGAGCCGGCACGTGCGCCCCGGAACGTCGACGCCCTGCCACAGGGACAGGGTCCCGAACAGCGACGATTCGTCGTCGGAGGCGAACCGGGAGACGAGCGAGCCCAGCCCGTCCTCTCCCTGCAGGAGTATCGGCAGGTCTGTGCGCGCCCGCATCTCCTCGGCAGCCCGAGTCGCGGCGGCTCGAGACGAGAAGAGGCAGAGCGCGCCGCCGCCCGATGCCCGCAGCAGCTGCTCCAGCTCGTCCAGCGATTCCTCGCTGGCACCGCTCCGACCGGGCCGCGGCAGGTGCGATGCGACGTAGAGGATCCCCTGACGCGTGTAGTCGAACGGTGAGCCCACGTCGATCGCGTCATAGCGCGGAGCACTGGGTCCGCCCAGCCCCAGCGCTCCTGCGACGGTCTCGAACCGTCCGCCCAGCGCCAGGGTGGCGGACGTCGCGACGACGGTCGACTTCTCGAAGATCCCCGACCGCATCGTCCCGGCCACCGACAGCGGAGCGACGACGAGCGAGGTCGTGGTCCGTTCGCGGAAGGTCGAGCGCGAGACCCACGCGACGTCGTTGTCCGCATCGTCGGCGAGACGCGACGCGACCTCGAACACCTCGAGCGCACGCGCCCGTGCGAGCTGCCGACCCGCGTCGGGGTCCGCATCACCGCCGGATGCACCGGAGCCGAGGTCGGCGATGAGCTGGCGAGACGCGTCGCGCACCTGGGCCACGCCCACGGCGAGGGCCTCCGGCCACCGCTCGATGAGTCCCTCCTCGGCCACCTCCAGTGCCTTCTCCAGCCGTGCGCCCGCTGACTCGAGCAGGCCGATCACACCGTCCTGCACGAGACCGCTCCTCCGCACCGACGAGGCGGCGTGGTCGATCATCGCGGCGGTGAGGGTCCCGGACAGCGCGTTCGTCACACGATCCCGCAGTTCGTGCGCCTCATCCACGATGACGGCTGAGTGCTCCGGGAGCACTGCGTGGTCCCCGAACGCGTCGATCGCCAGCAGCGCGTGGTTCGTGACGACGACGTCAGCGCCCCCCGCGCGGATCTTCGCCATCTCCGCGAAGCACTCCTCGAACGCCGGACACTTCGATCCGAGGCAGTCGAAGGCGTTGACCGATGCCTGCGACCATGCGCGGTCGGAGACCCCCGGGGTCAGGTCGTCCCGGTCACCCGTCTCCGTCGTGCGCACCCACGAGCGGATGCGCTGGATCTCCTCCCCCAGCGCACTCGCAGAGGCGCTCCCGTCGCCGGCGCGCCGCGAGGCCGCCTCGTCGGCGCCGAAGTCGAAGAGCATCCCCGCCCCGTCCTCCGGATAGCCGCCGTCCAGCTTGTGCCGGCAGGCGTAGTTCCGACGGCCCTTGAGGACTGCGAACGAGGGCTTCCTGGTGAGCTCGTCCTTGACCGCGCGGACCAGTCGGGGCAGGTCCCGATCGACGATCTGCGCCTGCAGCGCGAGAGTCGCCGTGGAGACGATCACCCGATCGCCGGTGCGGGTCGCGTGGTCGAGCGCCGGCACCAGGTACGCGAGGGATTTGCCCGTGCCCGTCCCCGCCTGCACCAGCAGGTGGCTGCCGCGGTCCAGGGAGCTCGCGACGGCCTCGGCCATGGTCCTCTGACCTTCGCGCTCACTGCCGCCCACCGCGTGGACGGCGGATGCGAGAAGGTCCGGAGTGTCGCTCACCCCTCGTCTTCCTGCGTCGTGCTCCGCTCTCCGTCGTCCTCCGGCTGCGGAGCGGTACCCCCACCCGCGTACATGTCGGGCTGGAGGTACGGCTCGAGCTCCGCTGCGAGTGCCTCGTCGACCCGGGCCTGCAGCAGAGTGCCCTCCGGGAGGAACCGTTCGTCGAGGACGGTGCCCCGGTCGTAGACGCGGCTCACCAGCTCTCCGCGGTCGAACGGCACGAGGACGGTGAGCTCGTGCGCCATCGCCGGGAGCATCCGCGCGATCGCCGCACGCAGCTCGTCCAGTCCGGCTCCCGTCTGCGCCGACACTGCGAGCGACCCCGGGTGATCCAGCAGCAGCCCCGCCAGCGCGGCGGGCTCCGCGGCGTCGGCCTTGTTGAAGACGAGGAGCTCCGGCAGCTCTGCGGCAGACGCGTCCGCGAGCACTTCGCGCACGGCTGAGATCTGCCCGCCGGGGTCCGGGTGCGATCCGTCCACGATGTGCACGACCAGGTCCGCGCCGGCCGCTTCCTCGAGTGTCGAGCGGAATGCCTCGACGAGCTGGTGCGGGAGGTTCCGCACGAACCCGACGGTGTCCGTGAGCGTGTACACGCGGCCTTCGTCCGTCTCCGCTCTGCGGACTGTGGGGTCGAGGGTCGCGAAGAGCTGGTTCTGCACCATCACGCCCGCGTCCGTGAGGCGGTTGAGCAGCGAGGACTTGCCCGCGTTGGTGTAGCCGACGATGGCGACCGACGGGATGGAGTGCCGGGTGCGGTCAGCGCGCTTCGTCTCCCGCGCAGGCGCCATCGCCCGGATCTGCTTGCGCAGCCTGGACATCCGCGTGCGGATGCGACGGCGATCGAGCTCGATCTTCGTCTCGCCGGGACCGCGCGAGCCGATGCCCTCGCCGCCGGCGACACGACCGCCCGCCTGCCGCGACATCGATTCGCCCCAGCCGCGCAGGCGCGGCAGGAGGTACTCGAGCTGGGCCAGTTCGACCTGTGCCTTGCCCTCGCGCGACTTCGCATGCTGCGCGAAGATGTCGAGGATGAGGGCGACCCGATCGATGACCTTGACCTTCACGACGTCCTCGAGGCCGCGTCGCTGGCTGGGCGCGAGCTCCGTGTCCACGACGACCGTGTCCGCCCCGACCGCTTCGACGATGTCGCGCAGCTCGCGGGCCTTGCCGCTGCCCAGGTAGGTCCCGGGATCGGGCTTGTCGCGCTTCTGCAGGACGCCGTCGAGGACTGTGGAGCCTGCGGTCTCCGCCAGCGCGGCGAGTTCGCGGAGGCTCGTCTCCGCATGCGCGGATCGCCCCTGACCGTAGAGTCCTGCGAGCACGACCTGCTCGAGGCGCAGCTGTCGGTACTCGACTTCGGTGACGTCCTCGAGCTCGGTCGACAGGCCGCTCACCCTCGTGAGCGCGGATCTGTCGAGGACGTCCAGCTGCGACGCCTCATCGTGCGAGACGCCTCCCGCGTCCAGCGCCGAGGCCCGGCCGAGGATGCGGTCGATCACTCGGTCCCCGCCCTCGTCGCTCCGACCGGTGGAGTCCGGTTCGGCCGCGTCGGGGTGGGTCGCCCCGTCATCGATCTGCGTCATGTACTCCCTCTCTGCAATGGATGACCATTCTCCCACAGCGCCTACACTTCCCCCATGGCCGATCACTACTTCTCCGCGGCACCCGCCAGTGCAGCCGAACGCCGGGACCGCTCCGTGCGGCTGGGAGGTCGTGACGTCGACGTCACGACCGCCGGCGGAGTCTTCTCTCCCGAGCACGTGGACACCGGCACGCGTGTCCTGCTGGATCACGTCCCGGAGCCGCCGAGCGGTGATCTGCTCGATCTGGGATGCGGCTGGGGTCCCATCTCCCTGGACGCCGCTCTCCGAGCGCGCGAGGCCGGTACGGCTGTGCGGGTGTGGGCGCTCGACGTCAACGAGCGGGCGCTCGGGCTCACCGCCGACAACGCGGCTGCGCTGGGTCTCACGAACGTGAACGCGGTGACGGACGCCGATGTTCCCGCAGACCTCGGCTTCTCCGCGATCTGGTCGAATCCCCCCATCAGGGTGGGCAAGGCGGCGCTGCACGACATGCTCCTGACGTGGCTGCCACGTCTGCTCCCGGATGCGAGCGCCCACCTCGTCGTCGCGAAGAAGCTTGGCGCCGATTCGTTCCTGCGGTGGCTGGACACCGAACCGGGAGCGGAGTTCTCAGCCGAGCGGATCGCCACGGCGAAGGGATTCCGCGTCCTCCGCGTCGATCGTTCCGCCTGAACCGCGCGTCACTCGAGCCGGTCCGCCCGTCGCGTCACGCGACAGAGAGCTCAGTCCAGCAGGGTCACGTCGGCAACGAGGACTGCGGGCCCGGACAGGAACACCCGGTCGGCTTCGATCTCGACCCGCACGGGTCCACCCGGCTGGTCCACCGTCCAGTCGACGGGTCCGTCGTGACCTGCCCAGAAGCGGGCGGCCAGCGCGGCGGCGCACGCACCCGTGCCGCATGCCATCGTCTCCCCCACTCCGCGCTCGTGCACCCGCATCCGGAGGCGACCGGTGCGCGGATCGTCGTCGCCATCGGCGTCGACGACGATGAACTCGACGTTCGTCCCGTGCGGCGGGACGGGGTCCACGTCCGGGACGGCTCCCAGATCGGCGCTGATCAGTTCGTGCAGGGAGGGCAGGGCCACCACGGTATGGGGATTCCCCATGTCGACGCTCACCGCGGGGCGGGCGACGTCCGTGCCGCGGGTCGTGACGATCGAGTCCGCGCCGCGCTCCACATCCCCCGTCCGCGCCGCGGGCAGGTCCCAGGCTCCCATGTCGACCCGGTACCAGGGTGCGGGTCCGCCGGCGGGATCCGGAACGACGGTGACGGTCTTCACGCCGCCGCGCGTGCCCACGAGGATGGGCGCAGAGGCGTCGACGAGCCCGTTCTCCACGAGGTAGTGCGCGAAGACGCGGACACCGTTCCCGCACATCTCCGCGATCGACCCGTCGGCGTTCCGGTAGTCCATGAACCACTCCGCCCCGGCAGCAGCGGCATCACCGGCACGATGCGCGGTCTGGTCGCCGTGCATGAGCGCGCTCGACCGGACGACGCGGATGAGCCCGTCACCACCGATCCCCCGTCGCCGGTCGGTCAGCTCGCGCACGGCTTCCGCGTCGAGCCGCTCGCCGGCGTCCGGATCGTCGATGAGGACGAAATCGTTGGCTGTTCCGTGTCCCTTGGTCACCCTGGCTGTGCTCACGCGCGCAGTCTACGACGTGAGGCTCAGGGCTCGCTCCACGAGGTCGGGGGCGTCTGCGGGCAGGAGGTGGACGCGGGCATCACGGCGGAACCACGTCACCTGGCGCTTCGCGAACTGCCGCGTGCGGATGATGGTCCGGTCGATCGCCTCCGCCCGCGTCATGGTGCCGTCGAGGTGTGCCGCGATCTCCGCATAGCCGATCGCCTGACCGGCCGTCGATGAGGCGCGCAGCCCCAGGGCGCGGAGCCCGACGACCTCGTCGACCCACCCCGCTTCCCACATGCGATGCACGCGATCCTCGATCCGGCGGTGCAGGACATCCCGGTCGAGGACGAGCCCGATCTGCACTGTGGGGCGCACGTACGTGTAGTCCGGGAGGTGGGCGGTGAACGGCGAACCGGTGATCTCGATGACTTCGAGTGCGCGGACGATCCTGCGCGAGTCCCCCGGCGCGATCGTGTCCGCAGCCGGCGGATCGAGCGCGCGCAGCCGGCTGTGGAGGGAGGCGGCTCCCTGCGACGCGACCTCCGCCTCCAGACGCGCGCGCACGTCCGGATCGGTCCCGGGGAAGCGGATGTCGTCGGTGACCGCACGGACGTACAGTCCGGAGCCGCCGACCATCACCGGCTGTCCGCTCCGTGCCTCGATGTCGCCGATCGCCTCCCGCGCGAGCCGCTGGAACTCCGAGACGCTCGCCGATTCGTGGATGTCCAGGACATCGATGAGGCGATGGGTGATCCCGCCGCGCTCGTGAGGCGGGAGCTTCGCCGTGCCGATGTCCATCCCGCGGTACAGCTGCAGTGCATCGGCATTCACGATCTCTCCGCCGAGCTGCCGGCTGAGTGCGATCGCGAGGTCGGACTTCCCCGTTGCCGTCGGGCCGACCACCGTGATGAGAGGACGGGTCATGCGCGCTGCTTCGCGGACTGCGCCATCCGGCCCACCCGCGTACCGGAGGCTTCCGGGACCGCCTCTGCGGGGTCCACTGCGATGAGTCGATACCGCACGTGGTGCACGTCGACGGCCGCGACAGCCGTCCCGTGCGCGCCTGCGAGGTCCACCGCCGCCAGCGCGTCCGTGCACGCAGCCGCAGCGTCAGTCTCGCCGTGGAGTATCGCCAGGACGGAAGTGTCGATGGGCCCGGTCAGCGCGCGCTCCAGCCGGTCGTCGAACTCCGCTGCTCCGGGGCGACGCTCCAGCGGGGCGTCGGGGTGGGCCGCCCCGGAGAAGTCGATGGGGACGAGCAGCGGCTCCGTCTGACCCGCTGTCAGGGGCAAGCGGGCTGGGGACGTCGGCACGAGGCGTACGGTGCGCGACGCCTCCAGCGCGACGAGCACGGCGACCGCGACACCGATCGGGATCTCGCAGTCACGGGCTGCCGCGGTGGACCCGTCCGCGCGCAGCCTCCGGACCTCGACGGCGAGGTCCTCGCCCGTCAGAACGGACGAGGGGTCCACGACGCATCCGCCTTCGGTGCGGTCGATTCGGACTCCGACCCCGATCCCGAGGCCGCCCAGGCTCAGCAGGGGCGGAACCGGGCCGTTGGGAACCGCGACCCGCCACGTCTGCGCGCGGCCGAGCCGGCGGTGCAGCGCCGTGCGGAACTCCCGCATCGCGGTCGGTTCGCGATGGTCGACGCCCTCCAGCAGGAGGGCGGTGCCGGGGATCACGAGCACGGTCAGGTCACCCGTCCAGGCCCGCACGCAGAGTCGGCATCCCGAGTGCGGTGGTCGCGGGGGCCTGTCCCGGACCCGCTGCGGGGGCACCGCAGGAATCCGCCTGCGCACGGTCGTATGCATCGCCCGCACCGGTCCTCCGGAGCGCATACCCGGAGTCGCTTAAGAGGAAGTAGGGCTTGGCGTCGTCGATGACGACGGAGACCACGTCGCCGGGACGGGGCACGGGTGCGCCCTCCGACACTCCGACGTGCACGAGGCGGTGGTCCTCGGCACGGCCGGAGAACCGCCCGTGCTGCGCATCGGGCAGCGAGTGCACCAGCACGTCCTGCCGGGTGCCGATGAGCTCTCGGTTCAGGTCGTGGGAGATCTCATCCTGCAGCGCGACGAGTCTCTCGAACCGCTCCTGCACGATCTCCTTGGGCACCTGATCGGGCATGGTGGCCGCGGGGGTGCCCGGACGGATCGAGTACTGGAAGGTGAAGGCCTGGGAGAAGCGGGCGGCGCGCACGACGTCGAGTGTGGCGTCGAAGTCCTCGTCCGTCTCTCCGGGGAAGCCGACGATGATGTCCGTCGTGATGGCCGCGTGGGGGATGCGCTCCCGTACCTGCTCGAGGATGCGGAGGAACCGTGAGGAGCGGTACGACCGTCGCATCGACCTGAGGATCGTGTCGGAGCCGGACTGCAGGGGCATGTGCAGCTGCGGCATCACGGTGGGCGTCTCCGCCATCGCATCGATCACGTCGGTGGAGAAGGCGGCGGGGTGCGGACTGGTGAAGCGCACCCGCTCGATTCCCTTCACACGGCCGACCGCGCGCAGCAGCTTCGCGAACGCCCCCTTGTCGCGGAACTCCGCTCCGTAGGAGTTGACGTTCTGGCCCAGGAGGGTCACTTCGACCACGCCGTCCGCCGCGAGCGCCTCGACTTCGGCGAGGATGTCCCCCGGCCGCCGGTCCTTCTCCTTGCCCCGCAGCGATGGGACGATGCAGAACGTGCAGGTGTTGTTGCACCCCACGCTGATGGAGACCCACCCGGAGTGGGTCGACTCACGGCGGGTCGGGAGCGTCGAGGGGAACACATCGAGTGAGTCGAGGATCTCCACCTGCGCTTCCGCGTTGTGCCGGGCACGCTCGAGAAGAGCGGGCAGGGACCCCATGTTGTGGGTACCGAAGACGACATCGACCCACGGCGCCCGCTTCACGATCTCGTCGCGATCCTTCTGCGCCATGCACCCGCCCACGGCGATCTGCATGCCCGGTCGCTGCTCCTTCACGTGGGACAGCCTGCCGAGGTTGCCGTAGAGGCGGTTGTCCGCGTTCTCGCGCACCGCGCACGTGTTGAAGACGACGATGTCCGCCTGCTCTCCGACCACCGCAGGCTCATACCCTGCGCCATGGAGCAGGCCCGACAGTCGTTCAGAATCGTGGACGTTCATCTGACAGCCGTACGTCTTCACTTCGTACGTCTGCGGGTTCGCAGGAGCAGGTGCGAGGGCGGTGGGAGAGATCTCAGTCATGGCGGGACCATCCTACCGATGGAGGACGCAGGCGCTCGCGCGCACAGGTGCGGCGATCAGGCGGGGTGATCACTCACATGCCGAGGCAGCTCAAGCGCCCGCCGTCCGACCACCCGACCGCGGCGAGGACGTCATCCGCCACCGCGCGAGCCGCCGCGTGGTCGAGGGGGCCGTTGACACCTCTGAAGGCCACCGCGAGGGTCGCGGTGCCGTCGATCTTCACGAACCGCGTCACCGCACCGCCGATGAACAGCGATCCGGCGTCGACGATCGCGGAGTACGCATAGGTCCAGCCCGGGGAGTCGAGGGGCACGATGCGCACGCCGGGGTGGTCATACTCCTCACGGACGGCGTCCAGCGAGTGATCGCGCGGTTCCGTATCGGAGGAGACGACGGAGACGAACACGTGGTCTGCACGGCCGGTCCTCTGCTGGTGCGCGCCCCCTGCGGGGTCGGTCCCGAACGAGAGGATCGCGCCGCTGCCGTCGGCGTAGACGCTCACCTGTGTGACGAGCAGGGCAGACTCCGGCAGGCCGAAGTAGGCGGCTGCTCGGGGTGTGAGGAGCTCTGCGGAGTCAGGAGGCAGCAAGTCGTCGACGTGCCTGCGTGAGTGCGCGGCACGGACATGGTCTGCGGACATCGTCGTTCCTGTTCCTCGCGGACGCACAGACCGAACGCCATCGTCGATCCGTGGAAGGACCAGCCTACGAGCGACGATCTCTCCTGCTGCGGCTGATGCACGATCTGTCACCAATCCGTTACAGGACGCGTCTCGTCACTGAGCTTCGCCGGACTCCTCTGCGAGCGCCTGCTCAGCCGCCCGGCGTCCGACGGAACCGCCGAAGCCGCGACGCGCCAGCAGTCCGAGGGTCCGCCGCAGGCGCACCTCATGAGCGAGTCCGCGAGTCCCGGCCGCCTTCTTCCTGGCTGCGGCCAGGGCCAGGGGGAAATCGTCCCCCAGGTCGTCCAGTGCGTCGCGCGCGTCGTCGTCCGACACGCCCTTGTCCCGCAGAGCGCGGCTGATGGCGGAGAGCGACTTTCCCCTGCCATCCCGCTGCGACCTCACGAACTGCTCCGCGAAGCGCGCGTCGTTCAGGAGACCGGCCTCTTCGAGACTCACGAGCAGCCGGTCGACGATGGGCTCCTCACACCCCTTGCGGATGAGCTTCTGCCTGAGCTCCGTGCGACTGTGGTCGCGCAGCGCGAGGATCGCGTAGGCCCGCTTCGTCGCCTCGCCGAAAGCCTGGTCGTCGTCCTCCGCTGCGCCCGCGGAGCCGGCACCGCTGTATGCGTCGCCGGCCCCGACCGGATCGGCACGGGGGGCATCAGGCACCGCGTCGATCGCCCGCTGGAGGGAGTCGAGCAGCGACGTGCGGTCGTCCGGCTCCCCCATCGGGTCAGAACTCCGCGTCGGCCGGAGCCGGAACGGCATCGACGGGTGCGTCGGCTGCGTCTTCCTCCACGGAATCAGCAGCATCTGCCGCGGGCTCCATGATGAGGCCGAGCTTGTGCTTGATCTTCAGCTCGATCTCCTCCGCGAGACCCGGGTTGTCACGGAGGAAGTTGCGCACGTTCTCCTTGCCCTGCCCCAGCTGATCGCCGTCGTAGGTGAACCACGAACCGGATTTGCGGACGATCCCGTTGTCGACGCCCATATCGATGAGGCTGCCTTCGCGGGAGATCCCCTGGCCGTAGATGATGTCGAACTCCGCCTGCTTGAAGGGCGGGGCGATCTTGTTCTTGACGACCTTGACGCGCGTGCGGTTGCCCACCGCGTCGCCGCCCTCCTTCAGCGTCTCGATGCGGCGGACGTCCAGACGCACGGATGCGTAGAACTTCAGTGCCTTGCCGCCCGACGTGGTCTCCGGAGACCCGAAGAAGACGCCCACCTTCTCACGCAGCTGGTTGATGAAGATCGCGGTCGTCTTCGAGCTGGCGAGAGCACCGGTGATCTTGCGCAGGGCCTGTGACATGAGCCGTGCCTGGAGGCCCACGTGCGAGTCGCCCATCTCCCCCTCGATCTCCGCCTTGGGCACGAGCGCGGCCACGGAGTCGATGACGATGACGTCCAGAGCACCGGAGCGGATCAGCATGTCCATGATCTCCAGTGCCTGCTCACCCGTGTCCGGCTGCGACACGAGCAGCTGATCGGTGTCCACACCGAGCTTCTTCGCGTACTCCGGGTCCAGCGCGTGCTCGGCATCGACGAATGCGGCGATGCCGCCCGCCTTCTGGGCGCTCGCGACGGCATGGAGCGCCACGGTCGTCTTGCCGGATGATTCCGGGCCGTAGATCTCGACCACGCGACCGCGCGGAAGACCGCCGATCCCCAGCGCGATGTCCAGTGCGACGGACCCGGTGGGGATCGCTTCGATGGGTGCGCGCGTCTCCTCGCCCAGTCGCATGATCGCGCCCTTGCCGTACTGACGGTCGATCTGACCCATCGCGGCTTCGAGCGCCTTCGCCTTGTCCGCACCTGCTGTGCGCGGCGTGCGGGTGTTCTTCCCTGCCATGTCTCCTCCTCCAGCGGATCTGCCGTGGTTGTCGGTACCAGCGTAGGCACCTGCACGGACACGGCACCGCGAGCGCTTCGAATCTGTGCACGGCCGCGCCCTTCGTCCCCAGGCGGATCGACGCATCGCGGCCGGTTCAAGAGTAACCCAATGGGAACACGTGTTCGAACGTCGAGGCGGGCGTGTCGCCCCCGGACCACGGCTGCGCGCCGCCCCAGTGGGACGGCGCGCAGCAGGTGAGGCCGTTCGTGCTCCCGCCTCTGGTCAGCGACCCCGGGTCACAGGGGTGCGGAGTTGGGCTTGTCCCGGCCCAGCCGGCGCTCTTCCGGCACACCGGCCGCATCGCAGACCGCGGCCCACACCTCGCGTGGACCGCTGCCGGCTTCGAAGGCCTGTGCGGGGGTGCGGGAGCCCAGGGTGCTGAGAGCGAGGTCCGTATGGAGCGACGAGGCCCGGACACGGCCGAACTCATCTTCCATGAGCTCCCAGTAGAGCGCGTGACGCACGGTGCGGGATCAGACCCGGCTCGCCATGGCGCGGCCGTCCGCCAGCGGGTCCTCGGACAGCACGCGGCGGGAGAGCTCGACCGGCACCGTGTCCGGGATCGCGACGCCTTCGTCGAGCGCGAAGCGATCACTCACATCCCGCAGGAGGATCGAGACCGGCATGTCGAGGGCTCCGCAGATCGATGCGAGGAGCTCCGAGGAGGCCTCCTTCTGACCGCGTTCGACCTCACTGAGGTAGCCGAGCGACACCCGGGCATCGGACGACACTTCACGCAGCGTCCGGCCCTGGCGTCGGCGTGCAGTGCGGAGCGCATCGCCTAGCTCGATTCGCAGAAGAGTCATGCGGATCCTTTCTCGCCGAACATCCGACCGGACTCGTCGCCGCGGTGGTTGACAGAGTGCATAACCGATGCGGTCCGGATTCTGTTCCCACAACTCTACAGGCGACCCCTGACACATCCCTCAGAGCGACCTGCCGATCGGGTGGACTCACGATCCGAAGTCCGCCGCAGCCGATCCGAAGTCTGCCGCAGCACCTGGAGCACGGTGGACAGGCATTCCTCGACGGTCGCCGTCCGGATCCGCTCGCGGTCGCCCTCGAGCGCGAGCTCTCGCACTGCTCCCGGATCGGTGCCGGCGTCCACCGCGATGAACACCCGCCCCACCGGATGACCGTCCTGGGAGTCCGGGCCCGCCACTCCGGTGCAGGCGACTCCGACGGTCGCGCCGCAGGCCGTGCGGGCTCCTGCCGCCATCTGGCGCGCCACCTCCGGATGCACGGGTCCGTGCTCGCGCAGCAGGGACTCGTCCACGCCCGCGAGAGATGCCTTGAGATCAGTGGCGTAGGTGATGAGGCCCCCGCGCAGCACTGCCGAAGCGCCCGGCACGGAGGCGACCGCAGCGCCGAGGAGTCCAGCGGTGAGGGATTCGCAGGTCGCGAGGGTCGCACCGCGGTCTGCGAGCGCCCGCACCACGTCCTCAGCCGTCACTGCCCGAACCCTGCCGTCACGACCCCTTCGCCTCACGGACCAGGCGGTAGGACTTCACGCAGTAGTCGATGCCGGTCACCAGCGTGACGACGATCGCTGCCGTCATCGCGATCCACGCGACGACGGTCCACACGACGAAGAGCGCGGGCACCCACGCCAGGACGGGGATCCACAGCAGCATGAGTCCGATCGCCAGCGTCTGGAGGACGGTCTTGAGCTTGCCGCCCTTCGACGCGGGGAGCACCACCCAGCGGATGATGACGAAGCGCAGCACCGTGATGCCGAACTCGCGGACGAGGATGACGATAGGCACCCAGAGGGGCAGAGTCCCCACGACCCAGAGGCCGATGAGCGCCGCGGCCATGAGTGCCTTGTCCGCGATGGGATCCGCGATCTTGCCGAAATCGGTGATCATGTCCCACCGTCGGGCCAGCGTCCCGTCGATCCAGTCCGTGAGCATCGCCACGACGAAGACGACGAAGGCCCAGACGCGCCACGTCGGATCCACGCCGTCCTGCCCCACGAGGAGCACGAGGAAGACCGGGACCAGCAGGATCCTCACCACGGTGAGGACGTTCGGCAGGTTCCAGTTGCTGGGTGCGGGCGTCGCGCGGTGGTCGTTCACGCCCACAAGCCTAGCCCTCTCCCATCGCGGTCGACCGGCCCGCAGGGATCCGCCGTGCGGACCGGGGCGATCATGGTCCTCCGGCTCACCGGCCGGTCAGCTCCCACGCGTCGTCCGACGTCTCCTCGACGACCTCGAGGCCTGTCGCGTCGTCGTACATGCGGTCGCCTCCTCCGCCGTCGGGTCGGTGATCGTGGGGGGCGGACCCCTCGTCGCCGTCGTCACCGTGTCCGTGGGCTGCGGATGCCCCTGCAGGTCCGGACGAGTCGTCGCCCGCCGGTTCGTCACCGCGGATGACCGCGAGGATCGACGGCAGGTCCTCGGGGCGCACGAGCACGTCGCGCGCCTTCGATCCCTCCGAGGCCGCGACGATCCCGCGCGATTCCATGAGGTCCATGAGTCGACCGGCCTTCGCGAAGCCCACGCGCAGCTTCCGCTGGAGCATCGAGGTCGAGCCGAACTGGGTCGTGATCACGAGTTCGGCAGCCTGCAGCAGCAGGTCGAGGTCGTCGCCGATCTCCTCGTCGATCTGCTTCTTGGGCGCTTCGACGGCGACGTCTTCGCGATAGTTGGGAGCGAGCTGCGACTTGACGTGCTCGACGACCTCTTCGATCTCCGACTCGTTCACCCACGCGCCCTGCACGCGGATCGGCTTCGCGGTGCCCATCGGGAGGAACAGCGCATCGCCCTGCCCGATCAGCTTCTCCGCACCGGGCTGGTCGAGGACGACCCGCGAATCCGCGAGCGATGAGGTCGCGAACGCCAGGCGGGACGGGACGTTGGCCTTGATCAGACCTGTCACGACGTCCACGGACGGACGCTGGGTCGCGAGCACCAGGTGGATGCCCGCGGCGCGCGCCAGCTGGGTGATGCGCTGGATGCTCGCCTCGACGTCGCGCGGTGCGACCATCATGAGGTCTGCGAGCTCGTCGACGATCACGAGCAGGTAGGGGTACGGGTTCAGTTCTCGCTCGGAGCCCGGCGGCACCTCGATGCGGCCCTCGCGCACCGCCTTGTTGAACTCCTTGACGTGCTTGAAGCCGAAGTACGCGAGGTCGTCGTACCGCGCATCCATCTCCCGCACGACCCATTCGAGCGCCTCCGCGGCCTTCTTGGGGCTCGTGATGATCGGGGTGATGAGGTGCGGGATGCCCTCGTAGATCGTGAGCTCGACGCGCTTCGGATCCACGAGGATCATGCGGACCTCATCCGGCGTCGCACGCATCATGATCGACGTGATCATGGAGTTCACGAAGCTGGACTTGCCGGCGCCGGTCGCACCCGCGACCAGGAGGTGCGGCATCTTGGAGAGGTCCGCGACGACGAAGCCGCCCTCGACGTCCTTGCCCACGCCCATGACCATCGGATGCTCGGTCTTCCGCGCCGCGTTGGACCGCAGCACGTCGCCGAGCGAGACCGTCTCACGGTCCGCATTGGGGATCTCGATGCCGATCGCCTTCTTGCCGGGGATCGGCGAGAGGATGCGGACATCAGCGCTCGCGACGGCGTACGAGATGTTCTTCGACAGCGCGGTGACCTTCTCGACCTTCGTGCCGGGCGAGAGCTCCACCTCGTACCGCGTGACGGTCGGTCCGCGGGAGAAGCCGGTGACCTCCGCATCGATCTTGAACTGCTGCATGACATCGCGCAGCGCTTCGACGACGCGGTCATTGGCCTCGGAGCGCTCCTTGGGCGGCGGCCCCGGGGTCAGGGCGTCCGACGACGGCAGCGTGTACGTGACATCGCCGTTGAGCTCCAGCTGCGTGACGCGCTGCGGGAGCTCGCCGGTCGCCTGCGGGACCGGTGTCGAGACGGTCGGCACCTGTGCGGTGTCGTCCTCGCTGCCCGCCGACGGATCGGTGGGCTTCCCCGCCGCGCTGCGGCTGTCGAGCACCCGCGTCTCGTCCTCCATGCCGACGTCGCGGCGGAGCTTCTGTGCTTGCTTCTCCGCCTTCGTCGGACGGCGCTCACCCGGACGGTAGGCGGGCTCGGACGTCGCATCGACGTCGTAGACGTCCGCGTCCTTCTTCGGCTCGCCCTCGACGTCGGCCTCGTGGATGTACGCCTTGTCGTAGGCGACGTCCTTCTCCTCTTCGTGCGACGGGGTCGAGGCGTCGTCCTGATCGGCCTTCTTCCGCGAACCGCGCTTACGGCCCATCGGCTTGAGGGTCGACGTGGTCTTCCCAGATGCGATGAGGTCGTCCTCACCCGCTTCGCCCGCGCCCCCCTCACTCGGCGCTCCGTCGACCAGACGGTGGTACGCGCCGACGAGTCGCGAGGGGATCTCGCGGACCGGCGTCGCTGTGAGCACGAGCAGCGAGAACAGGCCGAGGAGCACCAGCAGCGGGACCGTCACGTATACGGTCGTGGCCGCGATGAGCGGAGACGAGATGATGTACCCCACAGCGCCGCCGCCGTTGGCCATCGCCTCACGCGTGTTCACGAAGCTCGGATTCCCCGCAGCGACATGGGCCAGCCCGGCAGCCGCGATGATGAGTGCGATCACGCCGATGAGGATGCGGTTGTTGCCGCGTGTGTCGTCGCCCCGCAGGAACAGGCGGATCGCGTATCCCACCAGGATGATCGGCAGTGCCAGGGCGACCCTGCCGAACGTGCCCTCGACGACGGAGCGGACGCCGTCGCCGAATGCTCCGGGGATGTGCCACCACTCGAAGGCCGCGATGAGGATCGCCAGCGCGACGAGCGCGAAGCCCGTCCCATCGCGGCGGGTCGGCTCGTCGGCCGCCTCGTTCGGGTCGAGGTTCCTGCGTGTCCGGTCGCCGGCCATGTGAGCCACTCCCATCCATGCGCCGGTGAGGATGTTCCCACTCCGGGCAGCCTTGTCGGCATCGGGGCCCCCGGCGTTCCGGTTCGCGTTCGGTGTCCGCTTGCTGCCACGAGGCGCCTGTGAGGCGCCCCCTGAGCGCGGGGACGTGCGAGCGCGACCGTTCTTGGCGGGGGAAGTCGTACGGGTCGCCATGGTCCCCATGGTATTCCCAGGAGACGCTGTGCCCTCGGATCAGCCGGACGTCGGCGTGTGAGGGCACGGGACGCGCTGCACAGGTGCTGTCCGCGGATCAGCGCGGAAGACCGATAGGCTTCACCGCAGTCCTGTCATCCGCGATGAGCAAAGGGTCCCCCATGTCCCACGCCCCGTCCCCCACCGACTCCGCCGCTCTCAGCGCCTCACCGCGGCGGGAGGGCGGGCCTCCCGTCGGCTTCGACCGGGACCGGTACATCGCCCTCCAGTCCGAGCACATCCGCGAACGCCAGCGCAGGATCGGCGGTCGCCTCTACCTCGAGATGGGCGGCAAGCTCTTCGACGACATGCATGCGGCTCGGGTCCTGCCCGGGTTCGATCCGGACACGAAGATCGCGATGCTCGAGGAGCTGCGGGACGAGCTGGAGATCGTCATCGCGGTGAACGCGCGCGATCTCCAGCGGCACAAGGTCCGCGCCGACCTCGGGATCACCTACGAGGAGGAGGTCCTCCGCCTCGTCGACGCGTTCCGGTCACGGGGGTTCCTCGTCGAGAACGTCGTGCTGACCCAGCTCGACGACGACGACCAGTCGGGGCACGGATTCCGGAATCGTCTGGAGCGCCTGGGGCTCCGCACCGTGCGGCACCGGACCATCCCGGGCTATCCCACCGACGTCGCCCGCATCGTCGGCGATGACGGCTTCGGCCGGAACGAGGCGTTCTCACCCTCCCGCGACCTCATCGTGCTCACCGCGCCCGGCCCCGGATCCGGGAAGCTCGCGACGTGCCTGTCGCAGATCTACCACGACCATCGCCGCGGCGTGTCGTCCGGATACGCGAAGTTCGAGACCTTCCCCGTGTGGGACCTGCCGCTCGAGCATCCCGTCAACCTCGCCTACGAGGCCGCGACCGCGGACCTCGACGATCTCAACGTCATCGATCCCTTCCACCTGCGCGCCTACGGGGAGCAGGCGACGTCCTACAACCGCGACGTCGAGGTCTTCCCGCTGCTCACGGCACTGCTGGAGCGGATCGACGGGAGCAGCCCCTACCGGTCGCCCACGGACATGGGCGTCAACCTCGTGGGCAGGTGCATCTCGGACGACGCCGCGTGCCGTGACGCCGCGGGGCAGGAGATCATCCGCCGCTGGTTCCAGGCCCAGGTCGCCGAGCATCGCGAGGGGGCGGCGGAGGACGTCTCCAGCCGGGTGGGCCTCGTGATGAGCCGGGCCGGCATCGACGTCGGCGACCGGACCGTCGTCGCGCCCGCGCGCGGACTCGCGCAGCAGACCGACGCGCCCGCCTCCGCGATGCGCCTGCACGACGGCACCCTCATCACGGGGAAGACGTCCGCGCTCCTCGGGTGCTCGGCCGCGATGCTGCTCAATGCGCTCAAGCACCTCGCCGGCATCGACGAGGAGGAGCACCTCCTGTCCCCGGAGTCCATCGAGCCGATCCAGACGCTCAAGACTTCGCACCTGGGCAGCCGCAATCCGCGGCTGCACACCGACGAGGTCCTCATCGCCCTGTCCGTGTCCGCGGGATCCTCCGAGACGAGTCGCCTGGCGCTGTCCCGCCTCGCCGATCTCACGGACACCGACGCGCACACGACGACGATCCTCGGCTCCGTCGATGAGGGGATCTTCCGGAGCCTCGGCATCCGCGTGACGAGCGACCCCCAGTACCAGCGGAAGGCGGACCTCTACCACAAGAGGTGACCGCGGCCTCGGCGGCGGTCGCCTCATCCCAGTCGCCCACAGGCAGGCTGCGCCCTCGCGAAGCCCCTGCTCCGAACGACGAAGCGCCGGGTGCACCGTACGGTGCACCCGGCGCTCACGCGTCGGCGCTGAGACTCAGCCGAGCATCGCTCAGCCCAGCAGCTCGTACGCGGGGATCGTGAGGAAGTCCGCGTAGTCCTCCTGCGTCGCCATCGTCGCGAACAGATCGCGCGAGGTGGCCCAGTCGGACTCCTCGCCCGGCAGGTTCGCGACCTCTTCGGCGATGAGGCGGTCGACGAGCTCCTTCGAGACGCTCTCACCGGTGTCCGCGAGCTTCACGCCGAAGTGCAGCCACTGCCACACCTGCGAGCGGGAGATCTCCGCGGTCGCCGCGTCCTCCATGAGGCCGTTGATCGCCGCCGCGCCGTTGCCGCTCAGCCACGCCTGGACGTACTGGATGCCCACGGCGATGTTCGCCCGCAGGCCCGTCTCCGTCACGTCACCGGGGGTGTCCTTGACGTTGAGGAGGTCCGCCGCCGTCACGGAGACGTCCTCGCGCTTCTTCGCAATCTGGTTCGGCTCATCGCCCAGCACCTTGTTGAACTCGGTGCGGCAGGCCTCGACCATGCCCGGGTGCGCGACCCAGGAACCGTCGAACCCGTCGCCCGCCTCACGCGACTTGTCGTTCTCGACCTGCTTGAACGCCTTGGTGTTCGCCTCCTCGTCCTTGGACGGGATGAACGCGCTCATGCCGCCGATCGCGTGTGCGCCGCGCTTGTGGCAGGTGCGGACCAGGAGCTCCGTGTACGCGCGCATGAACGGCACGGTCATCGTCACGAGGCCGCGGTCTGGGAGGATCCAGTCCTCGCCCTTCGCACGGTGCGTCTTGATGACGGAGAAGATGTAGTCCCAGCGGCCGGCGTTCAGGCCCGCGGAGTGGTCGCGCAGCTCGTAGAGGATCTCCTCCATCTCGAACACGGCCGGGTAGGTCTCGATGAGGCAGGTCGCGCGGATCGTGCCCTGGGGCACGCCCAGCTCGTCCTGCGCGTGGACGAACACGTCGTTCCACAGACGCGCCTCGAGGTGCGACTCCATCTTCGGGATGTAGAAGTACGGGCCACGGCCCTTCGCCAGCTGCTCGCGGCCCGCGGTCGCGAAGTAGAGGGCGAAGTCGACGAGCGAGCCGGATGCGATCTGCCCGTCGATCTTCATGTGCTTCTCCTCGAGGTGCCAGCCGCGCGGGCGGACCACGATGGTCGGCAGCTCCTCGTCGGGGCGGAGGCTGTACGACTTGCCCTGCTCGGAGACGAAGTCGATCTCGCGACGTGTGGCGTCCAGCAGGTTGAGCTGACCGCCGATGACGGAGTCCCATGCCGGGGTGTTCGCGTCCTCCTGGTCGGCCAGCCACACCTTCGCGCCGGAGTTCAGCGCGTTGATCGTCATCTTCTTGTACGTGGGGCCGGTGACCTCGACGCGGCGGTCCTCGAGGCCCGGGGCCGGTGCCGCGACCTGCCATGAGTCGTCCTCGCGGATGGCGCGGGTCTCCTCGAGGAAGTCGAGCTCCTCTCCGGCGTCCAGGCGCGCCTGGCGGTCGACGCGCGCTGCGAGGCGCTCCTTGCGGGTCGCGGCGAACTTGCGGTGCAGCGAGACGATGAGGGACAGCGCGTCGGGCGTGAGGACCTTCTCAGCGCCCTCCGGCAGTGCGGTCGTGATCTCGAGGCCTTCCGGCAGCTCGACGGTGGATGCGGTCATGTCCTGCTCCTCTGGTGGTGTGTTCGTGGATGGACTGGCTGGTGTTTCGCTGTGGAGTGAGACGCGCTCAGGACGCGGTCTCTGCGGGATCTGCTCCCAGTGCGGCGAGGACCGCGTCCGCGATGGCCGCGTCCTCGGGCGGCTTGCCGCCGGCCACGCCGAGGCCGCCGACGACGACTCCGTCGAACGCGATCGGGACTCCGCCGGCGATGCTCGTGAGCAGGCCGCCGGTGCCGTGCTCGAGCTTCTGCGCGAGCTCCGGGAGGATGAGCGCGCTGGGGCGCCGGGTCGAGGCGGCGGTCTGCGCCTTCCTGCGGCTCGTCTCGACGCTGTGCGGGGTCATGCCGTCGGTGCGGCCGTAGGCCACCAGCTGGAGGGCCGGATCGACGATCGTCGCGCAGGTGCGCACGCCCGCCTTCTTCCCCTCCTCGATGGTGAGCGCGACGGCCCGCGCTGCGAGGTCGTACGTGATCGTCGGGGTCGAGAAGCTCACGGGTTCTCCTGTGGTCGAGGTCATGGGTGCGGGAGCATCAGTCTGCACCGCGGCCGAGGCTGCGGCGGCTCCTGCTGGGGCCGCCGCCGCAGCAGCTGCGCCGGCGGGTGCCTCCGCAGTCACGGGATCCGATTCCGGACGGGCGTCGAAGACGACGCCGGGGTTGAGGATCCCCTGGGGATCGAGCGCATCCTTGACGCGCTGGTTGATGTCAAGGACGTCCTCGCCCAGGTAGCCGGCCAGCCACGGCTGCTTGAGGCGCCCCACTCCGTGCTCGCCGGTGATCGTGCCGCCCAGCGAGACCGCCAGGTCCATGATCTCCCCATACGCCGTGTGGGCGCGCTCCCGCTGTTCCGCGTCCGTCGGGTCGAAGACGACCAGGGGGTGCGTGTTGCCGTCGCCGGCGTGGGCCATGACGGCCACGAGCACGTCGTGGCGCTGCGAGATCTCGTCGATGCCGGAGACCAGAGCGCCCAGGCGCGGCAGCGGCACGCCCACGTCCTCGAGCAGGATCGTGCCCTTCTTCTCCACGGCGGGGATCGCGATGCGGCGGGCGGCGATGAACGCCTCGCCCTCGTCCGCGTCGTCCGTGGAGAAGACCTCAGTGGCCCCGTTCGACTCGCAGAGCTGCGTGACCTCCGCGATCTCGACGCCCGCGTGGCCCGCGGGCTCGTCGGACTGCACGATGATCATGGCGGCCGCGTCGCGGTCCAGCCCCATCTTCGTCTCGTCCTCGACCGCGTTGATGGTCGGGCGGTCCATGAACTCGAGCATCGAGGGGCGCATGCGCTGCGTGATGGCGAGCACGGCCGCCGTCGCGGAGTCGAGGGTGGGGAACGTCGCCACGAGAGTGTGCGGAGGACGCTGGGCGGGCACGAGTCGCAGCGTCACCTCCGTGATGATCCCGAGGGTGCCCTCGCTGCCGACGAACAGCTTCGTGAGCGACAGTCCGGCGACGTCCTTGAGACGGGGACCGCCCAGTTCGATCGCGCGTCCGTCGGCCAGCACGACCTTCATGCCGAGCACGTAGTCGGTGGTGACGCCGTACTTCACACAGCACAGTCCGCCGGCGTTCGTCGCGATGTTGCCGCCGATGCTGCAGAACGTGAAGGACGCGGGGTCCGGCGGGTACCAGAGGTCGTGCTCTCCGGCGGCTTCCTTGACCTCGACGTTGAACGCGCCCGGCTGCGTGACCGCGGTGCGGGTGACCGGATCGATCGTGATGTCGCGCATGCGCTCGAGCGAGAGGACGATCCCGCCGTCGATGGCGGTGGAGCCGCCGGACAGGCTGGTCCCCGCGCCGCGCGGGACGACCGGGGTCCCCGTCGCCGCGGCGTAGCGGACGACGGCCTGGACGTCCTCCGTCGACGTCGCGCGCACGACGGCAGCGGGCGTGCCCGCGTTCGGATCCTCCGCGCGATCGCGACGGTAGGCCTCGGTCTTCACAGGATCGGTGATGACTGCGCCGTCGGGCAGCTGGGCGACGAGCTCGTCGAGAGTCGCCGCGGTCCGGCCTCCCGAGGCAGCGGATGGTGCGGTGGAAGTCAACTCTGGCCTTTCGTGGTCGGTCCGGCCGGACTGTATGTCGGTCGTCACGTCTCTGCCTGCACGCTAGCACCGGGACTCATCACTGGTGAAATCACGATCCCGTGTCGTGGAATCACGGCTGATTCTGTCCGGCGAAATCACGGTTTCATTCCGATTGGAGTCCGCTGTGCAAGATTCCCGACCGTCGCTCACGGCAAACGAGCAGGAACGTGATAGAAAACTCACAGTGACCGAACTCTCAGCACTGCGCTGGGTCCGGTCGACATCCGACTCTGAACACTCGACGGGACTCCCTCATGGACAACATCGCAGTCGCAGCTCTGCTGGCGGCTTCACCCATCATCGTGGCGGGCGTGCTCCTGCTCGTCTTCCGCACCCCCGCCACCGTCGCCATGCCTGCGGCACTGGTCGTCGCAGCACTCGTGGCGTTCTTCGGCTGGGGCATCTCCGCCGTCACGATCACCGCATCGGTGATCCAGGGGATCATCGTGGCCCTCGGCCTCCTCTGGATCGTCTTCGGAGCGCTCCTGCTCCTCTCGACCCTGACCAAATCCGGTGCGATCGACTCGATCAAGGCCGGTTTCGTCTCCATCTCCCCTGATCGCCGCATCCAGGTCGTCATCATCGCGTTCCTGTTCGGCAGCTTCATCGAGGGCGCCGCCGGTTTCGGAGCCCCCGCCGCCGTCGTGGCCCCTCTCCTGCTGGCACTCGGGTTCCCCGCCGTCGCCGCCGTGCTCGCGGGCCTCATCATCCAGTCGACACCGGTGAGCTTCGGCGCCGTCGGCACTCCGATGCTCACCGGCATCGGGCAGGGCCTCATATCCGGCGATTCCGGACGCTTCCCGCAACCAGTCCTCGACCGGATGGCGGAGCTCGGGATGACGGAGCAGTCAGCGTTCGTCGCACACACCGCTGTGCAGGTCGCCACCCTCCACGCGATCTGCGGCCTCATGATCCCACTGATCCTCGTGTGCTTCATGACGCGCTTCTTCGGTGAGCAGAAGAGCTTCCGCGCCGGTCTCGCCGTCGCCCCGTTCGCCTTCTTCGCCGCTGTGTCCTTCGTCGTCCCCTACCTGCTGGTCGCGATCTTCCTCGGCCCCGAGTTCCCTTCGCTCCTGGGCGGCATCATCAGCCTCCTGATCGTCGTGTCCGCGGCTCGCGCCGGATTCCTCCAGCCGAAGGACACGTGGGACTTCGCTCCGCGTCACCGCTGGCCCGACCGCTGGATGGGCAAAGTCGACCCGCGCACCGAGGAGGTCGTCCTCGAGAAGAAGATGCCACTCGTCCTCGCGTGGTCGCCCTACCTCATCATCGTCGCGCTGCTGCTCCTCACACGGAACATCCCGCCGCTCAAGGAGCTCCTCGGCACGACGCTGGCCATCGACTTCTCGAACCTCCTCGGTACCGGAATCAGCCAGACGTCCGACCTGCTGTACTCCCCCGGCTTCCTCTTCATCATCGCCGCACTGCTCACCATCCCGCTGCAGCGCATGGGCAGGAACCAGGTCGCCGGGGCGTGGCGGGTCGCGGGCAAGCAGATCGCCGGCGCCGCGTTCGCACTGCTGTGCTCCGTGCCGATGGTCCGCGTGTTCATCAACTCCGGCGCGGACTTCAACTCGTCCGGCATGGACTCCATGCCTCTCACCCTGGCGGAGGCGGCGGCGAACTCGATGGGCAGCGCGTGGCCGCTCGTCGCACCGTTCGTCGGAGCATTGGGAGCGTTCGTGGCCGGGTCGAACACGGTCTCCAACCTCATGTTCTCGCAGTTCCAGTTCGCGACCGGTGTGAATCTCGGCGTGGAGTCGCCGGAGACGATCGTCGCCGCCCAGGCCGTCGGCGGAGCCGCCGGCAACATGGTCGCCGTCCACAACGTCGTCGCAGCCGCCGCCACGGTGGGCCTGCTGGGACGCGAGGGCGAGATCCTGCGGAAGACCGCACTGCCGATGGTCGTCTACAGCCTCCTGGCCGGGTCCATCGCGTTCATGATGGTGTTCGGCGGTGGGCTGAACCTCGGCACGATCGTGTTCGCGCTGCTCGTCATCGGACTCGTCACAGCGTTCTTCACGCTGCGCAGGACGAACGACGTTCCGAACGGCGACCTGCTCCCCGACCGGCCCAGCGGGTCTGTCGAGGACGCGCCGGTGAGTCGCTGACGCACACCGCACGTAGCCGCCGCGGGGCCTCCCCGCGGCGGCTACGCTGGTGAACACGATGACTTCCCAGACCTCCCCCTCCCGCCCCGCCCGCGTCCAGTCGGTCGATCGCACGATCGACGTCCTCGAAGCCCTCGCCGAAGTCGGGGGCATCGCGCGGTCCAAGGAGATCGCCCAGGCGGCCGGGCTCCCGGTCCCCACGGTGCACCGTCTGCTCGCAACCCTGAACGTCCGCGGATATGTGCTCCAGCTCCCGGACCGTCGATATGCGCTCGGAGCACGCCTGGTGCGACTGGGAACAGTCGCGGCGCAGCAGTCGGGCGCCCAGGTCCAACCGGCACTCGACCGGCTGGTGACGCGGCTCGAGGAGACGGTGAATCTGGCATTCCTCACGCAGGACACGATGACCTATGTCGCACAGGCCTCGTCGCACCGCTCGATGCGCATGTTCACAGAGGTTGGGCGACGCGTGGCCCTGCACGCGTCCGGAGTCGGCAAGGCGGTTCTCACGACGCTGCCGGAGTCCCAGGTCCGCGACGTCCTCACGACAGCAGGCACACAGGATCTCGACGCGGTGCTCGCGGAGGTCGGCGCCAGCCGCGAGCGCGGCTACGCGATCGACGATGAGGAGCAGGAGGTGGGAGTGAGGTGCCTCGCGGTCGCGGTGCCGGGTGGCCCCGCACCCGCTGGGCTGTCCGTGTCCGGTCCCAGTTCCCGACTGGGACCGCTCGTGTACGAGCAGGTGGCCGCGCAGCTGCACGCGACTGCGAAGGAGCTCGCACAGGGCTGGGCGCTCGACACGGGCTTCTGACCTCGACGAGCATCACCAGCGCACGTCACCGTGGCGTACACGTCACCGCGCGCCGCGCATCGTCGCTGATCACCCGGAGACACAGACAGGGGGCCCTGGAGAACCTTTCGGTTCTCCAGGGCCCCCTGTCTGTGTCCGGCGACCGTCAGAGCACGACGACCATCGGGACGATCATCGGCTTGCGACGCAGCTTCGATGAGATCCAGCGTCCGATCGTGCGGCGGATGATCTGCTGGAGCTGGTGCCGGTCCTTCGTGCCGTTCCGCAGCGCATCCAGCACCGCAGCTTCCAGCTTGGGCGCGATCGAGGCGAACACCTTCGCCTCCTCCGCGACACCGCGCGTATGGATCTCCGGTCCCGCGATCACTTCCCTGCGGGATGCGTCGACCGCCATGAAGACGGAGACGAAGCCCTCCCCCGCAAGTGTGAGGCGATCCTTGAGGTCCGCCTCCGTGATCGCTCCGACGGACGATCCGTCGACGAAGAGGTCCTGCGTCGGATAGGCCCCCGCGACGGTCGGTACGCCGTCGACCAGGTCGACCGCATAGCCGTTCTCCGCCAGGATGATCCGATCCTCCGGCACACCCGTCTGAGCCGCCAGTTCGCCGTTCGCCAGGAGGTGGCGCCATTCGCCGTGCACCGGCATGACGCCCTTCGGCTGGACGATGTTGTACGTGTACAGGAGCTCTGCCGCGGACGCGTGACCCGACACGTGGATGTTGGCGGACCCTTTGTGCACGACCTTCGCGCCCAGCTTCATGAGTCCGTTGATGACGCGGAAGACGGCGTTCTCGTTGCCGGGGACCAGCGAGGACGCGAGGATGACCATGTCATCCTCGCCCACATCGATGGGGTGGTTGCGGTTGGCCATGCGTCCCAGCGCGGCCATGGGCTCGCCCTGGCTGCCGGTGCTCATGAGCACGATCTGGTCATCCGGGTAGTCGCCCACCCGCTTCATGTCGATGACGGTCCCCGGAGGTGCCGTGAGGTACCCCAGATCCTGTGCGATCTTCATGTTGCGGACCATCGACCGCCCGACGAAGGCGACCTTGCGGCCGTGCGCGCTCGCCGCATCGAGCACCTGCTGGACGCGGTGCATGTGCGAGGCGAACGAGGCCACGATGATGCGGCGGGGCGCCTGCGCGAACAGGTTCACGAGGACCGGTCCGATGTCCTTCTCGAACGGAGTGAAGCCCGGGACCTCTGCGTTCGTGGAGTCCGTGAGGAAGAGATCGACGCCCTCCTCCCCCAGCCGGGCGAACGCGCGCAGGTCCGTGATGCGTCCGTCGAGCGGCAGCTGGTCCATCTTGTAGTCGCCCGTGTGCAGGACGTTCCCCGCGCCGGTCCGGATCATGACGGCCAGGGCATCGGGGATCGAGTGGTTCACCGCGATGAACTCGAGGTCGAACGGACCCAGCTGGTCCTTGTCGTTCTCCTTGACCACCCGAGTGGTCGGCTTGATGCGGTGCTCCTTGAGCTTCGCCTCGATCAGCGCGAGCGTCAGCGTGGATCCCAGCAGCGGGATATCGGCACGCTTGCGCAGCAGGTAGGGCACAGCACCGATGTGGTCCTCGTGCCCGTGGGTGAGCACCATGCCGACGATCTTGTCGTACCGGCCCTCGAGGTAGGTGAGGTCCGGGAGGATCAGGTCCACGCCCGGCTGCTCCTCTTCCGGGAACAGCACGCCGCAGTCCACGATCAGGATCTTGTCGTGGTATTCGAAGACGGTCATATTGCGGCCGACTTCTCCGAGTCCGCCGAGTGCTACGATTCTCAGAGCATCGCGGGAGGCCTTTTTCGGCTCCGCGATCTCTGTCTGATAAGTCAACACGTGAGGTATTCGCTCCTTTGCAGGGCCAGGCGCACCGCCTCCACCTGCTGGGCGTCAGCCGGCAGCAGAGGGAGGCGCGTCGTGCGCGTCGGGATCACACCCAGGAGTTCGAGCGCCGCCTTCGCGGCGACGACACCGGGCATGTGGTTCATGATCGCGTCCACCAGTGGTGCCAGGTCCGCCGCGATCCGGCGGGCCGCCGCGACATCATTCGACGCGACGAGGGAGACGATGGTGCTGATGCGGTCCGCGGCGACATGGCCAACGACGGACACGACGCCGGAGGCGCCGATCGCGAGCAGCGGGAGGTTGAGTGCGTCCTCACCGGAGTAGACGGCGATCGCTCCGTGCCCCAGGACATCCTGGGACGCGCCCAGCGCGCCCTTCGCATCCTTGACCGCCAGGATGCGCGGATGCTCCGCCAGGGACAGGATCGTCGGGGTGGTGAGGGGGACGGCCGAACGGCCGGGGATGTCGTAGAGCATGACGGGCAGCTGTGTGGAGTCGGCGATCGCACGCGTGTGGGCGATGATCCCGTCCTGCGTGGGGCGCGAATAGTACGGGGTGACGACGAGGAGGCCGTCGGCTCCGCACTCCTCTGCGCTGCGCGACAGCGCGATCGACTGGGCCGTGTGGTTCGTGCCGACTCCGGCGACGACCTTCGCACGCCCTGACGTGGCGGAGATCACGGCGCGGAGGATCTCCGCCTTCTCCAGATCCGTCGTCGTGGACGCCTCCCCCGTCGTGCCGGACACGACCAGGAGGTCGTTTCCGAGCCGCACGAGATAGTCCGCCGTCGCTTCGAGCGCGGCGTAGTCGACAGCGCCGTCCGCGGTGAACGGGGTGATCATCGCAGTACCGACGCGGCCGAAGGCCTTTCGCGCCTCGATGCCTGCTGCGTCATCTATCATGGCCATGCTCCGATCCTACCCGCCGTGCGCGGGCGAACCCGCGAAGGCTTGCCGTGCCCCCCACTCCCGCATCGCACGATCCGCAGACACCGCGACCGCCCCTGCGTGCGCGGATCCTCGGCATCGACATCGCCCGCGGTCTCGCCCTCTTCGGCATGATGGCCACGCACGTCCTGCCCCGCATGGACGAGACCGGCGACCTCACGGCCGTCGCACTGCTCCAGGGGCGCGCGTCGGCACTGTTCGCCATCCTGGCCGGCTTCTCCATCATCCTGTCGACGCGCAGCGCGCTGGCGCACACCGGCGGTCGCGGGTGGGCCGCGGCGTCCGCAGGACTCGTGATCCGCGGCGCACTCATCGCGCTCATCGGATTCGCACTGGGCGAGCTGCCCTCCGGCATCGCGATCATCCTCGTCAACTACGGCGTGCTGTTCGTCATAGCCCCGCTGTTCCTGCGCCTGCCCACCTGGCTGCTGGGCGTGAGCGCGTGGGCCTGGTTCCTCGTCACCCCGCAGCTGTCCCACGCCATACGGTCCAGCGTCGATTCCGGCTTCGCCGATTCGGGGCTGACGGTGCCGGCGTTCTCCAACATGCACATGGCGGACACATGGGTCGGGCTGTTCCTGACCGGCTACTACCCCTTGCTGCAGTGGGTCGGATACATCCTGCTGGGCATGTGGCTCGCACGGATCGACTGGTCCGATCTCCATCGCCGGATCACGCTCCTCATCGCGGGCGGAGCGCTCACCACGCTCGCACTGTCCGCCTCGGCCCTCCTCATGAACATGCGCGGACGCTGGGAGCTGGATTCGCTCTACGGTGAGGAGTCCGTGACCGGGGTCCACACATACGTCGACCGCGTCATCATGCTGGGCGCCTACGGGGTCACTCCTGCGGACTCCCCCTGGTGGCTCGTCACCGCGGGCCCGCATTCGGGCACGACGTTCGACCTCGTGCAGACCGCCGGGGTCGCGATGGCGGTGCTCGCCCTCTGCCTCCTGCTGGGCCCGCTCCTGGACCGCGGCCCGGCACTCGTGCACGCGTGGCTGTCGCGTCCGGGCTCGATGCCCCTGAGCATGTACACGCTCCACATCTGCCTCCTGGCGCTCGGAGAGATGACCGCGCTGAGGACCGTGCCCTGGCTCGACACGCAGACGGAGTGGTTCTGGGTCAACGTCGTCGCGGTCATCGTCGCCGGACTGGTGTGGACCGGCCTCGTCTCGAGCCGGGGCCCGCTGGAGGCGGTGCTCACCGCGGCCGTGCGAGCGGTGCAACGTTCGGTGCTCGGCGACGGTCTGGATCCGTCCGGGGGCCAGACTCCTGCCGACGATCGGTCACCGCCCGACTGTCAGAATCCCCCCGACGGTGCGCGCGTCAGCGGGCCGAGGCGGCCGCAGCCTCCCCCATCTGCGTGACGGCCTCCGCGAGGATCTCCGGTCGTGTCGCGAAGTTCAGGCGCACCGCGTTCTCCCCGCCTCTCCCGAACACGTGCCCGGAGCTCAGCGCCACCTGAGCCTCGTCGAGGAAGAACTTCGCCGGTCCGGCGAGATCGGAGACCACTGCGAGCGCGTCTGCGGAGGCGGATGCCTCCAGACCCAGCGCCGAGGCGTCCAGCCAGGCGAGGTACGTGGCCTGCGGAGGCGTCCACGCCACCTGGGGAAGATGGGTCGACAGCAGATCGCCCAGGAGCGATCGGTTCTCCTCGAGTCCCGCGAGCAGGGCATCGAGCCAGTCCGCGCTGTGGGCGAACCCGGCGGTGTGCGCGAGGATGCCGAGGTGGCTGGGCCCGTGGCCGACCTCCTCCGGCAGGCGCGCGAGGTCGGACGCCGCATCGGGTCCGGCCATCAGCAGCGCCGCCTTGAGCCCTGCGAGGTTGAAGGCCTTCGAGCCGCTCGTGAGCGCGAACGCGTTCTCCGCACCCGCGACCGACAGCAGGGGCACGAAGGACGCGTCGGAGTAGACGAGCGGCGCGTGGATCTCGTCGGAGATGATCCGCGCGCCGTGGCGGCGTGCGACCTCTGCCGTCGCCTCGAGCTCCGTCCGCGAGTGCACCGTGCCCGTGGGATTGTGCGGGTTCGACAGGAGGACCACGGGATGTGCGGAGCCGAGCGAACGTGCGCGCACCAGTGCGTCTTCGATCGCGGCGGGGTCGAGCCTGCCGTCGGCCGTGAGCGGCGTCTCCACCACCTGCCGGTCCGCGTGCGTGACGAAGGCGAAGAACGGTGCGTAGACCGGCGAGGTGACGACCACGGCGTCCCCCGGTGCGGTCAGCAGGCGGAGCGTCTCGACGATCCCCATCATCACGTCCGGCACGAGTGCGGCGCGCGACGGATCCAGCCCGTCCCATCCCCAGCGCTCCGATGCGAAGCGGGCCACGGCCTCGGCGTAGTCCGTGCCGTACGGATAGCCGGTGTCACCGGATTCCGCCGCGCGGATGATCGCCTGGGACACGGCGGGCGCGAGCGTCACGTCCATCTCCGCGACCCACAGCGGCAGGACGGTGTCCGGATACAGGCGCCATTTCATACTCGTGCGCGCTCTGAGGTCTGCGCGCGTGGGGCCGAGGAGCGGGTTGGAGATCATGCGCTCACGCTATCGCGCTTCTCCATCCGGATGGCTCGTCGCATCGATTCCCGCGCGCGCTTGCGATCCCCCGCGGCGTCGTACGCGCACGACAGCCGGAACCAGGAGCGCCAGTCATCGGGCGCCGTATCGGTCTCCGCGCGGTAGCGCTCGAACTCCGCATCCGCCGCTTCCCGCACGATGCGGCCGCCGGGCGTGCGCGGGAGGTTGTCCGGGGGCAGTCCGCCCTCGCTGGCGAGCACATCGGCGATGCGCTCCGTCTGGGCACCGAACATCAGCTCGCGCACGAGCGTCCAGGCACCGACGATCGGCAGCGCGAAGAGCGCCAGGCCGAGTCCCTTCGCGAGCAGCGACTCGTCCGTCACCATGATCCAGGCCCGCTGATACGTGAACCAGAAGTAGAGCAGCAGCGCGATCGAGACGATCGCGACCCCCACCTTCGCCCGGGTCATGCGAGGTCCAGGTAGGACTCGAGCCCCACGTCCAGGCCGCTGCGCTCACCGATCGTGCGCACGGCGGTGAGGATCCCCGGCATGAAGGCACTGGTGGAGAAGGTGTCCGTGCGCAGGGTGAGCGCTTCGCCGTCGGAGCCGAACATGATCTCCTCGTGGGCGTTCATCCCCTGCTGGCGTACCGCGTGGACGTGGACGCCGTCGATCGCCGCACCGCGGGCGCCGTGGGGATCCGAGTCGGTGGCATCCGGCATGTCGGGCAGCCCGGCGTCCGCACGCGCCCGCGCGATGCGCTGTGCCGTGTGCACGGCGGTTCCCGACGGCGCGTCCAGCTTGCGCGTGTGGTGGATCTCGAGGATCTCCGCCGAATCGAAGTACGGAGCCGCGAGCTCTGCGAAGCGCATCGCGAGCACGGCACCGATCGAGAAGTTCGGAGCGATGAGCACGGCGGTCTGCGGCTGATCGGCGAGGCGGGTCCGGAGTCCGTCGAGGCGCTCCGCAGTCCACCCTGTCGTCCCGACGACTGTGTCGATGCCGTGATCGACCAGGAACGCCACGTTGGCCTCCGTCGCGCCGGGGACCGTGAGCTCGACGGCGACGTCGACCTTCGCGTCGAGGATCTGCTCGATCGGATCCGAGCTGCCGAGCGCGGCGGTGAGGACGAACCCGTCTGCGGCTTCGATCGCCTCGACGGCATGCGACCCCATGCGCCCCTGTGCTCCGATGACGCCCACTCGGATGTCGCTCACGTGTCACTCCCTGTTCCCCGATCCCGGTGGATCGGCCTGTGCTTCGCGGTCGTGACCGATTCTACGGGCCGGCGCCGAACGACGAAGCGCCCCCGCTCCGAAGAGCGGGGGCGCTGTCGCACTGGCAGTGGTGCGTCAGGCGATGAGGCCCGGCGTCTGCGTGCGTGCGCGCTCGAAGCGTGCCTGCACGTCCTCCCAGTTGACGATGTTCCACCAGGCCTTGACGTAGTCCGGCTTCACGTTCTGGTAGTCGAGGTAGAAGGCGTGCTCCCACATGTCGAGCTGCAGCAGCGGGATGTAGCCCACCTGCACGTTGCCCTGCTGATCGTAGAGCTGCTCGAGGGTGAGGCGCTGACCCAGCGTGTCCCACCCGAGGATGGCCCAGCCGGAGCCCTGGATCGACGTCGCCGCGGCCGTGAAGTGGCCCTGGAACGCATCGAATCCGCCGAACTGGTCGTCGATCGCCGCTGCGAGCTCTCCGGTGGGCTTGTCGCCGCCGTCCGGGCTCATGTTGTTCCAGAAGATCGTGTGGTTGATGTGGCCGCCGAGGTTGAAGGAGAGGTCCTTCGACAGCTTGCTCACCGTGCCGAATTCGCCCTTCTCACGGGCCTCCGCCAGCTGTTCGAGCGCGGTGTTCGCACCCTTCACGTAGGTCGCATGGTGCTTGTCGTGGTGCAGCTCCATGATGCGACCGGAGATGTGCGGCTCCAGCGCTGCGTAATCGTACGGAAGGTCGGGAAGGCTGTACTCAGCCATGTGATGCCTCCTTGTGTTCGTCGGGTGGGCGGAACGCCCCTCCACATTCATCGACCCTATCCCGGGCCGCTATCAGGGACAACGGCACCGGGACCTGCGGATATTCCCCCACGGCGGGACCTTCTGGAATCAGCGAAGCGAGGGCATCGGCAGATCGCCCCGCGGGCCGACTGCTGCGAGCGCCCATTCCTGGGAGAGCAACCCTACCGCGTGCGCACGGATCTGCTCCGGCGTCACGGAGCGGACCCGGTCGATGAGCACCTCGGCGCTCAGCAGGGGCACTGCCGTCAGTTCGTGGCGGGCGATCCGATTCATGCGCACCGCAGTCGATTCGAGTCCCAGAACGGTGCCGCCCGCCAGCTGCGACACGACGTCGTCCACCTCGTCCGCGCCCGGTGCGCGGTCCGCGATGCGGAGCAGCTCCTCCCGCACGAGCGCGAGGACCTGGTCCGAGGATTCCGGCGCGCACCCTGCGTACACGCCGAACAGTCCGGCGTCCGAGTACTGGCTGAGCACGGTCTGGACGGAATACGCGAGACCATGCTCTTCCCGTATCCGCTGGAACAGCCGTGACGCCATGCCTCCGCCCAGCAGGTTCGACAGGACGAGGTGCACGAAGCGGTCATCATGCCCTTCGGGCAGGCCTGCTGTGCCCAGGATGATCCCCTGCTGCTCGGTCGCACGTTCCCGCACATGGATGCCGGGGGTGAAGAGAGCGGGGGTCAGAGCGTCGGCAGCGGTGTCCCGGGCTTTCGCGCTCTGTGCGAGAGGCCGGACTGCGCGGGTACCGGCGATGTGCGCCGTGACCTGCTCGACGACCTCGGCATGGGATGCTCCCCCGGCGGCGGCGAACACCAGTCCGGGACCGGCGTACGCGTCCTCGTAGTGCTCACGCAGGACGCTGTGCTCGAGCACACGGATCTGCCGGCGCGTCGCCCCGACGGGGCGCCCGAGCGGCTGATCGGCGAACGCGAGCTGCTCGAAGTCCTCGAACAGCTGGTCCGTCGGATCGTCCGCGGCCATCGCGAGCTCCTCCACGATGACGCCGCGTTCGCGCTCGAACTCCGCTTCGTCGAGCGTGGACCGCAGGACCATGTCCCACAGCAGCTCGCCCACGCCGTCGAGGTCGCTCACGAGGCACCGCGCGTAGTAGCAGGTGTACTCCTTCGCCGTCACGGCGTTGGAATCACCGCCGGTGCGCTCGAGGCCGCGTGCGATGTCCCGCGGGCTGCGGGTCGCCGTTCCCTTGAAGAGCATGTGCTCCAGGAAATGCGTGGATCCCGCGGCGACGTGGGACTCGTGGCGTGAGCCCGAGCCCACCCAGACGCCGACGGTCTCCGACTGCAGGCCGGGAACGGTCTCGGTGATGATGCGAATGCCGCCGGGGAGGACGGTGCGCTCGATGCGACCGCCCTCCCCGGCTGAGAGGAGCTCACTCACGTGTGCGGATCAGGCCTCCTCGGCCGTCTCCGCGGCCGCGTCGTCGTCCGAATCGTCCGTCACCGGCACGAGCGACAGCTTTCCGCGATCATCGATCTTGGTGATCTCGACCTGGACCTTCTGGCCCACGCTGAGAACGTCCTCGACCTCTTCCACGCGCTTGCCCTCGTTCAGCTTCCGCAGCTCCGAGATGTGGAGCAGGCCGTCGCGGCCCGGGCTCAGCGACACGAACGCGCCGAAGCTCATGAGCTTGACGACGGTGCCGAGGTAGCGCTCTCCGACCTCAGGGACCTGCGGGTTCGCGATCGCGTTGATCGCACTGCGGGCGGCTTCCGCCGCGACGCCGTCCGAGGCACCGATGAGGACGGTGCCGTCGTCCTCGATGCTGATCTGCGCGCCGGTGTCCTCCTGGATCTGATTGATCATCTTGCCCTTGGGCCCGATGACCTCACCGATCTTGTCGACGGGGATGTTCACGGAGATGATCCGCGGTGCAGTCGGAGCCATCTCCGCCGGAGCGTCGATCTCCTCCTTCATCACGTCGAGGATCGCGAGGCGCGCTTCGCGCGCCTGCTTGAGCGCGGCGCTGAGCACGGTGGCCGGAAGGCCGTTGAGCTTCGTGTCGAGCTGGATCGCGGTGATGAACTCACCGGTGCCCGCCACCTTGAAGTCCATGTCGCCGAACGCGTCCTCTGCACCCAGGATGTCCGTGAGCGCGGCGTAGGCGGTCTGAGGTCCGTCCGGCGTGTCGACCAGGTCGGAGACGAGGCCCATCGCGATTCCGGCGACGGGAGCGCGCAGCGGCACACCCGCGTGGAGCATCGCCAGCGTCGAGGCGCAGACCGAGCCCATCGAGGTCGAGCCGTTGGAGCTCAGTGCCTCGGAGACCTGGCGGATGGCGTAGGGGAACTCCTCGCGCGTCGGCAGGACGGGCATGAGCGCGCGCTCAGCGAGGGCACCGTGACCGATCTCGCGGCGCTTGGGGCTGCCCACGCGACCGGTCTCACCGGTGGAGTACGGCGGGAAGTTGTAGTGGTGCATGTAGCGCTTCGACTTCACCGGCGACAGCGAGTCGATCTGCTGCTCCATCTTGAGCATGTTGAGCGTCGTGACGCCGAGGATCTGCGTCTCGCCGCGCTCGAAGAGGGCCGATCCGTGGACACGCGGCAGCACACCGGTCTCCGCGGACAGGGGACGGATGTCCTTGAGCCCACGGCCGTCGATCCGGACCTGCTCGGTGAGGATGCGCTTGCGGATGACCTGCTTGGTGAGCGCATTGAGCGCTCCCGCGATCTCTCCCTCGCGTCCCTCGAAGCGCTCTGCGAGCTGCTCGTAGAGGGAGGTGAGCAGCACGTCGCCGGCGGCTTCGCGCTCCTGCTTGTCCGCGATCTGGAAGTTCTTCGTCTGCTGCTCGAGCGCGAGCTCCTCGACGGCCGCGTAGACGTCGTCCTGGAATTCGCTGAAGACGGGGTAGTCGGCCGTGGGCTTCGCCGCACGGGCAGCGAGCTCGCTCTGTGCGCGGACGAGCTCACGGATGAAGGGCTTCGCCGCTTCGAGGCCGCTCGCGACGACGTCTTCGGTCGGCGCGGTGGCGCCGCCGCGGACCAGATCGATGACCCGATCCGACGACTCCGCCTCGACCATCATGATCGCGACGTCGTCACCGACGACGCGACCGGCGATGGCCATGTCGAAGACTGCGTCCTCGAGCTGCTCGTGGGTCGGGAACGCGACCCACTGGTCATCGATCAGTGCGATGCGCACACCGCCGATCGGACCGTTGAAGGGCAGACCGGACAGCTGAGTCGACATCGACGCGGCGTTGATCGCCAGCGTGTCGTAGAGGACGCCGGGCGCCACCGACATGACGGTGACGACGACCTGGACCTCGTTGCGCAGACCCTTGACGAAGGTGGGGCGCAGCGGGCGGTCGATGAGGCGGCAGGTGAGGATGGCGTCCGTGGACGGACGGCCCTCACGGCGGAAGAACGAGCCGGGGATCCGGCCGTCCGCGTACATGCGCTCCTCGACGTCGACGGTCAGCGGGAAGAAGTCGAAGTGCTCCTTCGGCTTCTTGCTGGCGGTCGTGGCCGACAGGAGCATCGTCTCGTCATCGAGGTAGGCGCAGACGCTGCCCGCGGCCTGCTGGGCGATGCGACCGGTCTCGAAGCGGACTGTGTGTGTACCGAAGCGCCCGTTGTCGATATGGGCGACGGTTGACTCGGGGTTGATCCCCACGGTGTCTCCGTTCTGCCGCCGCGCACGTCGAACGAGCGGGCGGCGGGATGGTTGCGCCGCGTCCCCGTGTGGGACCGGCGCGCTGTGGCCGACGGCAGTGCGCTGCGCGTTCGCGCGGCACGTCGTGTTTTCGGCGGCCTTCGATCGAAGCCCACGCACATCGTATTGCGGAGGCCACTGTCGAGGACCGACGACGCTGCCATCGGGTACTGGACTCGCCCATCGTAGCAAGTGGACCGGACCTCTCCGGCCACACGCTCCCGGCGGATGCGGGAAGCCCCCTCCCACCGCACGGTGGAAGGGGGCTTCGAAACGCTCAGCGACCGGCTCAGGCGCCGGGAGCGCTGGGCGGCGAGCAGGCGGACTCAGCGGCGCAGGCCGAGGCGGCCGATGAGCTCGCGGTAGCGGTTGACGTCCGTGTTCTGCAGGTACTTGAGCATCCGGCGGCGCTGTCCGACGAGCAGGAGCAGGCCACGACGCGAGTGGTGGTCGTGCTTGTGCTCCTTGAAGTGCTCCGTCAGATCGGCGATGCGGCGAGACATGACAGCGATCTGAACCTCCGGAGAACCGGTGTCGCCTTCGTGTGTCGCGTACTCCTTGATGATCTCCTGCTTGACCGTGGGGTCGAGAGCCATATGAGTCCTCCGTGGTGTCGCTGCGCGGCGCCCGGACCTTCTGTCCGAGCACTGTGGAACCGCGGCCGATGATAGAACGGCGACTAAGAGACTAGCACAGAGCGGGCACGGTCCACGTCCTCGTGCATCTGCGCGATGAGCGGCTCCATCCCCCGGAAGGCGACCTGGCCGCGGATGCGCTCGACGAAGGAGACCTCCATCGTGTCCCCGTACACGTCGAGATCCGCGAACCGGACGTCGAGCGCATGCCCCTCGACGGTCCGCACGCTGCCGTGGAACGTCGGGTTCGTCCCGACGGAGATCGCGGTGGGCAGCCGCAGCCCGCGGGAGGGGAAGTGCATCCACCCGGCGTAGACCCCGTCCGCCGGGACCAGGCCCTCGGCCTCCAGGTCCAGATTCGCCGTGGGGAAGCCCATCTCGCGCCCGCGCTTCTCTCCGTGCACGACGGTGCCCGTGAGCGTGTGGTTGTATCCGAGCTGGTCTGCGGCGGAGCGCACGTCGCCCTCTTCGAGCAGCCGACGGATGGCGCTCGAGGAGTGCCGCGTCCCCTCCCCCACCTCGTCGATGACGACGACGTCGAAGCCGTGGCGACGGCCGAGCGCGGTGAGCGCCTCCAGATCGCCCGAGTTCCCCCGGCCGAAGCGGACGTCGTGACCGACCACGACGGCGCTGGCGCGGAGCTTCCCCACGAGGTGGTCGAGCACGAACTCCTCCGCTGACTGGTCCGCGAAGGCGAGCGTGTACGGCTGGACGAGGACGGCATCGACTCCGGATCGCGCGATCCGCCCGAGGCGCTGGTCGAGGCTGCAGATCAGCTCCACCGGCGAATCCGACTGGTGCACGATCCTGGGATGCGGATCGAACGTCACGACGACCGACCGGAGGCCGCGGGAATCCGCCGCTGCTCGGAGCTCGTCGAGCACGACCGCATGACCGCGGTGCACACCATCGAAGTTGCCGATGGTGATCACTGTGCGGCCGTAGTCCGCGGGTATGTCCTCAGGCCTTCGGAAGATGTCCACCTGCGTCCTCTCAGTGAGCTCGGTTCAGTGCGGACCGCGCCGGCGACCGGCGCGGAGACGTCGCCTCCGCACATGCGCGAGGCACCCGGTCCAGGGTAGCGCAGGGTCTCACCCGACGAGCGCGCGGCCGATGACGCCGATGGCCAGCGCGACTCCGAGCGACGCCAGCGAGCCGATGATGAACCGTTCCCCGGCCGTGGGGCTGCGGAGGAGCTCCGGGACTCGCCCCAGCCCCTTGATCGCGACGACCACGGCGAGGATCGACGGCTCCCCCAGAGCGATCCCTCCTGCGACGAACCCCCGCTCCAGCAGTCCGATCCACAGCCCTCCGCGCAGGAGCCCGTCGTCGTCGACATCGGCGGCAGGCTCGAC
The DNA here is from genome assembly GCF_900169375.1 of Brevibacterium sp. Mu109. Taxonomy (NCBI): domain Bacteria; kingdom Bacillati; phylum Actinomycetota; class Actinomycetes; order Micrococcales; family Brevibacteriaceae; genus Brevibacterium; species Brevibacterium sp. Mu109. The sequence goes on from NZ_FXZF01000004.1 coordinate 66,800, forward strand.
CTCGTCAGCGACAGTGGGCCGCCCGACGGTCTCGACATCCTCCGCGACCGCCTCCTCTGCGACCGCGCAGTCCTCTGCGACGTCCGCCTCAGCGTGCGCAGCCCGCGCGCGGTCCCGGCCGCCGGCCACCCGGAGCACCAGCCGCGTGAGCGGCCAGCCCAGCAGCGCGGCGACGATCCCGACCCCGAGCGCCGCGATGGTCGTGACGACGTCTCCGCCCATCACAGCTCCTCCTCCGCTCCACGAGTCGTGGCGGCTGTCATGCTCACGCCCGTGGGACACAGCTCGAGAGTGCGGGCGAGCAGGCGCGCCGCCGTGCGCAGGCCCTCGTCGACCGTGACCGCGTCGTGCGTGCGCAGGGCCTTCGAGACGGCCTGACGGGTGATGCCCAGCTGATCCGCGAGCTGCGCCTGCGTGGCATCCGGAGCCGCACGCGCCGCGTCGATGACTCGCCATCCGGCGTCGGTCCGCTCGTCGATGACGATCGAGAGCAGGCGGAGCACTGTCTGCGCGTCGCGCGCCGCAGCGCTCGCATCGCTGCCGCGGCTCTCGCTTTGGGAACTCTGGGAACTCTGGGACGCATCATCGACCGAGGGCGACACACGCACGGCGACCCGATCAGGATGTCCCTTCGCCTCGTCGACGGCGTCCCGCGCTCCGAGGAACGGCCCCCCGCGCGAGGCTCTGCTCGAGTCGGCGAGCTCCACATCGTGACCGATCCCGATGCCCACCCTCCACCGCCCGTCGCGGACGATGGCCTCCCACGCGTCGACGACCGCACGAGGGTCCTCGAGGACTGCCTGGACCTCGTCGCCCGCGGTGCGCTCGAAGGGAAGCCGCACCGGCACGCCCTGCAGAGTCGCCAGCAGCGCCGGCACAGCGTCTGCGTGAGCCCGGGAATCGACCTGGTCGACGGTCATGACGAACATGCTCCCAGTGAAGCGCAGATCACAGCTCGTGTCAATCTTTTTCGGTTGCATCGTAAAATGCAACTACATTAAGTTGCTTCCAGCCTCAGCGGGCGGCGTACTCAGGCAGGGAAGACGACTCTGGACTTGAACGAATCGTCGCGCCGATCGAGCACGGCCACCAGTTCGCCATGCTCCCCTCTCTCTGCACCGCTGATCGCGGCGTACGGCTCCGGAGCCGCGGGAGCGCTGAACGCGGACTGTGCGAGGAACCGACCCTGCCGCAGCTGCACGGCCTGCTCGGCGGACACCTCGATGGTCGGCAGCAGTGCGGCCGCGGCGGCGGCCGGCGTGATGAGCTCCGGAACCGGAGCATGCGCGTCGAAGTCGGGGACGGTGAGCGCCTCGTCGATCGGGAAGTCGCCGACGCGCGTGCGACGGAGTGCGGTGAGGTGGCCGAAGGCGCCGAGCGCATCGCCGAGGTCCCGCGCCAGCGCGCGGACATAGGTCCCGGATGAGCAGTCGACGACGACGTCGACGTCCACGACACCGTGCTCAGCCCCGTCCTCGGCGACGGCAGTCGAGCTGCGGAGAGCGGAGACGACGTCGAAACGGGAGACCGTCACGGGGCGGGCGTCGAGCTCGACGTCTTCGCCGGCCCGCACACGGGCGTAGGCCCTGCGGCCGTCCACCTTGATGGCCGACACGGCGCTGGGCCGCTGCAGGATGTCTCCGCGCAGGGACCCGAGGGCGCCCTCGATCCGCTCAAGATCCAGTGCTGCCAGGCGGTCGGCCTGGGCGAAGCGGTCCGGGGCGGAATCGGCGTCGTCGGTGGGCGTCGACGCGCCCAGCCGGATGGTGGCGGTGTAGGTCTTGCCGAGGCCCACGGCGAATGTGAGAAGCCGGGTGGAGGGCCCGACCCCGACGACCAGGACGCCCGTGGCCATCGGGTCGAGCGTGCCCGCATGCCCGACCTTGCGCGTCCCCAGCCACTTCCTGACGCGGGAGACGACACGGTGGCTCGACCATCCGGCGGGCTTGTCGAGCAGCAGGAACCCGTTCGGCGCAGCGGCCACGGCAGGCCGGATCAGTTCACCGAGACGTGGACGTGGTCGTAGTGGTTGGCGGTGACCGAACCGCGGTCCTCCATCGCACGACCGGACCAGCCCGTGTAGGAGGCGTAGATCTTCTGCTCCCAGATCACGTACTTGACGTTGAGCTTGTCCTTGTTCTGGATCAGGTAGTCCTTGATGGAGTCGCCCGTCGAACCGGAGATCATGATGTCGACGGCGTTGCCGCTGTTGTGATCCGAGCCCGGATCGGCACGGCGCCCGCCGTACGAAGAGACCTCGGGGAATTCGGCGCACACCGCGCGGTACGCCGCGGTGCCGCCAGGAGTGAGACCGGATTCGATCTCCGACGATACGGAGCAGGGCGCCTCGGACACTCCGCCCCCGGAGCCTCCGGACCCGGAGGAATCAGACTCGGAGGATTCGGACCCAGAACCCGATTCTGCGTCTGCACCGGCGCTGCCGTCCGCCGAGCTCACGCTGCGGTCAGCCGACGGCGAGCTCGGGGTCGGCGTGGGTGTCGGGACGGCGGTCATGCTCGAATCGCCGCCACCGCCGTACCGGTCGTCGTCCTTGAGGGACTCGGCGTAGTCCTCGCGCTCGCGATCGAGGTCCTCCTGCTGCTCCTCCTCAGAGGGAGCCGAGGCCTCCGCGTCGGCCGACTGCGTGTCGACGTCGCTCACCTGCGCGGTGTCCTCAGCAGTGACGGTCCCGCCGGACTCCGCCTGACCCATGGCGAAGGTCGAGGCGACGATGCCGACGGTCGCGGCGGCGGGGAGGGCGATCGCGGCGACCATGGGACGCTGGCGAACCGTGTGGAGGACACCCGTTGCGGTCATCTCCCGGTCCTGTGCGGGGCCGCCGTGCCTGCCCTGGGGCTTGCGGTGCAGCGTTGCCACCGCGCCCGCGAAATCGCGTGCGGTCGTGACCCAGGACTGCTGAGGTGTCGAGTGCTTACCCAATCGGATGTTCCTTCACAGATTCGTGATCGTTCCGTTACCTCGAGCAAGTGTACTCATCTCACGGGCGAGCACAAGTCTTCCCGTGAAACGCCTGGTCACACGCGTGGAGGGCGGCCTCTGCGGCCGCCCTCCACGGGTGTGATCTTCTGTAACGTGACCGTGACAGTCACGGTCGAACCATCAGTTCGAGTCAGTCATGAGACCGATCCTGCGCACCGGACTCCGCGTCCGATGCCTCCTCGTCCGGACCGCGACGATACGGGTCGGGGTCCCCCACGGGGTCAGCATCACGCGCCAGTTCCGCGATCTCCGCGTCACGGGCCTTCGCCCGTGCCAGGAGCTCATCGAGCTCTGCCGCAGCGGCGGGGACCGCGTCAGCCACGAACTCGATCGTCGGAGTCAGACGGATCGTCAGGCCCTTGCCGACCTCAGAGCGGATGAGCCCGCGGGCCGATTCGAGTGCGGCGCGGGTCGCCTCGAGGTCCGTGTCCGTCCCGAACACCGTGTAGAAGACGGTGGCGTTCTGGAGATCACCCGTCAGTCGGACGTCGGTCACCGTCACGAAGCCGAGCCGCGGGTCCTTGACCCGCTTCTCGAGCGTACTGGCAACGATCACCTTGATCCGGTCGGCGACCTTCCGTGCTCGTGTCGAATCTGCCATGGGGGCTCCCTGTCATGGATGGATGTGTGCGAGGACGCCCGCGGGCGGCTGCGATGACGCGGTCTGCGCTCCCGCAGCCGCCCCCGGACGGTCATGCGAGTCAGTCGCGCGGCTTCTCGCGCATCTCGAATGTCTCGATGAGGTCGCCCTCGCGGACGTTGTTGAAGCTGCCCAGGCCGATACCGCATTCGAAGCCCTCGCGGACCTCGGTGGCATCGTCCTTGAACCGTCGCAGCGATTCGATCGTGAGGTTGTCGCCCACGACCACGCCATCGCGCGTGAGACGCGCCTTGGCGTTCCGCTTGATGGTCCCGTCCCTGACGATGGAACCGGCGATATTGCCCCACTTGGACGAGCGGAAGACCTCGCGGATCTCCGCGGAGCCCGTGTGGGCCTCCTCGAACTCCGGCTTGAGCATGCCCTTGAGCGAGCCCTCGATGTCGTCGATCGCGTCGTAGATCACCGAGTAGTACCGGACGTCGACGCCCTCGGCCTCTGCCAGGTCGCGCGCCTTCGCCTCCGGGCGGACGTTGAAGCCGACGACGATCGCGTTGTCGACCGTCGCGAGGTTGATGTCGTTCTCCGTGATCGCACCGACACCGCGGTGGATGATCCGGATGTCGACATCGTCGCCCACGTCGATCTTGAGGAGCGAGTCCTCGAGTGCTTCGACCGCACCGGACACATCGCCCTTGAGGATGAGGTTGAGCATGTCGACCTTGCCCTCTTCGAGCGCCTGCGTGAACGATTCGAGGCTGATCCGCTTCCGGCTGCGTGCCTGCTGAGCGTTCCGCTCGATCGCATCGCGCTTCTCCGCGATCTGTCGAGCAGTCCGGTCATCGCCAGTCGCGAGGAACGTATCGCCGGCGCGCGGCACGGACGACAGGCCGAGCACCTGCACGGGGCGGGACGGACCCGCCTCCTCGACCAGGTTGCCGTTCTCGTCGAACATCGCACGGACGCGTCCGTGCGCGGTGCCGCAGACGATGGCATCGCCCTGACGCAGAGTGCCGGAGTCGACGAGCACGGTCGCGACGGCGCCGCGGCCCTTGTCGAGCTTGGCCTCGATCGCGATGCCCTGTGCACGACGGTTCGGGTTCGCCTCGAGCACGAGTGCCGCATCCGTCGTGAGGAGCACGGATTCGAGCAGCTTGTCGATGCCCTCGCGCTTGAGTGCGGAGATCGGGACGAACATCGTCTCGCCGCCGTACTCCTCCGCCACGAGGTTGTACTCGGTCAGCTGCTGCATGACCTTCTGCGGGTTGGCGCCCTCCTTGTCGACCTTGTTCACCGCCACCACGATCGGCACATCGGCCGCCTGCGCGTGGTTCAGCGCCTCGATCGTCTGCGGCATGACGCCGTCGTCCGCTGCGACCACGAGGATCGCGACGTCCGTCGCCTTCGCACCGCGGGCTCGCATCGCCGTGAACGCTTCGTGGCCCGGGGTGTCCAGGAACGTGATCGCACGCTCCGCGCCCTCGTGCTCGACGTTCACCTGGTACGCACCGATGTGCTGTGTGATGCCGCCGGCCTCGCCGCCGGCCACGTTGGCGGACCGCACCGCGTCGAGCGTCTTGGTCTTGCCGTGGTCGACGTGGCCCATGACGGTGACGACCGGCGGGCGGGGGCGCATGTCCTCTTCGTCGCCCTCCTCCGTCAGATCGATGTCGAAGGTCTCGAGGAGCTCGCGGTCCTCGTCCTCCGGGGACACCATCTCGATCTTGTAGCCGAGCTCGTCCGCGAGGACACCGAAGGTGGCCTCATCGAGCGACGCGGTGATCGTCGCCATCTCGCCCAGGTGGAAGAGGATCGTGACGAGGTTCGTCGGATCGGTGTTGATCTTGTCCGCGAAGTCCGCGAGCGACGAACCGCGGCGCAGGCGCAGCGGCGTGCTGCCGTCTCCGCGAGGGACCGAGACGCCGCCGACCGACGGAGCCTGCATCTGCTCGAGCTCTGCGCGCTTCGCCCGCTTCGACTTGCGTCCGCGTGCCGGACGTCCACCGCCGCGGCCGAATGCGCCCTGCGTATTGCCGCGACCGCGACCGGAGCCGCGACCGGGAGGGCCGCCACCGGGACGCCCCCTGTTCGCCGGTGCTCCGGGGGCACCGCCCGGCGCGCCGCCGGGACCGCCGCCGGGTCGGCCCCGACCGCCGGTGCCGGGCTTGGCGAGTGCCGAGTTCTTGAGCATCCCCGGGTTGGGGCGCGGAACTCCGGGGCGGGGTCCGCCGCCGCCGGGCTTCGGCGCTGCGCCGGGACGAGGTCCCGCAGCGCCGGCACCGGGCTTGGGGCCCGGCTTCGCACCCGGCTTGGGCATGCCCTGGGACGGAGCGAACGGATTGTTGCCAGGACGGCCGCCGCCGGCACCGCGCGGAGCACGGGGCCCCGGCTTGGGGCCTGGCTTCGCGCCCGGCTTGGGCATGCCCTGGGACGGAGCGAACGGATTGTTGCCGGGACGGCCGCCGCCGGGCTTCGGCGATGCGGAGTCCTGCTCAGCCGCCGGCGCCTCGGGAGCGGGCTTGGGACCCGGCTTCGCAGCGGGACCCGGCTTCGCGGCCGGTGCGGCGACGGGATCCGTCTTCTCCGCAGGTGCCTCGCTCTGCGCGGGGGCAGCCGGCTCTGCAACCGGTGCGGGTTTCGCAGCGGGCGCGTTCTTGGCCGCCGGCGCGGGCTTGGTCGCGCCGGGCTTCGGAGCGGAACCGGGCTTCGGCGCGGGTGCCTTGGGGCCGGGCTTCGCAGCCGGTGCCGGCTTCGCGGCTCCGGGCTTCGGAGCGGCACCCGGCTTGGGCGCCGATGCCTTCGTCTCCGACTTCGCGGAATCGGCGGTCCTGCCCTGCGCCTCGTACGCCTCTGTCAGGCGACGGACGATCGGGGCTTCGACCGTGGATGATGCGGAGCGGACGTATTCGCCCATCTCCTGAAGTGTGCTGAGCACTTCCTTGCTTGTTGTGCCGAGCTGCTTCGCAAGCTCATGGACACGGGGCTTGGCCACTTTTCTCCTGTCCGGGTCCTCCCGGGCAGGAAGGACCGCATCAGGGTCGTGCAGTCCTCATCTCACTGCTCACGACCGTTGTTTCGAGTCATCATCGGGCGACACTCATCTACACGGAATCCATCCGAGATACCTGCTTCCTGTGGTCCCATCCCTCGTCGCACGGCAGGTCCGGACCGGGTGCACCGGGTGACCTGAGCGCCGTGGCGAAGGCTCTCTTCGCGCGTGCCTTCTTCCAGCACGCGGCCGAATCATGGATCCATGCGCCCCGTCCGGGGAGCACGCGATCCGCGTCGACGACGATTCGGGGTTCGTCCGTCCCGCGCACGACCATCCGCAGGAGCTGCGTCTGGGGGGCGCGACGGCGGCAGGCGATGCACATCCGGGTCGGTACCCGGTGGGACTGCACTGCCATCGACACCAGAGCAGTCTACAGCACCGAGGCCTGGGCCCCTGCTCGCGCACGTGTGTCGTGCGCGACGGGCGGGCGTGCGGTGAGCGCCGTCAGCCTGCGACGATGTCGATCTTCCAGTTGGTGAGGCGCGCGGCCAGTCGGGCGTTCTGGCCCTCCTTGCCGATCGCGAGCGACAGCTGGTCCGCGGGGACCGTGGCCCGTGCGGATCGCTGCGCGGCGTCCAGCACCTCGACGCTCTTCACCTTCGCGGGCGAGAGTGCCTGTGCGATGAAGGCGGCGGGGTCCGTGGACCAGTCGACGATGTCGATCTTCTCCTGGCCGAGCTCAGCCATGACGGAGCGGACGCGCGATCCGAGTTCGCCGATGCACGCGCCCTTGGCGTTGACGCCCGCCGCCGTGGCATGGACCGCCATCTTCGTGCGGTGCCCGGCCTCCCGCGCCAGCGCCGTGATCTCCACGGTCCCGTCCGCGATCTCCGGCGCCTCGTGCGCGAAGAGTCGGCGCACCAGGTCGGGGTGGCTGCGCGACACGGTGATCGCGGGGCCCCTCGTCCCCTTCCGCACGTCGACGATCAGCACGCGGATGCGTTCGCCGTGGTCGTAGCTCTCGCCCGGCACCTGCTCGTGCGGCGGGAGGACGCCTTCGACGTCGCCCAGATCCACCTGCACCATCTGCGGATCCCGTCCCTGCTGGATGCGACCGGAGACCAGCTCCCCCTCGCGATCCTTGAATGACCCCAGCACGGAATCATCCGCGACATCGCGCAGACGCTGGTGGATGACGTTGCGGGCGGTCATCGCCGCGATGCGGCCGAAGTCCTCCGGAGTGTCGTCGAACTCACCGATCGGGATGTCGTCGTTGTCGAACTCCACCGCCCAGATGGTTGCCGTGCCCGTCTTCGTGTCGATCTGGGCACGGGCGTCCTGCCATGCTCCCGGCGTGCGCTGATAGGCCAGCAGCAGCGCCTGTTCGATGAGCTCGACGAGGGTATCGAACGGGATCTCCTTGTCCGTTTCGATCATCCTCAGGGCGCTGAGGTCGATGTCCATCTCTTCCCGTCCTTCTCAGTGGTGCGCTCAGTGGTGCTGCGCGGCGCGGCGTGTCCCGGGATGTCCGCCCCGCACTGCAGGGCCCGTCCCGGGCTCACCACTATAGGCGAACGTCCGCCCCGGTCAGCGCAGGGAGACGACGACTCGGGCCGCCGCGACCTCCGCGAAGGGGATCCGATCGCCGTCCCGGACGCCGTCCAGCACGATCCCGGCTGCGTCCGCGTCCGTGAGGACGCCCTCGACGGTCTCGCCGCTGTTCGGGGCCCCTTCCTCCGCCCGGAGTTCCGCGTGCACGCGCCGTCCACGGGCGCGCCGGAAGTGACGGGGCTCGGTCAGCGGACGCTCGGCGCCCGGGGAAGTGACCTCGAGCGTGTAAGGGTGCTCTCCCCAGACCTCGATCCCGTCGAGGACCTCGGAGACCGTGCGGGTCGCCTCCGTGACCGTGTCGAACGGCACGGGATCCGAGTGATCCGCATCGAGGTCGATGACGACGGTGAGCGTCCGATGCCGACCGGCGGCGTGGGCGCGGACCTCCTCGACGACCAGCCCCGCCTCGGCGAGTGGACCCGCGAGCTCGTCGCGGATGCTGTCTGTGTGGAGTGCCATGTATCCCTTTCGCGTGCGTTCGGGCGACCCGTCGGACGCCTCCACGGAAGCCTAGCGACCTGCGGCTACGATTGTCCCCATGCGCAGGCGAGGGAGTGTTCGAGGACCCATTCGTCGAACGGTGCTCGTCGCGGCCCTCGGCCTCGTCTCAGCGGGCGCCACCGGCTGCGGGATCCGCCTCGATCGGGATCCGCGGATGCCCGACCTCTCCCCCGTGGACGTGCTGCGCGACGCTGTGGCGCGCACGCTCGCGGCCACGGAGGCGGACGACGAGGCGGCAGACGCGATCACTGCGTTCGCCGCCGCGGTCGGACCTCCGTGGAACCCGCCCGAGGGCCTCGCCGAACCGGTGCCGCCGCCCAATCCGGAACCCTCCCCGCTCACCGCGGCGGACGGGCTCGCCGATGCGGCCCGGCGCTTCGTCGACGCCTCGCCCGGACTGGGCCGCGGCACGGACCTCACCGCCGTGGTCCTCGCGGATGTGGCCGCAGGTGCCCTGCTGCACCTCAGCGATCTGGACCCCGAGGCCGCGGGATCGATCCGCGACGACCTCGCCGGTGCGGTGCGGACCGCGCTCGACGGTGGGCGCACCGATGGCGACGCGACCGGCGCACCCGTCGACCCGAGCGGATCCTCGTCCGCCGCCGACGGCGCGGGAGTGCACCCGCTCGTCGCCCTCATCACCGCGGCGCACATAGCGGAGTACGTGTACGAGCGGGCGTCGGTGCACCTGCCCGCCGACGCGCCCGCGCGGCAGGAGTCGCACTCCAGGATCGCGGGGCTCAGCGGGATCACGGCGATCGCACCGTCGCTCGCGGAGAACGTGTCCGTCCCCTCCAGCTCCCCCGCCTGGGACGTGGCCGAACCGCCCGAGGACGCTCAGACCGCGCTCGCGGCGATCCGCGACGCGGAGGACTCCCTGGTCGGGCGGCTGTGGAGCGCACGCAGCACCGTTCCGCCCGCGGTCTTCCTGTCGTGGTTGGACGACAGCGCACGCGCGCGCCGCCGCGCCGACGGCTTCCAGGACCTGCGCTTCGAGGTCACCCAGCGGACTCCCGAGGAGGACGGATGAGAGTTCCGAACGTGCTGTATGAGACGGCGCGGGAGATCAACGGGGAGCATCACACCCACGCGTGGACCCGGGCGCTCGACTTCATGGTCATCGAGCTCGTCGATCGCTGGGGCCTCACCCTCGACCCGCAGCCCACGAGTCCGTGGGCTGGCTGCGAATCGCTGGTCCTCCCCGTCCTGACCCAGGAGCGTCGCCCCGCGATCATCCGCTTCGCGGCGCCGAACGTGGACAACCCGCGCGTCCACGCGCAGATCCTCGACGCGCTCCGCGCGTGGAACGGTCGCGGGGCCGTGCAGGTGCTGGCGGATGACTCGAGCTTCCGGGCGACGCTCCAGGAGCGGCTGCGGACGGAGACGAACCTCTCAGCACTCCCCCTGGACCAGGTGCCGGCGACGTGGGGGCAGCTCGCCCAGGCGCTGCGGGTGCCCGGGGTGCCGGGTCTGGTCCGCGTCCAGGACATCGCCGCAGGGTGGCTCGATCGCTTCGAGACCGACTCCGCCCTGCTAAGGGAATTCCCCGACTTCACCTTGGCGGACTGGTCCGTCGTGAACGCTGCGCGGATGTGGATCGAACGGCTCGCACGCTCGGAGGAGTCGTGGCTGCTCCACGCGGACCTCCACTACTACAACATCCTCGCCGGGCACCCCGACACCTCGGGGATCGCGACGTGGAAGGCCATCGACCCGCAGCCGCTCACCGGGCCCGCCGAATACATGATCGCGCCCCTCCTCTGGAACCGGATGGCGGAGATCCCCGCGGTGGACCCGGAGGGGCAGGCCGCGTGGCTGCGCGAGTTCGCCGCGGAGCTGTGCAGATGTGCAGCCGTCGACCCCGCGCTGGGCGTCGGCGCCGCCGTCGCACGCGAGGTGGAGAACATGTTCTGGTACCTGCGCTCCGCACTGGGCGGCACGCAGAAGGCCTGGGGCGATGCGGCCCGTTCGCTGTGGGTCGCCCGAGCGCTCTCGCACGTCAGCGTGCACGGCGTGAGTGCCCACCGGCTCAAGCCGCTGGGCTGAGCCTCAGCGCCCGAGTGCCCCGGAGAGCATGGACCATCCCATGCTCAGCACCATCGCACCCACGACCACGATGAAGACGACGCGGACGAACCCGCTGCCCAGGCGGATCGCCGTCCGCGCTCCGATGTAGCCGCCCGTCAGGTTGCCCAGCGCCATCGCCAGGCCCAGGGACCACACGACGTGGCCTGCGGGGATGAAGAACAGCAGCGCACCGAGGTTCGTGGACCAGTTGATGACCTTGCTCGAGGCGGACGCCTGCAGGAAGCTGAAGCCGATCAGTGCGACGAAGCCGATCACGAGGAATGACCCCGTCCCCGGCCCGAGCGCGCCGTCGTAGACACCGACGAAGAAGCCCAGCGCCCATGCCAAGGTGTGGTGGGCCGCGGAGTCCGGCGGGAACCGCAGACGCGCCTCAGCCCCCAGGCTGGGCTTCATGAGTGTGAAGACCGCGACTGCCACGAGCACGGCGAGGATCGCCGGGCGCAGCACCGCCTCGGGCATGAGCGCGGCGAGCATCGCGCCCAGCACCGATCCGACGAGCGCGAGGCCCGCGGCGGGGAATGTCGCGGACCGATCCGGGGTGACGCGTCGCAGGTACGTCAGGGACGAGACCGTCGTCCCGGCGATCGACCCCACCTTGTTGGTCGCGAGTGCCTGGACGGCGGTGATCCCGGGCACCAGCAGCAGCGCGGGGAGCTGGACGAGGCCTCCGCCTCCCACCACCGCATCGATCCACCCGGCGAGCAGTCCGACGGCGAACAGGAGCAGGATGAGCCCCAGCGTCACCTCGATGGCCGAGCCTGCCGCAGCGGTCACACGAGGTAGGTGGTGCGGGAATCGCCGACGAGCGCGTAGCCGGCGTCGACCTGGTCCACGACCGCCGCGACCGCGTCTGCGACAGCGACGTCAGCGGACGTGCCGTCTGCACGATTCCGCAGCTCGACGTTCCCGTCCTTGAGACCACGGCCCACCACGAGGACCGTGGGGATCCCCAGGAGCTCCGCATCGCCGAACTTCACACCCGGGCTCGTCTTGGGCCTGTCGTCGAGCAGCACGCGGAGGCCGCGGGTCTCGAGCTCAGCGGTCAGTGCTTCTGCGGTCTCGAAGATCGAGGCGTCCTTGCCGGTGGCGACGATGTGGACATCCGCGGGCGCGAGGTGCTGCGGCCAGATGAGACCGCGGTCGTCGTGGTACTCCTCCGCGATGCACGCCATGACGCGGGACACGCCCACACCGTAGGAGCCCATCGTCACGACGCGGGACTTGCCGTTCTCGTCGAGGACCGTCAGCCCCAGCGCCTCGGCGTACTTGCGGCCCAGCTTGAAGACCTGGCCGATCTCCACACCGCGGGCGAGCTCCAGCGGACCGGAGCCGTCCGGTGCCTCGTCGCCGGGACGGATCTCAGAGGCCTCGATCGTGCCGTCCGCCACGAAGTCGCGTCCGAAGACGAGGTCGAAGACATGGTGCCCGTGCTGGTTCGCACCGGTGACCCACCGGGTACCGTCCGCGATCCGCGGATCGACGAGGTAGCGGAGACCTGACGCGCCCTCGAGTCCCAGGAAGGGCTCCTCCAGCGAGATTCCGGGTCCGATGTAGCCCTTGACCAGCTGAGGCAGGCCCGCGAGGTCGGCCTCGGTCGCGGGCTCCACGGCGATCTCGCCGTCGCCCAGTCGTCCCGTGCCCTCGGCGCGGTCCAGGTCGACGTCGCGGTCGCCTGGCAGACCGATGACCATCACCTCGCGCTCACCGTTCGCATGGGTGACCGCGACGACGACGTTCTTCAGCGTGTCTGCAGCGGTCCAGGGCCGATCCTCGCGCGGCTGCTGCGCGTTGGCCGCGTCGACGAGCGTTGCGATCGTCGGAGTGTCCGGGGTCGGCTCGATGTGCGCCTGCGGGGTGTCCGTCCAGGCGACGGGCTCCGGAGCCACCGTCGTGACGGCTTCGACGTTCGCCGCGTAGCCGCCCGCGGTGCGCACATAGGTGTCCTCGCCGACGGCGGACGGGTAGAGGAACTCCTCTGTGCCGGCGCCGCCCATAGCACCCGGAGTCGCCTCGACGATCACATACGGCAGGCGCAGCCGGTCGTAGATGCGGACGTACGCCTCCCGCATCGCCTGGTAGGACGCGTCGAGGCCCTCGTCATCGAGGTCGAAGGAGTACGCGTCCTTCATGATGAATTCGCGACCGCGCAGCAGACCCGCACGCGGGCGGGCCTCATCGCGGTACTTCGTCTGGATCTGGTAGAGGCTGAGCGGCAGGTCCTTGTAGGAGCCGTAGAGGTCCTTGACGAGAAGCGTGAAGACCTCTTCATGGGTGGGCGCGAGCAGGTAGTCGCCCTCCCTGCGGTCCTTGAGCTCGAAGAGGAGGTCGCCGAACGCCTCCCAGCGGCCCGATGCCTTGTACGGCTCCGCCGGAAGCAGCGCGGGGAAGTGCACCTCCTGCGATCCCGCCCGCTCGATCTCCTGCCGCACGACCGTCTCGATGCGCCGCAGCACTGCGAGGCCCAGCGGCAGCCACGTGTAGATGCCCGGAGCGGAGCGGCGGATGTAGCCGGCGCGGTGGAGGAGCTTGTGGCTCGCGACCTCGGCGTCTGCCGGGTCCTCCTTGAGAGAACGCACAAACAGACTGGACATGCGCAGGGGCACAGGCACTCCTCGAAGGACGGATCGACGACGGGACGGACGCTGGAACTCTATCACCGGGCCGGTGACCGGACCGAGGAATCGCAGAGCCCCCGTGCCGAGGCGAACGCACGGGGCCTGGACCTTCCGCCGCAACAGTGAGTGCACTAACGTTCTGGATGGAAGCCCACCATCCCGAGGAGCACAGCATGAGCACGACGACCGTCGCCGTCATCCAGTCCGGACCCATCCCCTTCGACTCCCCTGCGACCGCACGGAAGGTCGCGGACCTCATCGCCGATGCGGCCGGACGGGGCGCACGTCTCGCGGTGCTGCCCGAGGCGATGATCGGCACGTATCCGAAGGGCCTCACCTTCGGCGCGCCCCTGGGGAAGCGCACCGAGCAGGGGCGCGATGAGTACGCGCGGTACGCCGCCGCGGCCGTCTCGCTCGACGGGGAGGAGATCGCCACGGTCGCGGAGGCCGCAGCGAGACACGATGTGTTCGTGGTCGTGGGCATCATCGAGAAGGACGGCGGGACCCTCTACTGCACCTCCGTCCACATCAGTCCCGAGGCCGGGGTCGTCGGACACCATCGCAAACTCATGCCGACCGGAGCCGAGCGGCTGGTGTGGGGCTTCGGGGACGGCTCGACGCTGCCCGTCGACGACACGGGCTTCGGACGCGTGGGATCGGTCATCTGCTGGGAGAACTACATGCCGCTGATGCGGCAGGCGATGTATGCGAAGGGAGTCGAGATCTACTGCGCACCCACCGTCGACGACCGCGACTCCTGGCAGTCGACGATGCAGCACATCGCACTCGAGGGACGGTGCTTCGTCCTCGGGTCGTGCCAGGCGATCCGACGGGATGCATTCGCCGACGACTACGACTCCGTGCTGGAGGGGGACGACGCGGGCTACCTGATCCGCGGCGGCAGCGTCATCATCGGGCCGTCCGGCGATGTGCTGGCCGGGCCCGTGTACGACCGCGAGGCGATCCTCACCGCCGACATCGACGTGGCCGAGCGCTCCCGCTTCACCTTCGACTTCGACCCGACCGGTCACTACGCACGACCCGACGTGTTCTCCCTGACCGTCGATGAGCGGCCCAAGCCCTCCGTCCGATTCGACGCCTGAGACGGCCTGAGACGGCCTGAGACGGCCTGAGACGGCCCCAGACTGCCCGAGGCGGCATCGCAGGACGCGCGAACGCCCGGCCCCATCATTCATGGGTGCCGGGCGTTCGCGCGTCCTGCGGACGGGGCTGAGGAGACCGCTCCCGTCAGCGGCTCACCTTGCCGAACATGTTGGCGATGGGGGTGAGGAAGATCGGCCGCGCCAGGAACCAGGCTGCGACCATGACGACGATCGAGAGCGCGAACATGATGAACGCGAACCACGGTGCGTCGGGGGACGCCGCATACATGTGCTGGAGGTTGCCGAAGATCCCGTGGCCGCCCACGACCGCACCGACGAACACGAGGAAGACGTGGATCACGATGAAGACGAGGAAGAACACCATCGTCGGGAAGTGGAGTGCGCGTGCCACCGGAGCCGGGAAGATCTTGTTGATCCCCGAGTCCTCCGGCCAGGCGTTCGACATCCGCAGGCCGGTGATGAGCGAGATCGGCGCAGCGATGAAGATGACCGTGAAGTAGGCGAGCAGCTGGAGGGCGTTGTAGTTCGTCCAGCCCATCTCCGCCGGCCAGTCCAGGGACGCGTACTGCAGCGCCGAGGAGATCGCATGCGGGAAGATGTCCCAGCTGAGCGGGACCACGCGCTTCCACTGGTCCGTCGCGAAGAGCAGCACGAAGAACACGATGCCGTTGAGGACCCACAGTGCGTCGACCATGTAGTGCGTCCAGAGGTTCATCGTGATCTTCGCAGGAGCCTTCTTCGTCTTGATGAGGCCCTTGTTGTTCCGGGTCCAGTGGCCCTTGGGCCGCTCCGTGATCCGCACGAGGATGCCGGTGCGGATGATGAGGAGCATGAAGAACGCGTTGAGGAAGTGCTGCCAGCCGAGCCATGCGGGCAGACCCGACTCGACCTCATTCACCGGGTCCTGCCCCGGGTACTTCTCGATGAAGGCCTCGACCGACGGGATCGTGCGCAACCAGATCGCGATGAGCACGATGATTGCGAGCACGACGATCGCGCCGCCGGCGATGAGGGCGGGCTTGATGAAGGGCTGGACGTCGAAGCCGCCCTTCTTCTTGTTCTTGGAGGACGTGTTCACGCGCGCCTTCCTGGTCCAGCGGCGGGAGCACGGACGGCCGGGACGGCCTCCACGACTCCGCACCGACGATGAGATGCAGACTGTTCGTGTCTGAGCATAGCGTGAGAGTTCTAACGACCGTTAAGTGACCCCTCTCGCCTGCGCCGTCGAACTCAATCGGCAGGGGTCAGCCAGCAGGGGTCAGCTGGACCTCAGTCTCCCCTGTGCTCTGGTCATTCACGGTGACCAGCGTCGGGTAGTGCTCGGAGAGCTCTGCGTGCATCGCCCCGGCCGCGGCCTCGAGCTCGTGCGGATCCCCACCCGCGTGCGTGAGATCGATGCCGACGGTGCACTCTGCACCCGCATAGGCCGCAACCTCGGCGTTCCGCCCGCTGCACACGACCCCGACGAAAGCGGCCTCCTCGAACTCACGGCTGTCCACGGCGGCCAGGACAGAGCCCACGAGCCCCCCTGCGGTTCCATAGCCGGGTCCCTCGACCGTGGCGTGGACCTCGGGCATCTCCTGCGCATTCGTGCTTCCCGTGACGGTCGTCGCGTCGAGCCCCGCCTGCTCCGTGGCGGACACCGTCGCGTCGAAGGCATCGACGAGCTCGGCCTGCGCCTCGGACGTCACACCGGCGCTGAGCTCGCCCGTCGGTGCGATGTCCAGTCTCACGCGTGTGGCCGGTTCGGCGTCCGTCACCAGCGGTGCGATGCGATCGTCCAGGAGGATCCCGACCGCAGCGGCGAGATGCTCCTGGGAGTCGGCGCCCTCGCGGAGGACGGAGAGTGACGCATCCTCCGGCGACTCGAGGTCGACTGTCCCCAGCTCGTCGTCGATGAACCGCCACGCGTGTTCGGACACCGACACCGCATCGGCGCCCTCGGCCACGACTCCGTGGAAGCCGTTCGCCCCGGCTTCGGCTTCTGAGAAGAGTCCGTCGGGCAGCTCACTGACGAATTCCTGACGCATCCGCTCAGCGTCCTCCGGGCTGGGCGGTCCGCAGCCGATCAGCCCGATCACAGCGACGGCGAGTATCACCGCGGTCTGGAGCGCTCGTCGTCCGACGCACTGAGATACCACGGGGATGTCCCTCTCCTCGAGCCACTCGGTTTCATCCACACGATATCCCCCGCGGGTAGTCTGCATGCATGCCGGAACCGGATGTCACCCCAGGAGCCTCGATGCGGGTCGACGTGTGGCTGTGGGCAGTGCGCATGTTCCGCGCACGCTCCGCCGCCACCGCCGCGGCGAAGGGCGGTCACGTCCACGTCGACGGAGCCCGGGTCAAGCCTGCTTCGAAGATCACGGCCGGGCAGACGATCCGTGCGCGCACTCCGGGCGGGGAGCGCATCCTCGTCGTCCGCGCGATGCTGTCCACGCGCGCCGGGGCACCGATCGCGCGGCAGTGCTACGAGGACCGCACGCCTCCCCCGGACCCCGCACTGCGCGCTCCTGTGCCGCGCCGGGACAAGGGGATGGGGCGGCCCACGAAGAAGGACAGACGGGACATGGACAGGCTGCGGGGACGGTCGTCCAGGTAGACGGGCACTCGTCAGTACATGACGGTCGCGAAGGTGCCGCGCTGGACGTAGCCGGCCTTCTCGTACACGCGCAGCGCAGGAGCGTTGTAGGAGTTCGCGTACAGGCTCACCGTCGGGGCGACATGCTGCATCGTGTGGGCCGAGACGGCCACCATCGCGGCACTCGCGATCCCCCGCCCGCGGAAGTCCGGGTGGGTCCACACCCCCTGCACCTGGACCGCGGAAGCGGACCGGATCCCCAGATCCGCCTTGAAGACCACCTGCTGCCAGCTGCCGGCTGCGGGCCATTCGCGGATCGGGCCGCCGTCGGGTCCCCGCTCCGACATGACGAGCAGAGTGCTGCGGTGGTCGAGCAGGCTGCGCACTCGCGCACGGTACTCGCGCTGCCCGTGCTCGATCGGAGAGAAGCCCACCTCCTCCGTGAACATCTCCACGGACGCGGCGAAGACCGGGGCGAAGTCTGCGGCGACACCCAGTCGCACACCGGGGTGGGCGAACACATCCGGGTCCCGTTCGCAGACGAGGAGGGGCTGCGCGGGCCGTACTCCCCGCGCCTCTCCCCAGTTCAGCTGATCCGTGAGGTCGAGGACCCATGAGGCGTCGCCGATGAACGAGGTCGACCAGCGTCCCCGCGCATTGAGCAGGGTGGCGATCGGCCTGTTCGTCTCCGGTGTCGCGTCGACGGCGACGACGCTCCCTCCCAGCCAGTACGCGGCGATCGGTCCGAACTCGTCGAACACTCCGTAGAGCGTGCCGGAGGGGCCGGAGATGTCCGCTGAGCCCCGCGCGTTCACGAGTGCC
This sequence comes from Brevibacterium sp. Mu109, assembly GCF_900169375.1. NCBI lineage: Bacteria > Bacillati > Actinomycetota > Actinomycetes > Micrococcales > Brevibacteriaceae > Brevibacterium > Brevibacterium sp. Mu109. The sequence goes on from NZ_FXZF01000004.1 coordinate 84,732, forward strand.
AGCAGATAGCAGTTCCGCGCCGGGTCCGCCTGCAGGACGTGCATGAGCCAGTCCGTGTACCGGTGTGTGAGCGGTTGGATCCTCACCGAGCGTGCGGGGTCATCCGACGACGACCTCGGCAGCGCCCTGGGCCAGGCCGCTCTCGTCCGCGATCCGCATGGCCTCTTCGATGAGCGTCTCGACGATCGCGGATTCCGGCACCGTCTTGATGACCTCGCCCTTGACGAAGATCTGTCCCTTGCCGTTGCCGCTCGCGACTCCCAGGTCGGCTTCCCGCGCTTCGCCGGGTCCGTTGACGACGCAGCCCATGACGGCGACGCGCAGCGGCACCTCGAGCCCTTCGAGGCCTGCTGTCACCTTGTCCGCGAGCGAGTAGACGTCCACCTGGGCGCGGCCGCAGGACGGGCAGGACACGATCTCCAGCTTGCGCGGGCGCAGATTCAGCGATTCGAGGATCTGATTGCCGACCTTGATCTCCTCGACCGGGGGTGCGGACAGGGACACGCGGATGGTGTCGCCGATCCCCTGGCTGAGCAGCGTGCCGAATGCGGTGGCGGACTTGATCGTCCCCTGGAACGCAGGTCCTGCCTCCGTCACGCCCAGGTGCAGCGGCCAGTCGCCGCGCTCTGCGAGCAGTTCGTACGCACGGACCATGATGACGGGGTCATTGTGCTTCACGGAGATCTTGAAGTCGTTGAAGCCGTGTTCCTCGAAGAGCGATGCCTCCCAGACCGCGGACTCGACGAGCGCCTCCGGCGTCGCCTTGCCGTACTTCTCCATCAGCCGCTTGTCCAGGGAACCGGCGTTCACGCCGATGCGGATGGAAACGCCGGCGTCGGCCGCCTCCTTCGAGATCTGCTTGACCTGATCATCGAACTTGCGGATGTTGCCCGGGTTCACGCGCACCGCCGCACAGCCGGCCTCGATCGCCTTGTAGACGTACTTGGGCTGGAAGTGGATGTCCGCGATGACCGGGATCTGGGACTTCTGCGCGATCGCCGGGAGCGCCTCAGCGTCCTCTGTCGCGGGGCAGGCCACGCGCACGATGTCGCAGCCGGCCGCCGTGAGTTCTGCGATCTGCTGCAGAGTGCCGTTGATGTCGGTGGTCTTCGTCGTCGTCATGGACTGGACGGAGACCTGATGGTCGGACCCGACACCCACCTTGCCGACCTTGATCTGCCGCGTCTTCCTGCGCGGCGAGAGGACGGGTGGAGGAGGTGCGGGCATACCCAGGTTCACTGCGGTCACAGATGTGGTTCCCTTCGAGCAGGTCGGGTCCGGACGTCGTCCACCATGGTACTCCGCGGCCCCGGGAACACCCTGGACGCCGGGGGTGAGGCGGGGCACGCCGCTAGGCGCCGAACAGGCGCACGGGTTTGACGATGTCGACGTACAGGAGCAGCGCCGTCATCGCCAGGAAGCACGCGACGACGACGTAGGTCAGCGGCAGCAGCCGCGCAGTGTCGAACGGGCCGACGATCCCCCGGCCCCGCCACGTGCTGATCCTCCGGCGGGCACCCTCGTAGAGCGCGACGGCGATGTGCCCGCCGTCCAGGGGCAGGAGCGGCACCATGTTGAAGGCGAAGAGGAACAGGTTGAGGGAGGCGAAGAGCCCGACGCCGGTCTGCGCCTTGTCGACCATGTCGAGCGTGATGACCTCGCCGCTGGCGGTCTCGACCTCGTCCGTCGACGCGATCTCACCGGCGACCCGGCCCACTCCCACCATGCCCATCGGGCCCTCCGGATCACGCGGCTCGTCCGAGAAGGCGACGTGCGCGATCTCCACGAGCTTCTGCGGGAGAGTGGCGAGCGCGTAGAACGTGTCGCCGACCGCCTGCGCGGCCTCCGCGGGGAACTCGACCACCGGGATCGGCTGGTACTCCTGCGTCGGGCCCACGCCCAGGAACCCTGCGGACACCGTCCTCGTGGTGCCGTCGGCTTCCACGATCGGCTCACCGTCGTCGTCGAGCGCAGGGCGCTCCGTCTCGATGATCGGCACGTCGAGGGTGCGCTCCTCGCCCGCGCGCTCGATCGTGACGGGCACGGTCTGCCCGGCGGCGTCGCGGATCAGCTCCGTCATCGTGTCCCAATCCGTCGCGGGACTCCCGTCGACGGCGAGGATCTCATCCCCCGGTTCGATGCCGAGCTCCCACGCGGGGGTGAGCTGGTCGTCGGGCTGGCACTCCGCCTGCTCCTCCGCTGAACGCTCCGCTGCGACCTGCGCGGGCACGGCGCATTCGACGACGGTCTGCACCGTGGTCGTGGGGGCGGGCACACCGATGGCCAGGAGGCTCACGGCGAGCGCGAGGATCCCCAGGACCAGGTTGACGAAGGGACCGCCGAACATGACGGCGAGTCGCTTCGGCACGCTCAGCGCGTAGAACGCGCGGTGCTCCTCCCCCGGTTCCAGCTCCTCGTTCGAGAACGCGCGTGCGTCCTCCATCGCCCCGGCGAACAGTCGGGGCCTCCTGCGGCGGGCGCGGCGGCCGCTGCCGTCCAGTCGGGTGTTCGACTTGTCCTCCGGCGGGTACATGCCGGGCATCGCGATGAAGCCGCCCAGCGGCAGCGCCTTGACCCCGTACACGGTCTCGCCGCGGCGCTTCGCCCACAGGGTGGGGCCGAATCCGATCATGTACCGGGTGACCTTCACCCCGAACCGCTTGGCCGGGACGAGGTGCCCGAGCTCGTGCAGCGCGATGGAGGCGGAGATGCCGACGAGGAAGAGGACGACGCCGATCGTGTAGAGCAGCGCGGTCATGCGGTGGCGGCTCCCTCACCGGTGCGGCGGGCTATCCACTCGCTGGCAAACACGCGCGCACGTTCGTCCGCCGCAAGCACCGCCTCGCGGGTGAGCGGTGTGGCCGCATCTGATCTCCCAACGTCAGAGCGGGCGGCCCCCTCCGCAGCGGTGAAGCCGTCCCCGTCGGTCTCGTGTCCGCGGCCGTGCTCCGCGAGTGCCGCGGCGATGCCGTCCGCGATCCCGGTGAAGGGGATGCGGCGGTCGTGGAAGGCGTCGACGAGCACTTCGTTCGCCGCGTTGTAGACGGCGGGGAAGGTCCCGCCGCGACGGCCCGCGTCCACTGCCAGCCCGAGTGCGGGGAACGCCTCGTGATCGACGGGTTCGAAGGTCCACGTGCTCGCTCGCGTCCAGTCGTTGGCGGGGGCACCGGAGCTGATCCGCTCCCCCGCTCCCAGCGCGTAGGCGATGGGCAGGCGCATGTCCGGGGGCGACACCTGGGCGATCGTCGAGCCGTCGGTGAACTCGACCATCGAGTGCACCTGGCTCTGCGGGTGGACGACGACCTCGATCCGCTCGTAGGGGATGCCGAACAGCAGGTGGGCCTCGATGACCTCGAGGCCCTTGTTGACCAGACCGGCGGAGTTCGTCGTGACGACGCGTCCCATGTCCCACGTGGGGTGGGCGAGGGCCTGCTCCGGGGTGACCGTCTCCAGCTGCTCGCGCGTGAAGCCGCGGAAGGGGCCGCCGGACGCGGTGACGATGAGCTTCGCCACCTCGTCCGCACGACCCGCGCGCAGCGCCTGGGCGATCGCCGAGTGCTCGCTGTCGACAGGGATGAGCTCCGCTCCCGAGGCCGCAGCGGCCCCCAGCACCACGTCGCCTCCGATGATGAGGGACTCCTTGTTCGCCAGTGCGACGTCCGTGCCGGCCTCCAGCGCCGCCAGGGTCCCGTCGAGGCCCGCGGCACCCGTCACGGCGTTGAGCACGACGTCGGTGGGCAGCGCGGCGATCGCCGCAGGGGCCTCCGGGCCGATCTCAATCACCTCGACCGGGTCCGGCAGAGACTGGCGGGCGGCTTCGGAGGCGAGGGCGGAGCGGATGGCGGCCCGGGCCTCGGCGGCGGTGCCGGCAGGCGGGAGCGCCAGACCGATCGCGGGGACGGAGAACTCCACGGCCTGGGCCGCGAGCTCCGCCAGGTTCCCGCCGGCGGCGAGCCCCGTCACGCGGAAGCGTCCCCGATGCAGCCGGAGCACGTCGCGGGCCTGGGTGCCGATCGAGCCTGTGGTTCCGATTACACTGAGTCGTCGTACAGTCACAGTCCCCGATCATCGCATCGTTCCTGAAGAGTTCGCTGATCGGGGGAACCCCACTGCGGCACCGCGAGGCGGCTTCCCGCAGTGATCGAGAGGAAGGACGCGCACATGGCCGTCACCAAGGGGAAGACCCAGACTCCGGATCAGATCCTGCAGGTCGATGAGATCTTCGAGAAGGAGGACCTGGAGTGGGCGGGGGTCGTCCGCAGCTGGCTGGACGAGCACGTCCGCGACAGCATCGGTGACTGGTACCTCGACGGCACCATCCCCGCTCGTGAGCTGGCCGAGGGCCTCGGCGAGCTGGGTGTGCTCGGCATGCACCTCGAGGGGTACGAGTGCGCAGGCTCCACGGCGACGCAGTACGGCCTGGCCTGCCGCGAGCTGGAGGCCGTGGACTCAGGTCTGCGCTCGCTCGTGAGCGTCCAGGGCTCGCTCGCGATGTTCTCGATCCACCACTGGGGCTCCGAGGAGCAGAAGCAGGAGTGGCTGCCGCGGATGGCCGCCGGCAAGGCGATCGGCTGCTTCGGCCTCACGGAGCCGGACGTCGGCTCCGACCCCGCGGGCATGAAGACCCGCGCGACGAAGGACGGGTCCGACTGGATCCTCAACGGCGCGAAGATGTGGATCACGAACTCGCCGGTCTCCGATGTCATGGTCGTCTGGGCCAAGACGGACGAGGTCAACGAGAAGACCGGCGAGAAGGGTGTCGTCCGCGGCTTCGTGGTGCCCTCGGACACCCCCGGTGTGGAGACCCCCGAGGTCCAGCGGAAGCTGTCGCTGCGCGCGTCGATCACCGGTGAGATCGTGCTCGACAACGTGCGCCTGCCGGAATCCGCCATGCTGCCGAAGGCGTCCGGCCTCAAGGGCCCGCTGTCCGCGCTGTCCGAGGCCCGTTACGGCATCGTGTTCGGCGTGACCGGCGCCGCGCGCGACTCCCTGGAGGAGGCGCTGCGCTACACCGACACGCGCATCCAGTTCGATCGCCCGCTGTCGTCGTTCCAGATCTCGCAGCAGAAGCTCGCGAAGGCGTTCGGGCAGTACTCCGCGATCACGCTCACGGCCGCCCACATCGGCCGCCTCAAGGACTCCCCCGCCGGGGTGCGTCCCGAGCAGATCAGCCTGGGCAAGATGGTGAACGTCGACACCGCCATGAACATCGCGCGCGACCTGCGCGCCCTGTTCGGTGGATCCGGCATCACCAGCGAGTACTCGCCGCTGCGGCACGCGATCAACCTCGAGACCGTCCTCACCTACGAGGGCACCCATGAGGTCCACCAGCTCACGCTGGGCCGTGCGATGACCGGCATCAACGCCTTCGCGAACTGAGAACTGAGGAGGACGACACTGTGGAGACGTGGAAGACGGAGCTCACGCCACTGACCTTCCTCGCGAGGTCGGCGGCGGTGTACCCGGACAGGACCGCCCTGGTCTACGGCGACGACACCTGGACCTACGCGCAGCTGCACGCGGCGGTCGAGCACCGCGCGCGTGCCCTGCGCGCCGCGGGGATCCAGCCCGGCGACCGGGTCGCCTACATGATGCCGAACCTGCCGGAGATGCTCATCGCGCAGTTCGCGGTGCCGCTCATCGATGCCGTGCTGGTGTCCATCAACACCCGCCTCGCTCCCGAGGAGGTCCGCTACATCTGCGACCACTCCGGCGCGAAGGCACTGGTCCTGGACACCGTCTACTGGCCGGACATCACGCAGGTCGCCCCTGAGCTCGAGTCGGTCCTCACCATCGTGCTGGCCGAGGACACCCAGCACGCGGACCAGCCCGCGGGCCGTGCGCACCCCGCGGGCACCCGCGTCCTGACGCTGGACGACTTCCTGGCGGGGGCCGACCAGGACGACACCGACCTCGTCTGGGCCGTCGCGGATGAGGACCAGACCCTGTCGATCAACTACACCTCGGGGACCACCGGGCGGCCCAAGGGCGTCATGTACTCCCACCGCGGCGCCTACCTCAACGCGCTGTCGGAGATCGTGCACTCCGGGTTCGGCAAGGACTCCGTCTACCTGTGGACGCTGCCCATGTTCCACTGCAGCGGCTGGTGCACCGGATGGGCGCTCGCAGCCGCGGGCGGCGTCCAGGTCTGCCTGCGCGAGGTCCGGGGCCCGGTCATCTGGAACCTCATCGACACGCACGGCGTCACGCACCTCAACGGAGCCCCGACCGTCGTCTCCACGATCATGGACGCGGCCGAGGCACATGATCTCGAGCACCGCCTCGTCATCACGACCGCGGCCGCACCGCCCAGCCCGTCGATGCTGTCGCGCATGGTCGCCATGGGCTTCGAGATCGTCCACGTGTACGGGCTCACGGAGACCTACGGGCCCTACACGGTGTGCGAGTGGCAGGAGACGTGGAGCGACCTGGACGGGGAGGCGCGCTCCGCGAAGCTCGCCCGCCAGGGCGTCGGCATGCTCACCGCCGACCGCGTCCGTGTGGTCCGCACCGACGTCGAGGGCGAGGAGCTGGTCGACGTGCCGGCCGACGCGACGACGATGGGCGAGGTCGTGATGCGGGGCAACAACGTCATGAAGGGCTACTACAACGACGAAGCTGCCACAGCCACCGCGTTCGCCGGCGGCTGGTTCCACTCCGGCGACCTGGGGGTCATGCACCCGGACGGGTACGTCGAGCTGCGCGACCGTGCGAAGGACGTCGTCGTGTCCGGCGGGGAGAACATCTCGACCATCGAGGTCGAGCAGGCGATCGCCGCGCACCCGGACGTCGACGACGTCGCGGTCGTGGGGATCCCCGACGACAAGTGGGGAGAGCGCCCCAAGGCGTTCGTCGTGCTCAAGGAGGGCTCGAGCGTCGCGGAGGAGGACATGTCCGAGTTCCTCCGCGACCGCCTCGCGCGCTACAAGACCCCTCGAGCGTTCGAGTTCCTCCCGGTCCTGCCCAAGACCTCCACCGGCAAGATCCAGAAGTACACGCTGCGTGAGAAGGAGTGGGAGGGCCACGGCTCGCGCATCAAGGGCTGAGTGGGTCGCTGGCTGGGTGAGGCGCGGGCTGAGTGGGTTGCAGACTGAGCGAGGCGCGGGCTGAGTGAGGCTCCGGTCGAACGGCGCCCGAGTAGTGTGAACTCCATGTCGAACGACCTCAGCTTCGCACTCCCCGGGCTCCACGTCCGCGACCTCACGATCGAGGTCCCGCTCGATCGCTCCCGCCCGCAGCGGGGCACGATCGAGGTGTTCGCCCGTGTCGTCACCGGCCATGGCGGCGAGGCTCGCCCATTCGCCGTGTACCTGCAGGGCGGACCCGGGGTCGAGGCGCCCAGGCCCTCGCTGGAGCCGGCGTCGCCGTCGTGGCTGCCGCGCGTACTCGAGGACTACCGTCTCATCCTGCTCGACCAGCGCGGCACCGGGCGATCGACACCGCTGGGCCTCGACACACCGGCCCCGGGGCTGCTGCCCGGGACCCCCGCCGAGGTGCCGGCTGGGCAGCAGCCGACCAGCACCTCGGCGGAGGTATCCGAGACCTCGGCCGGAGTGTTCGAGACCCCGGCAGGGGTGTCCGGCACGTCTGCGGATGCAGCCGGCACGACGCTGCGCACGGCGGACCCCGCCTCCGCCGCGGAGTACCTCACCCACTTCCGCGCGGACGCGATCGTCGACGACGCCCTGGACGTGCTGCACCGTCTGGGCGCAGAGACCGTCACGCCCATCGGGCAGTCGTTCGGCGGGTTCACGACCCTGCACTGGATGTCCACGCGCCCGGAGACGCTCGCCGGTGCGATCATGACGGGCGGCCTGCCCGCGGTGGGTCGGACTCCCGACGAGGTCTACTCCGCGACCTGGGAGATCATGCGCAGGAAGTCCCTCGCGTTCTACCGCCGCTTCCCCGATGACCGGGCGCGGATGGAGGAGCTGGCGGGGCTCGCCGCCGCCGGCGCGATCCGACTGCCGAACGGCGATGCGGTCACTCCCGCACGGCTGCGCTCCGTGGGGCACCGCCTGGGCGCGACGGGCGGTGCGGAGCAGCTGCACTGGCTGCTGCACCTCGATCATCGCGGCCCGGCGTTCCAGCACGACCTCGCCGCCGCACTGCCCTACGGGGGCCGCAATCCGCTCTATGCGGTCATCCATGAGTCCTCGATGGCCGACGGTCACGCCACCCGCTGGGCCGCCGAACGGACGATGCCCGACGACGTCCGCTCCGACCCCACGCTGCTGGGCGGCGAGCACGTCCACTCCGGGCTCTTCGACGAGGACGCGGAGATGGCGCCGTGGAAGGACATCGCGCACCGCGTCGCCGATGTCCCGTGGCCGTCGCTGTACGATCCGGACGCCCTCGCCGAGGTCCGGGCCCCGTCCGCTGCGATCGTCTACTTCGACGATGCGTACGTGCCGACCCGGTTCTCGCTGGAGACCGCGGACCTCGTCCCGTCCCTCACGCCGTGGGTGACGAACGAGTGGGAGCACAACGGGATCCGCGCGTCCGGGACCGAGGTCATCGACCGGCTGATCGGCCTGGTCACCGGTCGCAGGCTCCCGTAGACGGAAGCGGTCCGAGATAGCGGACCGGTACAGATATAGGTACAGGAGCAGGTGCAGGCACCCGTCGCAGGCGGTCCGCACCGCCGAGCATCAGTCCGTCTGCAGGAGGCTCAGCAGGTACGACGCGGCGTCTGCGAGGAGCACGTCCTCGCCCGCGACGACCAGCGCGCGACGGGTCCCGTCGCGCAGGCGCGAGGGTGCGGGCTGGATCCGCGAGTCGCGCACCAGACGATCCAGGTCGCGTGCCCGTCCCCCGCCCTCGACGGCCACGCCCTCGAAGTGCGAGCGCACGGTGCGGATGGCGGTCTTGAAGGCGTGGGCGCCCTCCTCCGCTGTGTCCTCGCCGTCGCGATGCGGGCGGATCGTGAGGGTCTCTGCGTCGGCGACCGGCGCCGTGGCGGATGATGCGCCGTCAGCGGCTGCGGAGGGGACCTCGACGAGCAGACCGATGCGGACTCCGGCCAGCACCGCGAACGTGCGGGACGGTTCCGGCACGTCGGAGGCGACGATCAGCTTCGACGCGCCGTCGCCGCCCAGCACCCGGAGCACTCCCCCGAGCTTCGCCACACGGTCGAGCACATCGGCGCGGGTGAACTCCTGCGGGACGGACAGCGCCTCGATCAGCCGCGGGTCCTCGACGGGACGCCCGTCGACCGTCGGGGCGTCCGGCGCAGGAGCGGTGAGGACGATGTCGTCGGCACTCTCCAGCGCCACAGGGCGGTCGAGCAGATCGAAGGTCGGATCGACCTGCACGGGAGGCGTCGTGGCATCCGCGGATGCGTCGTGCACGTCAGTCACGCTCAGTCCACACTCGCCATCACTTCGACGACCCGGTCGATGAACGCATCGACCTGGTCCTCGCTGTACGCACCATCGCCCTTGCGGGTGCGGAACAGCACGCGCCGCACCTCGTCGACGCTCATCGCCTTGCCCTGGGTGAAGTAGCCGTGGATGCGGTCGCACAGATCGTCGACCTCGCCCACGTCGTAGCCGACCTCGCCCTTCTCCGCCCGGTTGAAGCGCTCACCCGTCGAGCGCTCGAGCCGTCCCCTGAGGGAGCCGGCCGCGCGGGTGAGCTCCTTGATCCAGGCGTCATGGCCGGCCTGGGAGACCATGCGGTCGCGGGCCTGCTTCGCGAAGGCGTCCTCGAGCCGATCGAGTGCGGCGTCGACGACACCCACGTGGTAGCCCTTGCGGACCAGGTCGAAGCCGACGGTGCGCACGGCGCGCGCATCCAGGTCGCCCGGCTGCGGGGCCTCCCTGTTGTACGACTCCCGCGCTCGTCGGAAGAAGCTGTCGACCTGGGCCGGATCGTAGCCGGACTTCCAGCCCGTCATCCGGGGAAAGTTTGCGTCCATCCCTCTCCTCAGTCTCCTCAGTCCGCCGTGACAGCGTCGTCGTCCTGCTGCGAGGTGGCGAGCTGGCCGCACGCACCGTCGATGTCCTTGCCGCGGGTGTCGCGGATCGTCGTGGGCACGCCCGCGTCGCGGAGGACGCGGACGAACTCCGCTGCGACGTCCGGTTCGCTCGCGGTCCACACCGACCCCGGGGTCGGGTTGAGCGGAATGGGGTTGACGTGGACCCAGCCGCGCCCGCGCGCGTTGAGCTTCTTCGCGAGCAGTCCCGCACGCCACGCGTGATCGTTCATGTCCTTGATGAGCGCGTACTCGATGCTGACCCGCCGGCCCGACGTCTTGTAGTACGCGTAGGCCGCGTCGATCGCCTCATCCGCGTTCCAGCGAGTGTTCACCGGGATCATCTCGTTCCGCAGCCCGTCGTCCGGAGCGTGCAGCGACAGTGCGAACGTCACCGGGATCTCCTCCATCGCGAGCTTGTTGATGCCGGGCACCAGGCCCACCGTCGAGATCGTGATCCGGCGCGCGGACATGCCCAGTCCGGACGGACCCGGCTCCACGAAGCGGCGCACCGCGTTCATGACCCGCTTGTAGTTGGCCAGCGGCTCGCCCATCCCCATGAAGACGATGTTCGTGACCCGCTCCGCCGCACCGCCGGAGGCGGTCGCATGCGCACCGGCCGAGGTGCCGGTCGGCGCGGTCTCCGAGACGGCCTCGCCGCCGGACTCGTCTCCCACGCCCGCTGCGGCCTCACCGAGCAGATTGCGGTCCTCGTCGGAGGTGTCGGCGAGTTCTCCTGCGGCGATCACCTGGTTCGCGCGGACCACCTGGTCGACGATCTCTGCGGCGGACATGTTGCGGGTGAGGCCCTGCTGCCCGGTCGCGCAGAACGGGCAGTTCATCCCGCATCCGCACTGGGAGGACACGCACAGGGTGATCCGGTTGCGGTACCGCATGAGGACCGATTCGACGAGGGATCCGTCGAACAGCCGCCAGAGGAACTTGATCGTGTCGCCGTTGCCGGTCTTCAGACGATGTACCTCCGTGAGCAGCGTCGGGAAGAACCTCTCCCCCAGCTCTGCACGGCTGTCCTTCGGCAGATCGGTCATCTGGTCCACGTCCGACGAGTGGTGGACGAAGTAGTGGGTGGACAGCTGCTTCGCCCGGAAGGCGGGCAGGCCCATCTCCTTCACTGCGGCGATCCGCTCGTCCATCGACATGTCCGCGAGGTGCTGCGGGGGCTGAGAGACGCGGGGACCGCGGAAGTCGAGGAGGGGTCGTCCACTGCGGGTCGGCGTGCTCGACGTCGTCCCGTCTTCGTGTTCGACGATGGGACGGACCTGCTTCCGCGAGGAGGTCCGCCTGGGCACCGAGGAGGGAGTGGTCTCAGACATATGCGTTGATTATCTCATGCTCATGGGCTTCTGACGGGGAACGTCGCCTGACGCGCGCCTGGGAGGTGTCCGTCAGTCCACGAAGCCGGGCAGGAAGCTGAAGAGGACCAGGACGACCGGAGCGGTCGGCAGGATCGAGTCGAGGCGGTCCATGATCCCGCCGTGGCCGGGCAGGAGCGAGCCCATGTCCTTGAGCTCGAGGTCTCGCTTGATCATGGACTCGGAGAAGTCGCCCAGTGTGGCGAATGCGGGCACCAGCACCCCCAGAGCGATCCCGGTCCACATCGGCGCGTCGAAGGCCCAGATCGCCATCGCGACGCCCACCGCGGTGGACAGGAGCGCCGACCCCGCGTAGCCCTCCCACGACTTCTTGGGCGAGATCGACGGCGCGATGGGGTGCTTGCCGAAGAGGACCCCTGCGATGTACCCGCCGATGTCGCTCGCGACGACGAGTGCGAGGAAGCAGATGACCAGCAGATTCCCGTCCGGCAGCGTGAGCAGGTAGACGATGAGGCTGGCCATGAGGCCCACGTATGTGAGTGCGAAGAGGCTCAGGCAGACGTCCTTGACGGCGTTCCCGGTGCGCCTCTCCAGCAGAGCGAAGAGCAGGACGGCGCCGGCTCCCGCGGTGAAGGCGACCCACAGTGCCTCACGGCCGCCTGCGTAGGTCGCGAGGACCATGCAGGCGCTCGCGACGATCACCGGGATGCGCGACACGTGAGCACCGGAGCGGGACAGCGCCTCCGCCAGTTCCCACATGGCGAGGCACACGCCGACCAGCACGATGATGAGGAATGAGGGGGGATAGAAGATGAGCGACGCGAGGACGGAACCGCCCAGCACGACGCCCACGCCGATCGCCGCGGGCAGGTTGCGGCCGGCCTTCCCGTAGTCCCTGGGCGCGACCGGCTCCTCCGCCGGCTGTCCACGGGTCCCGCTCGGTGCGGCCGGGGTCACGAAGCCGTGGCCGATCGGGATCCCCGCAGTCGACGGACTGGTCGGGTCGGTCGGGATCCCCGCGGTAGACGGACTAGTCGGGTCGGTCGGGACTCGGCCCTCCGCCGCGTCACGGGACGCGACGGCGCGCCGCAGGAGCTCGTCCTGCGTCAGCGGACCCTCGCCGCGCGCTTCCGCCTCCTCCGCGATCCGGCGCAGCTCTCGCCGTGATGGCAGCGGGGAGTCAGCGGTGTGCGCGGCGTCCTGAGTCTCTGCCACGTCCGGTCAGACCTCGAGGAGTTCGGCTTCCTTGGCATCGAGCAGGCGGTCGACCTCGTCCGCCTTCGACTTCGTGATCTCGTCGAGCTCCTTGATGCCGCGGTCCGCCTCGTCCTCGCCCACGTCGCCGTCCTTGGACATGCGCTCGAGGGTCTCCTTCGCCTTCCGGCGGATGTTGCGGATGGACACCTTGCCGTCCTCCGCCTTCGTCTTCACGAGCTTGACGTACTCCTTGCGGCGCTCCTCCGTGAGCTGCGGCAGCACCACACGGATGACGTTGCCGTCGTTCGCCGGGTTCGCCCCCAGATCGGAGTTGCGCAGGGCGTTCTCGATGTCGCCCATCGCGCTGCGGTCGTACGGGGTGATGAGGACGGTACGGGCCTCCGGCACCTGGAACGATGCGAGCTGCTGCATCGGGGTGGGCGAACCGTAGTACTCGACGGTGAGGTTCGCGAAGAGCGCCGGGTTCGCGCGTCCGGTGCGCACGGCTCCGAACTCCTCCTGCGTCACTTCGACCGCCTTGTCCATCTTCTGACGAGCCTCGGTCAGAGTCTCTTTGATCACGGTGTCCTCGATTCCTCGATCATGCCGGGACCCCGGGTGCTTCTCATGCTGGTCCGGCCGGCAGGGGTGTGGTCAGTGCTGGTGTCGATTCTACGGTCTCAGTGCGGTCCGAGTGGTCAGGCGGTGACGAGTGTGCCGATCGGATCGCCCGCGATGGCCCGGCCGAGGTTCCCGTCGCCCTCCATGCCGAACACGCGCATCGGCAGCGCATTGTCCATGCAGAGGGAGAACGCCGTCGCGTCGACCACCTTGAGTCCGCGCACCAGTGCGTCCTGATAGGTGAGGGTGTCGAGCTTGACCGCGTCGGGGTTGCTCCGAGGGTCGTCGTCGTAGACGCCGTCGACACCGTTCTTGGCGATCAGGACCTCGTCCGCGCTGATCTCCAGCGCCCGCTGCGCGGCGACGGTGTCCGTCGAGAAGAACGGCATTCCCGCTCCCGCGCCGAAGATGACGATCCGGTCCTTCTCCATGTGTCGGATCGCCCGGCGCGGAATGTACGTCTCCGCGACCTGCGACATCGGGATCGCGGTCTGCACACGGGTGTCCACGCCCGCCTGCTCGAGGAAGTCCTGCAGGGCGAGGCAGTTCATCACCGTGCCGAGCATCCCCATGTAGTCCGCGCGCGTGCGGTCCATGCCGCGCTGCGACAGTTCGGCGCCCCGGAAGAAGTTGCCGCCGCCCACGACGATGCTCACCTCGACCTCGGGGATGGTCGTCGCGATCTGGCGAGCCACCTGCGACACGACGTCCGGGTTCACACCGACGGACCCGCCGCCGAACACCTCACCGGACAGCTTGAGCAGTACGCGCCTCTTGTGCGTCCTCAGCGACGGGGCGTTGTCGCGGGATGAGGTGTGGACCGGCGTGTGGTTCATTGTCGTATCTCCTGCGAGCTCGGGGGCCACCATTCCGCTGGCAGTCCGCTCGAGCGGATCATCGCCCAGCGGACCGCCGCCGATTCTACCGGTCGCCGAACGCGCGCACGCACGCGCCACCGGCGATCTCGGAGAACGAGCCCGGAATGCCGACAGGGCGGCACCCGTCGGGTGCCGCCCTGTCGTGGCGGAGCGAGTCCGCCGATGCTTCCTCAGTGAGGAGATTCCCGTCAGAGACGAGGCTCCCCTCAGAGAGGAGGCTCCCTCAGAGAGGGATCGGGTTCCGTATCAGGAGCCCACGCGGAAGCGCACGAAGCCCGTGGCCTTGACGCCGGCCTCCTCCAGGACGGAGGCGACAGACTTCTTCGGCTCCTTGGCGAAGCCCTGATCCAGCAGGACGTTCTCCTTGAAGAAGCCGTTCACGCGACCTTCGATGATCTTCGGCATGGCCTGCTCGGGCTTGCCCTCGTTGCGAGCAGTCTCCTCAGCGATCGCACGCTCCTTCTCGACCAGTTCGGCCGGCACCTCTTCGCGCGAGAAGTAGGTGGGCGTGAGAGCGGCGATGTGGACTGCCACATCATGTGCGGCAGTCGCGTCGTCGCCCTCGTACGCGAGGAGCACGCCGACCTGCGGAGGCAGGTCCTTGTTCGTGCGGTGCAGGTACGACTCGACCTTGGCGCCCTCGACGCGGACGACGCGCTTGAGCTCGACCTTCTCGCCCAGCGATGCGCCGCCCTCGGTGATGATCTGCGAGACCGGCTTGCCGTCGATCTCCAGAGCGGAGAAGGACTCCGCGTCCGTTGCGCCGTGCTCGACTGCGAGAGCGAGGATGCTGTCCGCGAGTTCGATGAACTTGTCCGACTTCGCGACGAAGTCCGTCTCGGAGTTGAACTCGATCATCGTGCCGACGCCGCCTTCGACGTGCGTCGCGACGAGTCCGTCCGAGGTCGAGCGGCCCTCACGCTTGGTCGCGCCCTTGAGGCCCTTCACGCGGAGGATCTCGATCGCCTTCGCGTGATCGCCGTCGGACTCGTCGAGAGCCTTCTTGACGTCCATCATGCCCGCGCCGGTCTTCTCGCGGAGCTCCTTGATGTCAGCTGCGGTGTAGTTGGCCATACGCACTCCTTCTTCTGGGAGGTCTGTGCCCGCAGCCGGCCGGTAGGCCGGCTGCGGGCGGGAACGATCAGGCTTCGGTCGACTCGGCGTCAGCCGCAGCGGCTTCGGTGGTCGCCTCAGCAGCGGGGGCCTCGGCGGCCTCGGCGGCGGGGGCTTCAGCTGCGGGTGCCTCTGCAGCAGGTGTCTCAGCAGCAGGTGTTGCTGCCTCAGCGGCCGGTGCCTCGTCGGACGATCCCTCGAGGAGCTCGCGCTCCCACTCCGGCATCGGTTCGACGGCGGAGACGTTCTTCTCGCCGCCCTCGTCGACACCGTGGCGGGTGATGAGGCCCTCCGCGACTGCATCCGCGATGACGCGGGTCAGCAGGCCGACGGAGCGGATCGAGTCGTCGTTGCCGGGAACCGGGTAGTTGACCTGGTCCGGGTCGCAGTTCGTGTCGAGGATCGCGATGATCGGGATGCCGAGCTTGCGCGCCTCATCGACTGCGAGGTGCTCCTTGTTCGTGTCGACGATCCACACGGCGGACGGGGTCCGCTGCATGTCACGGATGCCGCCGAGCGTGCGCTCGAGCTTGTCCTTCTCGCGACGGAGGATGAGGAGTTCCTTCTTCGTGTACATCGACGATGCGACGTCGTCGAAGTCGACCTCCTCGAGCTCCTTCAGACGCGCGAGGCGTCCGGAGATCGTCTGGAAGTTCGTGAGCATACCGCCCAGCCAGCGCTGGTTGACGAAGGGCTGGCCGACGCGCTTCGCCTGCTCGGCGATGGCCTCCTGGCCCTGCTTCTTCGTGCCGACGAAGAGGATCGAACCGCCGTGTGCGACGGTCTCCTTCACGAAGTCGTACGCGGAATCGATGTAGCCCAGCGTCTGCTGGAGGTCCACGATGTAGATGCCGTTGCGCTCGGTGAAGATGAAGCGCTTCATCTTCGGGTTCCAACGGCGGGTCTGGTGTCCGAAGTGGACGCCGCTGTCGAGCAGCTGGCGCATGGTGACGACGGCCATGCCGACGACTCCTTCCACGTGCGCCCCGCTTCCGCGGCTGCGCACGTCTGTCAGGCTGAGTGCACGGACGCCCGCGCGCACACCCGGATGTGGAAGCCATATCTGGGGGTGAGCGGAAGGGTCCGTTTCAGCGTTTCCGGTTTGTGCCTGGCATCCGCGATCCCCACCGGCGAGCAGTTGCTCGCACCGTCGGCCGGGATCGTAGAGATCGGATGCGCGAAGTCAGTCCGTGACCGTGCTTCCGGGAGCCGGCCGCGCGACCGGAGTCGCACGGCGAGAGCCTGAGAGCAGACGGACACAGCACTGCTGTCCGTATCGTACTGCCGTCCGCACGGCGAACCAAACGGCGAGGTCGGGGCGCGCACTGCGGCTGTGGGTCGCACACGTATCCGTGCGCACGCGCGGCTGTGCAGGAGCGGTGATCCGTCCACAGCTGTCGCGGCGCTCTGGTCGCGCCGCGGCGTCAGGGCTTTCCTGTGCACATGGACACGCGTCGGCACCCCGCACCAGGATCACCGCCTCCCGCACTGGGACGGTCATCCCCTCTGGGACGCAGCACCCGACGGCTCGTCGCAGCGGTGTGCTTCGTCCTGACCATGGTGATCGGTCCAGCTGTGGCGGCCGGGCAGGTGCTCGCCGCAGCGCCGCCCGCTCCAGCCGCCGATCAGTCGAGCCTGGATCCGGCAGCGCATCCCACCGACTGGATCGCACCGGTCCCGTCGCCGACCGTCGTGCGCGGATTCGATCCGCCGGACGCCGACTGGCACACGGGCCATCGCGGCGTCGACCTCGCGGCGCTCCCCGGAGAATCGATCCGCGCACCCGCCGCCGGCACGGTCCGCTTCGCGGGCGTGGTGGGCGGGAAGCCGGTCGTGAGCGTGGCAGTGGGTGCATGGGTCCTCAGCGTCGAGAACGTCGATGCCACGGTCAGCACAGGCGATCAGGTGCATCCCGGGCATCCGATAGGCGCCGTGGCCACTCCCGCGCACTGCTCGGACGGGTGTGTGCACGTCGGTGTCTGGCCCCAGGACAGGAAGACCGAGTACGTCGATCCCATGCCGTTCTTCGGCCGGGGCGACATCATCCTGCTCCCGGAGGCGGAGGCGCCGGAAGAGCTCCCCGAGGTCCCTTCCGATTCAGGTCACTCCGGTGCAGGCCCGTGGGGCGGGCATCGCAACGGCCGGATCCCCGCCGTCGCACTCTGCGCGGTGCAGACTGCACCGGGACACCTCCTGCGCTGCGACGCGGCACGTGCCTTCGACGAGATGAGTCACGCGTATGTACAGCGATTCGGCGCGCCGATCTCTGTCACGGACTCGTATCGCGACTACGACACGCAGGTGATCCTGAAGCGGAGGAAGGGACGCATGGCGGCCGCCCCGGGAACGTCGAACCACGGGTGGGGACTGGCCATGGATCTGGGCGGTGGGATCAACCGCTTCGGTGCGGAGACCCACATCTGGATGCAGACGAATGGGCCGCGCTTCGGGTGGATCCACCCGTCATGGGCACGGCAGAACGGATCGCTGCCGGAGGCGTGGCACTGGGAGTTCGCGGGCGGATGACGCGTCAGGCCCGGGGATGCGCTCGGTCGTACACCGCGGCGAGCCGGCCCAGCGACACGTGGGTGTAGATCTGGGTCGAGCTGAGTGCCGCATGCCCCAGATACTCCTGGACCTGACGGATGTCAGCGCCGTTCTCGACCATGTGGGTCGCAGCCGAATGACGCAGGCCGTGGGGAGACAGGTGGGGCGTACCGGGAACCGCATCAGTCGCCGCCTTCACGACGCGACGCACCTGTCGGACATCGAGGCGGGCCCCGCGCACACCGAGGAACAGGGCGGGGCCGGAGTCCTCGTGGGCGAGCGCGGGACGTCCTGCCTCGCGCCACGCGTCGACGGCTCGGGCCGCGGGCGCGCCGAACGGCACTCGTCGCACCTTGCCGCCCTTGCCCAGCACCGTGACGAGGCCCGCCGCCCCATCGACGTCGTCGAGGTCGAGGCCCACGAGCTCCGACACCCGCAGTCCCGTCGCGTACAGCAGCTCGAGCAGCGCCGCATCGCGCAGGCCCACCGCGCTCCTCGTCGGATCAGACGGCTCGGACGCCTTCGTCGCTTCCGGCACCTCCATCGCATCCGAGACGTCGGACAGTACCGCGGACGCAGGCGGCCTGTCTGTCCGCGCGCTGTCCGTCCGTCCATCGGCACCGTCCAGGACGCGCGCCGCGTGCTCCTGCTGGAGCACGGTGGGGAGCCGTGACGGCTTCTTCGGTGTGCGGAGCCGAGTCGAGGGATCCTGCGCGATCCTCCCCGACCGGAGGCACTGGCCGAAGAACCTCCGCACAGAGGCGATCCGCCGGGCGGTGGTCGCCGGTGACGACCCGGTGCGCGACATCGTCAGCACCCACTCCCGCAGATTGCCCGCCTCGATGTCGGTGAGCGGCAGCCCTCTGCCGTCCGGCCCCTCGAACGTCGCGAGCAGCCGACAGACGTCGCCGACGTACGCGCGGCGCGTGTGCTCGGATGCTCCGCGCTCAAGCCTCAGGTGCGCGTCGAAAGCCTCCACCGCGTCGATGTACGCGGGATCGTGCAGTGAACGGCCGATGAGATCGCCCGTGGGGGAAGCAGGCATGCTCCCAGGGTAGCCCCGTCACCCGGGGCACTTCACCCAGCCGTGATCCGTCCGCCGCGCATGGCCGGCGAGCTCCAGCATCCCCAGGGCCGCCATGGCCGCCCCGACGCCGAGCCCCGCACGAGCGGCCAGCGTCGGCACATCCACGCCCCTGCGGACAGGCAGCGCCGAATACAGCTGCAGCTCGTGAGGCTGCATCGCATCGGTGATCCGCAGGGCGGTCTGCACGTCGCCTCCCTCGTCCACCGTCTCCGTGAGCGGCGCGGCGAGCTCGATCACGTCCTGCGCATCCGTCACGAGCACCGCGGAGCCCTCTCGGATGAGCCGGTGGCAGCCGGCGGACTGGTCGCTCATGACCGATCCGGGAACGGCGCCCACGGGACGGAGGAGTTCCGCTGCTCGGTTCGCGGTGTTCAACGCCCCGGACCGGTGACCCGCAGCCGTCACGACGGTCGTGCGCGATGCGGCCGCGATGAGCCGGTTCCTCAGCAGGAAGCGGTGTCGCATCGCCGTCTGACCGGGTGCGGCCTCGGAGACGATCGCGCCTGACCTGAGGACATCGGTGAGCAGCTGGTCGTTGCCGCGGGGGTAGAGCGCGTCGGCACCGCCGGCCATGAATGCCACGGTCGACGCATCCGCGGCGAGCGCCGTGCGGTGGGCGGCGGCATCGACCCCGTAGGCGCCGCCGGAGACGATCGTCCATCCGTCACCCGCGAGGTCCCACGCGAGCATCTTCGTGACCGTCAGC
Organism: Brevibacterium sp. Mu109; assembly: GCF_900169375.1. Lineage (NCBI taxonomy): Bacteria > Bacillati > Actinomycetota > Actinomycetes > Micrococcales > Brevibacteriaceae > Brevibacterium > Brevibacterium sp. Mu109. The sequence continues at coordinate 104,191 of NZ_FXZF01000004.1, forward strand.
CCGTACGAGTCCGCGGCACGTGCGCCCACGATCGCCACCGATCGCTGGAGCACGGTTCTCAGCCGTGCCGGTCCGCGCACCCACAGCGCGATCGGAGCGTGGGTCCCCAGATCGTCGAGGCCGATCGGCCATTCGTCATCGGTGGGGATCACCAGGCGTCCGTCGAGCCGTGCCATGATCCGCAGATCGCGGGCGCCGTCCAGCTCGTCGACGCGTACGGCCCACCGTGCGAACGCCTCCTCCATCCGCGTTCCGAGGCCGGCGGCATCCGCTCCTCCGCCGCGTCCGCCCAGCTCCTCGACCACCGCCTCCACTGCGCGTCGTCGATCCCCGCCGGCGCCGCTGACTGCCAGACCGCGTGCGTCGACGAAGCCGACGGCACGGACGAGTGCGGCCAGCAGCACATCGCCGGGCTCCGCCATCCGCACGAGGTCTGCCGCCGCCGCGCGCTCGCGCTGTGTTCCCCGGTCGCTCTGCAGTTCCTGGGCGTCCGGCGGTTCCTGGGCGTCCATCCCCGTCTGATCCGCATCATCCATGTGTGCGTCCACGTCTCAGGCCTCCTGTGTGCGCATGAGCAGGGCCGTGCCCAGTTCGTCGGCGCCGGGACGTTCCCGGCCGGCAAGATCTGCGATGGTCGTCGCGACGCGCAGCACCCGGTCATAGCCGCGCATCGTGAGGACTCCGGTCTCCAGCGCACGGTCGAGCACACGGGTCTCGCGTGCGGCGAACCGGAACTCCCCGCGCAGCCAGCCGCCGGGGGCCTGGCCGTTGGTGGACCATCCCATCCCCGCATAGCGATCCGCCTGCACGGTGCGTGCGGCGATCACACGACGCCGGACCTCCGCAGACGACTCACGCGGTTCAGCCGCGTGCACGTCGACTGCTGTGACCGGGAGCATCTCGAGTCGCATGTCGATGCGGTCCAGCAGCGGACCCGACAGTCGCCCCCGGTAGCGCAGCCGGTCACGCGGCGTGCAGCGACACCCTGCGGATCCGGTCGCGCCCATCCCGCACGGACAGGGATTCGCCGCCATCACGAGTTGGAATCGACTGGGCAGGTCGACAGACCCCCAGCTGCGGGACACGCGGCACCATCCCGACTCCAGCGGTTCGCGCAGTGCTTCGAGCACGTCGCGTGAGAATTCTGGAGCCTCGTCCATGAACAGGACTCCGTGATGCGCACGCGAGAAGACCCCGACGCTGTTCGGCCGTGAGCTGCCGAGCATCGCGGCCGTCGTCGTGCGATGGTGCGGCGTCTCGAACGGCGGCAGGGGCGGCACGTCCCGGGTGGAGAGGGTCCCCGCCAGCGAGGCCAGGGCGAGCACCTCGACAGCGGCGTCCTCGTCCAGGGACGGCAGGATCCCCGGCAGGCACCCGGCCAGGAGCGTCTTCCCCGCGCCGGGTGCACCGGTCATCAGCAGATGATGCCGCCCCGCCGCTGCGATCTCCAGCGCCTGGCGGGCGTCGTCCTGGCCCTGCACCTGAGCCAGGTCATGGACCTCCGGCCGCTGTGCGTGGGCCGTGCTGCGGTCACGAGCGATCTCGACCGGGTGCGGGACCATGTCCGCACCGAACCATGCGGCGCATTCGGCCAGGCTCGCGACCGGGATGATCTGCGCACCGGGGACCACGTGGGCCTCCTCCGCGCAGCCCGCGGGGACGACGAAGTGCGTGAAGCCGGACCGCAGGCCAGACACGATGGTCGGCAGCACTCCCGGCACGGGCAGGATCCTCCCGTCCAGTCCCAGCTCGCCGCAGAACACGACTCCGCGCGTCCGGTCCGGATCCACCACCTGTTCGGCTCCGAGGACGGCGGTCGCGATCGCGAGGTCGAATCCGCTTCCGATCTTCCGGACGCTGCCGGGAGACAGGGAGACCGTGTACCGCATCGCCTTGAGCCGCACCCCCAGATTGCTGAGTGCTGCGCGGATCCGCTTGCGGGATTCGCTCACGGAGGCGTCCGGCAGGCCCACGACGTCGATGCCGGGGATCCCGGGGTTCACACTCGCCTCGACCACGACGGGCGTGCCGTCCAGCCCGGAGAGTGCGATCGCATCGGTCTGACCCAGGGTCACCGGCGGTGGCGCGGTGGGCGGTCGCTCCGCCCCGGTGCGGCTCATTCCAGCCCCTCGAGGTGCGTGAGCTCCGGCTGCGTTCCGGCCCAGATGAGTCCGATCACGTCGATCCGGAACCGCGGGACGAACTCATCCTGCGCGGACAGCCACGCTCCCGCGGTGCGGCGCATCCTCGCGGCCTTGCGCACTCCGATCGTCTCCAGGGGATGTCCTGCGTTCACCGATGAGCGTGTCCGCACCTCGACGAAGACGACTGTCGTCCCGTCCGGTGTGATCGCGATGATGTCGATCTCGCCGTGGCGACAGCGCCAGTTCCGCTGGTGGATGGTCCATCCGCGCGCTTCGAGGTGCTGGACCGCGAAGTCCTCGCCTCGTCTTCCCAAAGTCTGTCTGGACATGCCCCCATGGCACGCTCACGAGGCTGCGGATGGAAGGCCCGCCGGCACCTGTGGACGGACGAGCGGCTGCCCACAGTCCGCTGTGCGCGCCGTGGCATCGCAGCGCGCGAGCCTGTGACCGCGAGTGACATGCTCGCGCGGATCACCGTCGCAGCGACATCACCACCGGAGCGACATCACCGTCGCAGCGACGAGGGCGGCTCCAGATCGGATTTCGCGAGCTCCTCGATGTTCACGTCCTTGAAGGTCAGCACGTGGACGTTCTTGACGAAGCGTGCGGAGCGGAACGTGTCCCACACCCACGCGTCCTTGAGGGTGAGCTCGAAGTAGACGTCCGTGCCCGCCTCGTGGGCCTTCAGATCCACCGAATTGGCCAGATAGAAGCGTCGATCGGTTTCCACCACATAGGAGAAGAGTCCGACCACGTCCCGGTACTCCCGGTAGAGCTGGAGCTCCTGGTCCGCTTCGTAGTCCTCAAGATCCTCGGCGCTCATAGGGGCCATCCTAGCCATGCAGCGCTCATAGGGCCCAGGACCTCCGGTGATGGTGTGTGACGCCCAGCGAGGCGATCGCCTCGCGATGAGCGGCCGAGCCGTACCCCATGTTCGACTCCCAGCCGTAGGACGGCACCTCACGGTGGAGGCTCCGCATCCTCGCGTCGCGATCGACCTTCGCGAGCACGCTCGCAGCCGCGATCGTCGCCACGGACCCGTCGCCCTTCACGATCGTGCGCACGCGCGGCACCTCGACATCGACTGCATCTCCGAAGACGAGCGCCGCATCGAGGGTCAGGGGTGTGGACAGCCAGTCGTGGCTGCCGTCCAGCAGGACGAGATCTGCAGGGCCGAACGGCGTGAGCGCAGCCAGAGCCCGGCGACCTGCCAGGCACAGCGCCAGAGTGATCCCCACCGCGTCGATCTCCTCCGCGCTCGCGTACGCGACCGCGTGCTCGGGCCGCCATGCTCCGACGGCCTCTGCGAGAGCGGTGCGACGGGAGACGGGAACCTGCTTCGAATCCCGCAGCCCCTCCGGGGTCCGGCACACATCGTCGTCGACGCCCGCAGCCAGCGCTTCCACGTCCACGCGGACGGCGCCGACTCCGACGGGGCCCGCGAGCGCGCCGCGGCCCACTTCGTCCATGCCGATGACGAACCGTGCACCCTCACGGTGACATGCGATCTCCACCGTGTGCTCGGTGATCGCCGGGACGGGCACTCAGCCCTCCCCCGCGTCGGGAACACCGTCGAACGCGGGCTCGTCGCCGCCCATCCACCGCAGGCGGTCCATCGGCCAGTTGATGACGAACACCTCGCCCACCACGTTGTCGTCGGAGACGAAGGGGCCCCCCTCCGCATCCGTGTTGTAGCGGGAGTCCAGCGAATTGCTGCGGTTGTCGCCCATCACCCAGTAGTGGTCCTCGGGGACTTCGACGGAGAACGGCACGTCGGACGGAGTGACCCCCGGCTGCAGGTACGCGGATTCGTCGATCGGCTCGCCGTTGACCATCAGCGTGCCGGCATCGTCACAGCATTCGATGGTGTCGCCCCCGACCCCGATCACGCGCTTGATGAGCTGAGTCCCCGCATCTGCGGGCTGGAGTCCCACGAACACGAGCACCGGATTCGGCTCGTACTGCGCGGCGACTCCCGGCTCCAGCCATCCGCCCGGATCGTCGAAGACCACGACATCGCCGCGCTCGACGTCGTTGAAGAAGAGCTGATTGACCATCACGCGGTCACCGACCTGGAGCGTCTGCTCCATCGACGCGGACGGGATGTGGAAGCTGCGCACGACGAAGGTCTTCAGTGCCCAGGACACGATGAGGGCGATGACGATGATGATCGCGAATTCGCGGAGGGTGCCCCACAGGGACTTCCTGTCACCGGGCTCGCCGTCTCTTCCACTCACGATCGCCAAGTCTAGCCGCGCGCAGCCTCCGGGCCGTCATCCGACGCTGGTGACGGTCCCGATGACCCGGTCGTCGCGGATCATGCCGCCGCCCGGTCGACCCAGCAGCGCGCGCGAATCGGTCGAGTCGTAGCGGTTGTCGCCCAGGACCCAGAACCTGTCGGCGGGGACTTCGACGGCGAACTCCACGCCCGAGGCCGCCCGGGACCGCTCCTTGAGATAGGGCTCGTCGAGGGGCCGGTCATTGACCAGCAGTCGGCCGTCGTCGTCGCAGCACTGCACCGTGTCGCCGCCGACCCCGATGACCCTCTTCACGTAGTAGACGTCGCGTGGGCCGATCCCGAACCAGGCTCCCATCTGGGCGAACGTGTCCGGCGGAAGGCTGCCGACGAAGGAGCCCCGACCGTCGAAGACGATGACGTCGCCGCGCCCGACGGTATCGAACAGCGCCGGCGCCCGCAGCGCGACGATCCGGTCACCGGGCTCCAGCGCAGGTGACATCGACGCGCTGGGGACGGTGAAGCTCTGGACGCCCACTCCTCGGATGAGGCCTGCGGCCACGACTGCGATCAGGACGACGATCCCGCCCACCCTCAGCCAGCGGCGCCACCCGCCGGACGACGCACGAGGGCGCGAACCGGTCGACCGGTTCGCGCCCTCGTGAGCAGCGTGCGAGTGGTGCACTGCGGCGGAGTCCGCCGGGTCAGCGCTTCTCGCGGATGCGTGCGGCCTTGCCGCGGAGGTTGCGCAGGTAGTACAGCTTCGCGCGGCGGACGTCACCGCGGATGTTGACCTCGATCGTCTCGATGCTGGGCGCGTGCAGCGGGAAGGTGCGCTCGACGCCCACACCGAAGCTGATCTTGCGAACGGTGAAGGTCTCGCCGACGCCGTGTCCCTGACGACGGATGACGACGCCCTTGAAGACCTGGATACGCGAGCGGCTGCCCTCGATGACGCGGACGTCAACGGAGACGGTGTCGCCGGCGCGGAACTCCGGGACGTCGGTCTTGATCGACTTCTGGTCGACGAAATCAAGCTTCTGCATGATGTCTCTCCTGATCGCGCGCCTCGGGTCGTGGGATCGTGGTTCTGCCCGCGGCCGTGCCGTGGGAGCGGTGGATTCGTCCGCCCGGTGCGGGCCCCGCGAGGGGTGACCCGTGCACCGCGTGCGTCGTCTCCCCCGAGGCAGAGCGACTGCAGCGAACGCAATCGCCTATTGTGCCAGATCCGGCCCGTCACGTTCAACACGGGCCCCATCCAGGACGGCGCGGTCCCTGTCGTCCAGCGATTCCGGCGGCAGCGCGGCGAGCAGGTCGGGTCGGGTCTCCGCGGTGCGACGCAGTCGCTGGTCGCGCCGCCAGCGAGCGACCTTCCCGTGGTCGCCCGAGAGCAGGACGGCCGGCACCTCGTGCCCCCGCCAGACGGAGGGCTTCGTGAAGACGGGGTATTCGAGGAGCCCGTCCTCGTGGCTCTCCTCGTCGAGCGACTCCGGATTGCCGATGACGCCGGGGAGCAGGCGTGCGATCGCCTCGACCATGGCGAGCACCGCCACCTCTCCCCCGTTGAGGACATAGTCGCCGATGCTCATCGGGCGGACGTCCATCCGCTCCGACGCCCAGTCGACGACCCGCTGGTCGATGCCCTCGTAGCGTCCGCACGCGAACACCAGGTGCTCGCGGCCCGCCAGCTCCCGCGCGGTCTGCTGTGTGAAGACCTCACCGGCAGGGCTCGGCACGATGAGGACCGGCCTCCCTGCGGCATCAGCGGCCGGGTGGTCGGCGGCGTCGGCCGCGTCGGCCAGCGCCCCGGAGGCTCCGAGCACCGCGTCGAGGGCCTCGCCCCACGGTTCGGGCTTCATGACCATCCCGGCGCCGCCGCCGTAGGGAGTGTCGTCGACTGTCCGGTGGCGGTCATGGGTCCAGTCGCGCAGGTCGTGGACCGTCAGCTCCAGCAGGCCCTTCTCCCGTGCCCGGCCGATCAGGCTGAGCTCCAGCGGCGCGAGGTACTCCGGGAAGATGCTCAGGACGTCGAGCCGCATCACGGCGCCGTGCCCTCCGCGGACTCGGCAGTCTCGTCACTGTCCGCAGTCTCGTCGTCCTCATCGTCCACTGCTTCGATCAGCCCGAGCGGCGGGGTCAGCAGGACGCGGCGGTCGTCGAGGTCGACCTCCGGCACGATCTCCTCGACGAAGGGGACGAGCACGTCCTCACCGGCGAGCGTCCGGACGTGGAGGAGGTCCTGCATCGCACCGACGGTGAGGTCGGTGACCGTTCCGACACGCGTGCCGTCCTCCAGGTGCACTGCGAGGTCCACGAGCTCTTCGACCCTCCATGCGTCGTCCTCGACCTCGTCGTCGGCGCCGTCGATCAGGATCTCCGTGTTGCGGACCTCCTCTGCACGGGACCGGTCCCCGACCTCCTCGAATGTGAGCAGGAGGCGATCACGGTGCCAGCGGGCGCGCTCGAGCGTGAGCGCGCCGATGTCCGGCTCCGTCGTGAAGACGGCCCCCGGCACGAACCGCGACTCCGGATCGTCGGTGCGGACCTGGACGGTGACCTCTCCGCGGATGCCGTGCGGCTTGCCCAGACGGGCGACGACCTGGCTCATGCTCCTCCTGGTTTCGTGCACGTGCACGTGCGCGTGCGCGTGCATGTGCGTGTGCGGCGTGGTGACTGCCGCGCGTCGTCCTCATGGTGCCACAGGAGCGCCCGGGGTCTCCCTCCCGACGAGAGCCTCCTTGCACCCCCTGGCACCGCAGACAGGAGGAAGGGCGGGCACGGGGTGATCCCGTGCCCGCCCTTCACCTGCGCCGTGCTCGTCCGGAGGCGTCCTCCGGCGAGCACGGATGCTCAGCTGCCGGTGTGCTCAGTCGTCGACGAGGTCGACGCGCACGCGTTCGCGTCCGGCCAGCGCACCGATGACGGTCCGCAGGGCCTTCGCGGTGCGACCGGCACGCCCGATCACACGACCGAGGTCGTCGGGGTGGACCCTGACCTCGAGCGTCGTCCCGCGCCCGCCTCCGCGCGTACGCACGGACACGTCGTCGGGATGGTCCACGATTCCGCGGACCAGGTGGTCGAGTGCGTCAGAGAGCATGATCAGGCCTCGGCCTGGTCGGTGTCCTCAGCCGGGGTCTCTGCCGGAGCGTCTGCCTCAGCCTCAGCGGGCTTCTCAGCCTCTGCGGGCTTCTCGACGATGACCGACTTCGCTGCGGGCGCTTCGAAGGATTCCTTCGCAGCGCGGCCGCGCACGGTGTTGACGGCTTCGCCCTCACCGGTGAACTTCTGCCAGTCGCCGGTGAGCTTGAGGAGGGCCTTCACCTGATCCGTGGGCTGTGCGCCCACGGAGAGCCAGTACTGAGCGCGCTCCGAGTTGATCTCGACGAACGAGGGCTCCTCGAGGGGGTGGTACAGACCGATCTGCTCGATCGCAGGGCCGTCCCGGCGGGTGCGGGAATCGGCGACGACGACACGGTAGGACGGTGCATGGACCTTGCCCAGGCGGGTGAGACGGATCTTGACTGCCACGAGAGTGGTGTCTCCTTCTGATGAGGTGTGAGGGTCCGGGCCCGTCCGTGGGGACAGACGGTGTGCGGACACTGCATGTAGTCGAGCGTCCGCGGTTGAGAGGGTCCGCGCACGCCCGGGTACAGCGACTGATTATGCCAGAGAAAGCGCGAGGATCGGAAACCGGGGCGTCAGAAGCCGCCGAAGCCCTTCGGCAGCTTCGAGAGGTCGAAGTCGTCATCGCCCATGTCGATCCCGCCGAACGCTGCGCCCTTCTGCTCGGGAGCCTTGCCCTGGCGCCGCAGTTCGGCCGCCTGGGCCTCCTGCGCCCGCTTCGCGGGATTGCCGGACTTGCCGGCGGGCTTCTTCTTGCCCTTCTTCCGCTTCGACGATGCTCCACCGCCGCCGTGACCGCCCATCCCCGGCATCGCGGGCATGCCCGGTGCGGCCTGGGGGCCTCGGGAGCGGCCGCCGCCCATCCCCGGCATGCCGCCGCCGTTGCGCATCTGCCGCATCATCTTCTGCGCCTGCCCGAACCGCTCCATGAGCTGGTTCACCTGGGTGACGGTCGTGCCGGCACCGCGCGCGATGCGCTGTCGGCGGGATCCGTTCAGCAGCTTGGGGTTCGCACGCTCCTGCGGGGTCATCGACCGCACGATCGCCTCGATGCGGTCGACCTCGCGCTCGTCGAATGACTCGAGCTGCTCCTTGTGCTCGCTCATCCCCGGCATCATGCCGAGCATCTTCTTGAGCGAGCCCATCTTCTTCAGCGACGCCATCTGCGTGAGGAAGTCGTTGAGGTCGAAGTCCTCGCCGGACTCGACCTTCTTCGCGAGCCGTTCGGTCTCCTTCTCATCGAAGGTCCGCTCCGCCTGCTCGATGAGCGTGAGGATGTCGCCCATGTCGAGGATCCGGTCCGCCATGCGGTCGGGGTGGAAGAGCTCGAAGTCCGTCATCGACTCGCCGGTCGAGGCGAACATGATCGGCTTGCCCGTCACCTGGGCGACGGAGAGCGCCGCGCCGCCGCGCGAATCGCCGTCGAGCTTGGAGAGCACGACGCCGGAGAAGTCGACGCCCTCGTTGAAGGCGTTGGCCGTTGCGACCGCGTCCTGACCGATCATCGCGTCGATGACGAAGAGGATCTCGTCCGGCTGGACTGCGTCGCGGATGTCCCGCGCCTGCTGCATGAGCTCCTCGTCGATGCCGAGGCGACCCGCGGTGTCGACGATGACGACGTCGTGCAGCTTGGACTTGGCGACGTCCATCGCGTCGGTCGCCACCTGGACGGGATCGCCCACGCCGTTGCCCGGTTCCGGCGCGTACACGTAGGCGCCTGCGCGCTCACCGACGATCTGGAGCTGATTCACCGCGTTCGGGCGCTGGAGGTCCGCCGCGACGAGCATGGGGCGGTGCCCCTCCTGCTTGAGCCAGTGCGAGAGCTTGCCGGCGAGCGTCGTCTTGCCCGCACCCTGCAGGCCCGCGAGCATGATGACGGTGGGCGGACGCTTCGCGAAGGCGATGCGGCGGGTCTGTCCACCGAGGATGCCCACGAGCTCCGCGTTGACGATCTTGACGATCTGCTGGCCGGGGTTGAGCGCCTGCGACACCTCTTCGGACAGCGCGCGTTCCCGCACGCTGCCGGTGAAGGCGCGCACGACAGGCAGCGCGACGTCCGCGTCCAGCAGGGCACGGCGGATCTCGCGGATGGTCTGGTCGACATCGGCCTCAGACAGGCGGCCCTTGCCGCGCAGGTTCTTGAAGGTCGTTGTCAGCCTGTCGGACAGTGAGTTGAACACAGCACTCCTCGCAGGAATCGGTCATGAGCTCCCCCGCAGGGTCAGCAGTCCAGCGTACCAAGCGTCCATGGGGACGCCGTCACGTCACCCGTCGACGATCGCGTCCACGAACTCGTGTGCGTCGAAGGGCGCCAGGTCGTCCGCGCCCTCGCCCAGACCGATGAGCTTCACGGGCACGCCCAGCGTCCGCTGGACAGCGACGACGATACCGCCCTTCGCGGTGCCGTCGAGCTTCGTGAGGACGATCCCGGTGATGTTCACCGCTTCAGAGAACACCTTCGCCTGCTGCAGCCCGTTCTGCCCGGTCGTGGCGTCGAGGACCAGCAGGACCTCGTCGATCTCACGCTCGTCGCCCAGCGGTCGGGCGGCGACGCGCTTGACCTTGCCGAGCTCGTCCATGAGCCCCTTCTTGTTCTGCAGCCGGCCCGCGGTGTCGATCATGACGACGTCGACGCCCTCGTCGATCCCCCGCTCCACAGCGGTGTACGCGACGGAGGCCGGGTCCGCGCCCTCCTCCTTGCGGACGGTCTCCACGCCCACGCGGGATCCCCAGGTGCTCAGCTGCTCTGCGGCGGCCGCGCGGAAGGTGTCCGCCGCACCCAGGAGCACCGACCGGTCCTGTGCGACGAGGACGCGCGCGATCTTCCCGACGGTGGTCGTCTTGCCCGCACCGTTGACGCCGACGACGAGCACGACGCGAGGCGAGCCGTCGATCGGTTCGACCGCAAGCGCCCTCTCCATCGTCGGGTCGACCGCGCGCACGAGCTCCTCACGGAGCAGCTCCGTGAGCGCCTGCGGATCGCGCGTGCCGAGTACCCGCACCCTCTCGCGCAGCGAGTCGACGATCTCCGTCGTCGGGTCGACGCCGATGTCCGCCATGATGAGGAGGTCCTCGACCTCTTCCCACGTCTGCTCGTCCAGCGTCTCGCGCGACAGGAGGGTCAGGAGTCCGCGGCCCAGCGTCGTGTTCGACTTGGCCAGGCGGTCCCGCAGCCGCGCCAGGCGCGATGTGGGTTCCGTGGGGGTCTCGAGGACCGGCGCCGAGGCCCCGGCCGGCTCCTCCTCCCCCTCGCCCGGAGCCGTCTCCCCCGGGCCGGTGCCGACGCCCGTGCCCGGTGCCCCGGGCGTGGTGACGGGTGCCGACTGGTCCCTGCGACGGCGTCGCGAGGGCGCCAGCAGGAACACCCCGCCGATGACGACGAGCAGAACGAGCAGGCCGATGCCCGCATAGATCAGGGATTCCATGACTCAACTCCCGGAAGACGAAGTGGTGGCGCGGGAAGCACGCCGGCTCAGCCCGCTCCCCGACCGAACAGCAGGCCCATCGAGGTGCGGAGTCCGGTGCCGGACTCCGGCTCCCTCCAGTGGCGCGTCCGCGGACGCAGGGAGCTCCACGGCGGCGCGGCGTGGCGTGCGGGCTGCGGACGCAGTGCGTAGGAGTGCTCGCGCATCGCGGTGACGGCGGCCTGTTCGCGTGTGGCGAGAGAGGCCGTCTCGTCATCGCCGAAGTAGCCGTGGACCTCTGATTCGTAGCCGGTCCAGGCCTGCGGCAGGCGGAAGCGGTCGTTCTCGTGGGAGCCGAACCGACCGTCGCGGCGCAGGCCGGGCAGTGCGACGAGCATGACGATCACGAGGCCGATCACGAAGGTGACGGCGAGCCCGATGATCACGACGAGGAAGCCGCCAGAGGCCATCAGGCGGCTCCCTTCATCATGAGTGCGGGCATGGGGAAGATCTCCTCGCGGTCATCACGGTCGTTCGACCCGGGCTCCGCAGCGCAGCGGTTCCGGCCGATCATCGTGCGACAGTCTATACGCGCCGTCCGCGCGACCGGTCGACCACACGACGTTGTCGTGCAGATCTCAGTCTCCTCAGAGGAAGTGCTCCCGCGGTGCGGATCGCTCATGCGTCGACTGCCGCGGGACGCGCCGCGGACTCTGCGGTCTCCGCATCGCCGGGAGTGTCCGCCTCACCGGCACGCGCCTCCAGGCGCTGGGAGATCACACGGGAGATGCCGTCGCCGTGCATCGTCACGCCGTAGAGCGCGTCGGCGATCTCCATCGTGCGCTTCTGGTGGGTGATGACGATGAGCTGGCTGGTCTCCTGCAGCTCGCGGAAGATCGTCAGCAGGCGGGACAGGTTGACGTCGTCCAGCGCCGCCTCGACCTCGTCCATGACGTAGAACGGACTGGGCCTCGCCTTGAAGATGGCCACGAGCATCGCCACTGCGACGAGCGACCGCTCGCCGCCGGACAGCAGGGACAGCCGCTTGACCCGCTTGCCCGCGGGCCGAGCGCTCACCTCGACGCCGGTCGTGAGCATGTCATCCGGATCCGTGAGGTCGAGAGAGCCCTCGCCACCGGGGAAGACGCGGGAGAAGATGTCCGCGAACTCTCGCTGGGTGTCGTAGAAGGCGGATTCGAAGACCTCCTGCACGTGGCGGTCGACGTCCTCGACGAGCCCCATCAGCTCCTCGCGGGTCCGCTCCACGTCCGTGATCTGCTTCTCGAGGTAGTCGTGCCTCTCCTGCAGCGCCGCGAACTCCTCGAGCGCCAGCGGGTTGACCTGTCCGATCGAGGAGCGCTCCTTCTTCGCCTTCGCCAGGGTCCTCTCCACGTCCGCGCGCACGTACGGCTGGGAGGGGACCTCGTCGGCCTCGCCCACTTCGTCTGCCTCGTCTGACTGGGCTGCAGCGGCTGACTGGCCCGCAGCCGCGCCGCCGTCTCCGGGCCGTGGGTCGAGGACCGGCACCGGGAGATGCGGGCCGAACTGCTCGATGAGGTTCTCCGCGGACAGGCCGACGTCGTCGACGGCACGCCGCTCGAGCTCCTCGAGGTGGAGAAGGTGACGCTCGCGGGCGAGCCGGGCCTCGTGCTCCGCATCCGCCGCCTTCGCGAGGTCGTCCGCGGCCTCCGCTCGGCGTGCGCGGAGTCCTGCCACGGCCTCCTCGAGGCGCCGGCGCTCGCCGGAGCGCTCCGCGAGAGCGGCCTCGGCCTCCTGCTGCCACACGCCCACGCGTTCGGCCACGGCCGCTGCGATCCTCGCGATCTCCCCCGCCGCATCGGCCTGGCGCCTGCGCGCCTCCGCCGTGCGCGCGGCCTGTGCGCGGGCCGCCTCCTCCTGGTCCGCCTGGCGGCGCAGCGAGCGGATGCGGTCCGCCAGGAAGGTCACCCGGTCCTCGGCGCTCCGCAGTCCGACCCGTGCGTCGACGGTCCGCTCGCCCATCGCGACGCGCGCGTCCGCCAGCTCGTCGCGCACGGCGGTGTCCGGCTCATCCTGATCGTCGCCGTCGGCCTCGTCGTCCGCGACCGCCCTGCGGGCGCCCTCGAGTTCCGCGACCGCGGCCTCCCTGCGCTTCGCCGCCTGCGTGAGTGAGTCCGCCGTCGCCGAGGCCCGCGCTCCGAGCCGTTCGAGCTCACCGGTCGCGCGGGCGAGCTCCTCGCCGGCGGCCATGATCGCGGCGTCGGATTCGTGGAGCGCCGCCATCGCGGTCCTCTCCCGTTCCCGCGCGGCGGCCAGCGGTTCGTCGAACGCCGCGATCCGCTCGTCCAGGTCGCTGATGCGCGTCTCAGCCTCATCCATCGCGGCGAGCGTCTCGTCGAGAGCGGCGCGGGCGGCGATCTGGCCGGCCTCCGGCGACCCGGCACGCGCTGCGCGGCCGTCCGCGTACACGGTGCCGTCGAGTGCGATGACGGTCTCCTGCGGATGCTCATCGAGCCGTGCGAGCGCCGCGTCGCGGGACCCGGCGAGCGTGATGTCGGTCAGCAGTCCGGCGAGGGCCTCTGCGAGGTCAGGAGCGGAGGCGGTGACGGCCGAGGCTGCGGGGAGGGTCGCATCCGGCTGGGGAGCCGCCTCTGCGGTGGGCACAGGGGCCGCGGAGCCAGCGGATGCCTGCTGCCCCGCTTCTGAGCGGGAGGACGCTGCGGTCGACTGCGATGCGCCGGCTCGCGGATGGAGGACATCGACGAGGCCCTCCTCCCCCACGTGATCGAGCAGGGCCAGAGCGGACGCGCGGTCCTCCGTGAGCACGGCGCTGGAGAGCGTGCCGATCGCCGCCGTGACCGCCACCTCGCAGCCGGGGACGATCCGCAGGTGCTGCGCGACGGCGCCGCGCAGACCCGGCAGTCCCGCATCGACGAGATCGGTCAGTTCGGCGGTGAGGCGACTGCTGGCGCGCTGTCCCTCGGCCTTCGCACGCAGGCCGACGAGCTCAGCCTGGCGGGCAGACCGGTCGTCGACGAGCGCCGTGCGCTCCTCCTCGAGGCCGGCGACCGCCTTCGCTGCGGCGGTGTGGTCCTCGTCCAGCGAGGATTCGCCCGCCTCCGTCGCAGTGAGCCGATCTCGTGCGGCTGCGACTGCGGCCTCGGCTCGCTCGATCTGCTCGTCCGACCCGGACGACTCCGCCTCGAGTGAGCTGATCGCAGACTCCGCGTGGGCGAGCGTGCGCTGGGCGACGGCGACGGCGGATGCCAGCTCCGCCCGGTGCTTCATGCGTGCGGCGATCCGGGCGCGCTCAGCGGCGAGTTCGCGCTCTGCGGCGGCGAGTCGCGCGTCGACGTCCTCCTTCTCCGCGGTGAGGTCGGCGAGGGTCGTGCGGCGCTGCTCGGCGTCGGACTCCGCCTCGCCGTGCTCCGCCTCGAAGCGCTCCGCCCGGCCGCGCAGGGCGTCCGGGGATTCGCCGGCGGGCCGCTGCTGCTGTGCCGCGGACCGGAGCATGCTGACGCGGTCGCCCGCCCGCTGGGCGAGTGCACCTGCCCTGGTGTGCTGCGCCGCGATCGTGGTGCGTCGCTCATGCACCGCGTCCGTCTGGGCATCGAAGGAGCGACGAGCCGCCTCGGCCTCCCCGATCTCCTCATCGAGCAGTCGGACGCGCTCCTCCTGGGCCCGCCTGCGCTCTGCGGGATCGTGATCCGGCGTCGTCGCGGCGATCCGCGCCTGGGTCTGGACCAGGTCATCCGCGAGCAGTCGGGCGGTCGCGTCACGCAGCACGGCCTGCACGATCTGGGCGCGCTGCGCGGCCTTCGCCTGCCTGCCCAGCGGGCCCAGCTGACGCGCGAGCTCGGAGCGCAGGTCGGAGAGCCGATCGAGGTTCGTCTGCAGTCCCGTGAGCTTCCGGAGCGCCTTCTCCTTCCGCTTGCGGTGCTTGAGCACGCCCGCCGCCTCTTCGATGAAGCCGCGGCGCTCGAACGGATCCGCGTGGAGGATCGCGTCGAGGCGGCCCTGGCCGACGATGACGTGCATCTCCTTGCCCAGACCGGAATCGCTCAGCAGCTCCTGGATGTCCAGCAGGCGCGCGGGCTCACCGTTCACCCTGTACTCGCTGCCGCCGGAACGGAACAGGGTCCGGGAGATCGTGACCTCCGTGTAGTCGATCGGCAGCGCACCGTCGGTGTTGTCGATCGTCAGTGCGACCTCTGCGCGTCCAAGCGCTTGCTTCTTCACGGTGCCGGCGAAGATGACGTCCTCCATCTTGCCGCCGCGCAGGTTCTTCGCGCCCTGCTCGCCCATCACCCACGCGAGCGCATCGACGACGTTCGACTTGCCCGATCCGTTCGGGCCCACCACACAGGTGATGCCGGGCTCGAGCTCAAGCTTCGTCGCCGACGCGAACGATTTGAATCCGCGCAGGGTGAGGGTCTTCAGATGCATGGTGGGTCGAGTCTAGCGAGACGGGACGCCGGTCGTGGTGGTTCGGGAGCGGCCGTCATGGGCGACGCGGACGCTGGGCCGGTTGGCACCGCGGACAGAAGTGCGTGCCGCGGGCGCCCACCACGATGCGGCGCACAGTCTCGCCGCAGTCGCCGCAGGGTCGCCCCACCCGTCCGTACACGCGCAGCGAGCGCTCGAAGTAGCCCGACTACCGCACTTAGTGACGCTTACCGAACGAATATGTCCGACCGTGTCCGGTCGTCAGCATTTAGGCCCGCTGTTTCGACACGAGCCTAGTGAAGATCAGATACATTACACCCCACAGCAGTGCCCCGACGGCCAAGAAGATACCCACAACGGCAAGATATCCACCAACCGAATCGAGCGGGAACCATCCGCTGAGAAGTAGCGCGGGGAGCACAGTCACGGCCATGAGAACGAAGTGAACAAGCGATTGCTTTGTCAGGCTCCATCGCTCGACTTGATAGATCACGGTGGCTCCAGAAACGGCTCCGACAATAACACCCACTGCCAGCGTCGAACGGGCGTCCTCCGGCTTGCCCTGCGCGAACAGCGCCAGCCCAATTGCAGTCATAATGACCAACGGAACTCCGGCAAGTAGGGTTGCTCTCCACGGTAAACGCACACTCGTCACCCTAGCGGTAATGCCCTCGGTTCACCCGCTGGCACCGCGGGCAGAAGTGCGAACCTCGTCCCCCAAAGGTGATCCGTTTGATCGGGCGCCCGCATCTCGGGCATGGCTCCCCCGTTCGCCCGTAGGCGTTCAAACTGTGGGAAAAGTACCCGGATTCGCCGTTCACATGGACGTAGAGCTCATCGAAGCTGGTGCCGCCCTGCGCGAGCGCTTCGAGCATCACGATGCGCGATTCCTCAAGGACGCGGCGGATGCGGGAGATCCTCATGCGCGACGGGATCGACTGGGGGTGCACGCGGGCTCGATGGAGCGCTTCGTCCGCATAGATGTTGCCGATCCCGCTCACCACGGCCTGGTTCATGAGCACCGACTTGAGTGCGGAGCCGGACCGCTGGACGACCCGTGCCGTCGCTTCAGCGTCCCAGTGGACGTCGAGGGGGTCGCGGGCGATGTGGGAGCTGCCGCGGGGCACTGCGTCCGGGCCGTCCTGCACCAGATCATCCACCCCGATGTGGCCGAAGATCCGCTGATCGAGGAAGCGCAGTTCGCGCAGGCCCTCTGCACGCTCCAGTGTGAGCACGGCGCGGGTATGGCGGTGGAGCTCATCCTGGGGCGCGTGGACGCGGAGCTGTCCGCTCATCCCCAGATGCAGCGTCAGCGCCGATGACGGGAGCTGCGACCGAGTCTCGGAACGGTCGGGCCGGTCGAACGGCACCCAGAGGAACTTGCCGCGGCGCTCAGGCGTCCGCAGGGAGATGCCGGCGACGGCCTCGGCGAAGGCACCGACGGCCTCGGGCGGGATGCGGCGCTGGGAGGTGGTGCCGAGGATCCGCGGGTCCAACACGCGGGCGGCCGTCACGCGTGTCCCGGTGATCCAGTCCTCGAGTCCGCGGCGGACGGATTCGACTTCGGGAAGCTCAGGCACGTCGGGAGTAGTCGGGATGCGCGGCGGAGATGGCCTGCATGGCTGCCTCCGCGGCGACCGCCTCGGCAGCCTTCTTCGAGGACCCGTCTCCGCGTCCCCACACCGTGCCGCCCGTGCTGGCGACCGCGGTGAACACGCGAGCGTGCGCGGGGCCGTCCCCGGTCACCTCGTAGTGGACTGTGCCCAGCGACAGGTCGGCGGAAGCCTCCTGCAGGGTCGTCTTGTAGTCCATGCCCGCGCCCAGGGTGACGGCGTCGGTGAGCATGGAGTCGATGAGGCGGTGCACCAGCGCGAAGGCGGGCTCCGGACCGCAGCTCACGTAGCAGGCGCCGATGAGCGCTTCGACGGTGTCGGCGAGGATCGAATCCTTGTCGCGACCGCCGGTCGCGTCCTCACCCTTGCCCAGCAGCAGCACCGACCCCACGTCGTGGCGGCGGGCGATGGATGCGAGCGCGCGGGTGTTGACCACCGCAGCGCGCATCTTCGCGAGTCGACCTTCGGGCAGGTCCGGGTTGTCCAGGTACAGCGACTCAGTGGCGACCAGCTGCAGCACGGAGTCCCCCAGGAACTCGAGTCGTTCGTTCGTGGGGATGCCGCCCTGCTCGAACGCGAACGAGCGGTGCGTGAGGGCAAGACGAAGCGTCTCGGGGTCGATATCGACCCCGAGACGCTCAGTGAGACCCGTGAGTCTCTCGTCAGTCATGCTGAGATCAGACGTCAGCGACCTTGCGACCCTTGTACTCGAGGAACAGCGGCGTACCGGCCGAATCCTCGACCACCTTGGCCTGGTGGGGGCGCGAGTACACGACGCGGCCGTTCTCGACGGTCTTGACCAGCGCCGGAGCTTTGGCCTTCCATGCCGAGCGACGGTGGCGCGTGTTGCTGCGCGACAGCTTGCGCTTTGGAACAGCCATGATCAGCTCTCCTTCTCTTCGTTCAGAACACTCTTGAGTGCCGCCCACCGAGGATCCTCCTCGGGTTCGTCCTCGGTGATGTCCTCACCCAGCGTGTAGTGGAACTCTCCGTCGTCCCCATCCTTGAGCGGACGGAACGGCAGAGACATCACCACAGCGTCTCGGACGGCGGGCTCGAGGTCCAGCAGACCGGCTTGCACCAGCTGCGATTCCTCGTCCTGCGGATCCGCTTCGTAGACGAAGAGCTCCTCGATGGCGGCATCGAGGGGCATCTCCAAATCGTCGAGTGTCCGGGCGTCCTGTCCCTTGGCCGTGGCGCGCACGGTGCCGGAGACGAAGATCCCTTCGACGACGCTCTCGAGTCGGAGGTCGAGGTCGACCGGATCGCCTTGCGGCACACCGATCAGCTCGACCCGCAGGTCCTCAGGTGCTCTGACGGTCGTCGCGATGGACTCCCACGAACCCGGGGAGCCGGCGAGGCCCAGCTTCCTCACGTCGATGACGAATTCCGACGATCGTTCCACTGTCCACCTCCACCCGGTCTCGTTCGAACACAGCGCACCCTGAGATGACACGCAAGGACCCATCTTAGACCTTCTGCAGACCCCGCACAAACTGCGGCGCAGCACGTCCGCGGGCGTCCTCGCGGGCGCGCGAGCGACCTTCGGGTGAGTGCTGCGGATGAGTGCTGCGGGTGACTCCGGGAACGGTCGACCTCGGGAGCGGGCAACCCCGGGAGTGCGCCTGCGTCCAGGTCTGCGCCCAGGTCGTCGCCCAGGCCTGCACCTCAAGTTCGAGATCAGCCCTGCGAGAAGTCCGGGATCAGCCCTGCGAGCGCGCCGCCCGCAGGTCGTCGAGGGCGGTGAGCACCGCGGTCGGGACGAGGCCCTCGACATCGCCGCCGAGCGTGTGCACCTCGCGGATCAGGGACGAGGACACGTGCTCGAACCGCGGGTCGCCCGGGATGAACACGGTCTCCAGCTCCGTGAGGTGGCGGTTCATGTGCGCCATCGGCAGCTCGTACGCGAAGTCCGTGGCGGACCGGAGGCCCTTGAGGACTGCGGTGGCGCCGATCCGGGTGCAGTAGTCGACCAGCAGGCCGCCGGCGACGTCGTCGATGATCAGCCGCCCGTCCGCGAGCGCCTGAGCCGTGCGGGGATCCTCCTCGAGTCCTGCGCGGATCAGCTCGACGCGCTGCTGGACCGGGAAGGCTCCGGACTTGTTGGGATTGTGGACGACGGCGGCGACGATCTGGTCCGCGAACCGCAGGCCGCGGGCGAAGACATCGATGTGGCCGCTCGTCACGGGGTCGTATGAGCCCGGGCAGACGATCTTCATGGGATCGATCGTATCGGTGACGCGCCCTGCCGCGAACACCCCTCCTCACAGCCACAGACCTGCTGCTCCACGCCACAGACCTGCTGCTCCACGAGGTGCACCTGCTGTCTTCCGGACAGTCCGCTCAAAGTCACGAACCTGTAACCATCAGGGCCTCCTCCCTGAATGTTCGGAGGATTCACATAGCGTGATGTGAAGTCGGTCATAGCGGACCGTCCTCACAGGACGACGAAACACGGAGGAACCAGGTTATGAGAACCACACGCATCGCACGCATCGCCGGATCGGCAGTCGCAGTCACAGCGCTCGCCCTGACCGCAGGCTGCGGCGGCGGCGACAGCGGTGGTGGCGGCGGCGAGGGCGGCGGCGAGGCCAGCACTCTGCAGGACGCGATCGACGCCGGGACCATCACCGTCGGGTTCGCGGGCGAGGTTCCGTACAGCTTCGAGGAGGGCGGCGAACTCACCGGAGCCACCGTCGCACTGCACCGGGAGATCTTCTCCGAACTGGGCATCGACGAGGTCGAGGGCGTCAACGCCGACTTCGGCGCGCTCATCCCGGGGCTCACGGCAGACAGGTTCGACGCGGTGTCCGCCGGCATGTCGATCCTGCCGGAACGCTGCGAGCAGGCCGCGTTCTCGAACCCCGAGTTCATGTACACGACCGCGCTCATGACCCCGGAGGGCAATCCGGAGGACCTCGCGACCATGGACGACCTGGTCGACACGGACCTCAACGTCGCCACCATGACCGGCGCGATCGAGTCCGACTACGCGACCAGCCTGGGCCTCAGCAACCACAGCGAGGTCTCCACCCCGCAGGACGGCATGGACGCCGTGAGCACCGGCCGCGCAGACGTGTTCGCACTCACCGGCATCTCGCTGAACTCGATGGCGGACAACAACCCGGACGCCGGCGTCGAGGTGACCGAGTCCTTCGTGCAGGAGATCGACGGCGTCCCGCAGGTGGGTGCCGGCGGCACCGTCTTCCGCACCGATGACTCGGAGCTGCTCGAGGCCTACAACGAGAAGCTCGACGAGATCGTCGCCGATGAGGAGCGCTACCTGGGCATCGTCGGCGACTTCGGCTTCACCGCGGAGGAGCGCCCCGACGGTTCGCTGACGACCGAGATGCTGTGCGAGGGCGACCTCCCCACCGGTGACGAGTGATCGGTTCCACCACCGCACTCTTCCCGCGCACACGCTCGGTCGGCCGGAGGTCCCGCACTGCGGAGTCTCCGGTCGACCGGGCGTGTGCGTGACTGAGAACGGATTCCCATGGGTGACAATCTCACACTTCTCATAGACTCCCTCCCCCAGCTCTGGGACGGACTCCTCATCACGCTGCAGCTCACCGTGGGCGGCGCGATCGGCACGGTGCTCATCGCGATCGTGCTGGGCCTCGGCATGCTGGCGCCTACGGGATGGATCTCCGTTCCGTGCCGCGTCATCGTCGAGTTCTTCCGCGGCACCTCTCTGCTCGTGCAGCTGTTCTGGTTCTTCTACGTGCTGCCGATCGTGCTGGACATCGACCTGGGGCCGCTCACCTGCGGCATCCTCGCGCTGGCGCTGAACTACGGCGCGTATTCGGCCGAGGTCGTCCGCTCGTCGATCGTCCACGTCCCGAAGGGCCAGTGGGAGGCGTCGATGGCACTGAGCCTGTCGCCTGCCCGCCGGATGTTCCGGGTGATCTTCCCGCAGGGCTGGGCGCTCATGATCCCGTCGCTCGCAACGCTGCAGATCCAGCTGCTCAAGGGGACGGCAGTCGCCTCCTTCATCACGCTGCAGGACCTCAACGACCGCATCGACATCCTCCGGCAGGCGACGGGCGACACGATGTTCTCCTACACCGTGGGGCTCCTCATCTACTTCGTCCTGGCCTGGCTCATCCAGGTCGGCATGGACGCGCTGGAGCGCAGCGCCAAACGGCGACTGGGCCGCGGCGACGGGAAGAAGGGGCTGTTCTCCCGACTCACCGGACGTCCTGAAGCGAAGGTGGTGACGGCATGAGCTGGTGGAACTGGCAGAGCGCGCTGGACGCGCTCCCCCTCCTGCTGCAGGGCTTCGGCACCACGCTCGTGGCCACCATCGGCGGTACGGTGATCGCGGTCTTCCTGGGCCTGCTCATCGCAGTGCTGCTGCGCACCCTTCCCGCCTGGGTGAACTGGCTGCCGAAGCTCGTCGTGGCGTTCATCCGCAATACACCGCTGATCGTGCAGCTCGTCTTCATCTACACGCTGTTCTCGATGAACGAGACCCTGATCCAGGTCCCCGCGCTCACCGTGGGCATCCTCGTGATCGGCATCCACTACTCGACCTACATGTCGGAGAGCTATCGCGCGGGGATCGACGCGGTGCCGCAGGGGCAGTGGGAGGCGATCAGCGCACTGTCGCTGCCGCCCGTCCGGTCCTTCCGGTCGATCGTGCTGCCGCAGGCGCTGCGCGCCACAGTCCCCTCACTGGGCAACTACGCGGTCGCGATGTTCAAGGACACCCCGTTCCTCATGGCGATCTACGTGACGGAGCTCGTGCGCACGGCCGAGCAGATCGGCGGCCGCACCTTCGCCTACACCGAGGCCTTCACGCTGGCGGGTCTGATCTTCCTCGCCGCGAGCTACCCGACCTCGCTCTTGATCCGACGATTGGAGAAGTCTCTTGCCACCTACTGAGTCCGGCGGAACGCCCGCCATCGAATTCCGCGATGTGGTGAAGCGGTTCGGCGACCACACGGTCCTCAAGGGTCTGAACTTCACCGTCAGCCCAGGTGAGCGCGTCACCCTCATCGGCCCCAGCGGGTCCGGGAAGACGACGATCCTGCGTCTCATCATGACGCTGGAGAGTCTGACCGGCGGATACATCGACGTCCACGGGGAGCCGCTGACCCACGAGCAGCGCGGCGGAAAACGAGTCGCCCTGCCCAGCAAGCGGGTGCGTGCGAACACCAAGCGGATCGGCATGGTCTTCCAGCACTTCAACCTCTTCCCGAACATGACCGTGATCGAGAACCTCGTCGAGGCGCCGATCCATGTGCTCGGGATGGCGAAGGCCGACGCCGTGGAGAAGGCTCGCGGCCTGCTGCAGAAGGTCGGGCTGTCCGACAAGGAGAACGAGCATCCGTCGCGGCTGTCCGGTGGTCAGCAGCAGCGCGTCGCGATCGCCCGTGCGCTCGCGATGGATCCGGACATCCTCCTGCTGGACGAGGTGACGAGTGCGCTGGACCCGGAGCTCGTCGATGACGTGCTGCAGGTGCTGCGCGACATCGCGGAGGAGACTGACATCACGATGCTGATCGTCACCCACGAGATGCAGTTCGCCCGCGATGTCTCGCAGCGGGTCATGATGTTCGACGGCGGTGTGATCCTCGAGGAGGGGCACCCGGACGACATCTTCACGAATCCTCGTGAGGAGCGCACCCGGAAGTTCCTGTCAGCCGTCCTCGACTGACCGCGCCTCAGCCTTCTCTGTCGCCCACAAGGTCGCCGCCTTCGCCCATCAGGTCGTCTCCTTCGCCCTTCTGGTCGTCTCCGTCGCCCACCAGCTGGAGCAGCCACATCCGCGTCTCCCCGTACGTGCGGTCGCGGTAGAGCTCGAGTCGTTCCGGCAGAGTGGGCTGGGGAGAGCGGACCGACCGTTCGACGACCGCCAGCGCGCTCAGATCCCGCAGCAGTCCGGCGACGGTCTTGAGCAGACGACCCACCTCGTCCTCCCCCATGGGGTACGGAGGATCCGCGAAGACCACGTCGAACCGCTGGTCGTCCTCGAGCAGCCTGTCCACGGCTGTCTGCGCGCGCTGGGACAGGACCTGGGTGCGGCCCTCCTCCCCCAGGTCTGCGATGCTGCGCGTCAGCGCGCTCACCGGCCCGGACGCCTGGTCCACGAACACCACGTCGTGCGCTCCGCGGCTCAGTGCTTCGAGCCCCAGCGACCCCGACCCCGCGAAGAGGTCCAGGACCCGGGCGTCCTCGAGGACGCCCATCCCATCCAGCGACGCGAACAGGGATTCCCTCACCCGGTCCGGAGTCGGCCGGGTGTCACGGCCCTTCGGTGCGTGGAGAGGACGCCCGCGGTGGCGGCCGGCGATGATCCTCATGCCAGCGCCCACGTATCGAGTGCACCGTTCAGCAGACTGCTACTCCTCGGCATGTTTCTCGTCGGCCCGCTTCTCGTCGGCCAGTTTCTCTTCGGCCTGCTTCTCTTCGGCCCGCTTCTCGTCAATCCGCGTCTCCTCGTCGGCCCGCGTCTCATCAGCCCGCCTCGATGAGGTCTTCGTCGGCGGTCGAGAAGATCTGGGCGATGAGCCGGGCGAGTGCGCGATTCTCGTCCAGCGCGGGGTCCGCCTCCAGCAGCCATGCCGCGTCCTCCCGCGCATCCTTGATGATCGCCTCGTCCCGGAGCACCGACAGGTGGCGGAGGCTCGACGTGCCGCCCCACTGCGCACGGCCCAGGACGTCGCCCTCACGACGGGAGCGGATGTCGTACTCTGCGAGTTCGAAGCCGTCCAGAGTCGACGCGACCGTCTGCAGCCGCTCGTACGCCTCCGATTCCTCGGACGCGTACGACAGGAGGAAGCAGAGGGAGGAATCGCCGGCACGTCCGACGCGACCGCGCAGCTGGTGGAGCTGCGCGACGCCGAACCGGTCCGCGTCGACGATCACCATGACTCGTGCGTTGGGGACGTCGATCCCCACCTCGATGACCGTCGTCGACACGAGGACATCGATGTCCCCCGCCGCGAACGCCTTCATCCGATCGTCCTTGTCCTGGGAGGGCATCTGTCCGTGGAGGACCTCGATCCGGGCGCCTTCCAGTGCCGACGCCCCGCGGAGGTGCTCCGCGTAGTCCTCGACGCCGGGCTGAGGAGCGCCCGTCGCCTCGTCCGGGGAGCTCGTCTCGATGCGGGGCAGCACCACGAAGGCCTGCTGGGAGCGTGCGGTGTGCTCCGCGATCACTTCGACGACGCGATCCGCCCAGTGGGGGTGCTGCGCCAGCGGCACGAGGTGCGTGGTGATCTCCCTGCGTCCTGACGGCATGTGGTTGAGCGTGGACACGTCGAGGTCGCCGAACACGGTCATCGCCGCGGTGCGCGGGATCGGTGTGGCCGTCATGACCAGTGTGTGAGGGGTCCTGCCCCCTGCCTTCTGCCGCAGCGCCTCGCGCTGCTCCACTCCGAAGCGGTGCTGCTCGTCGACGACGACCATCCCCAGGTTCGCGAAGATCGTCGTCTTCGACAGCAGGGCGTGGGTGCCGACGACCAGGTCAATGTCTCCGATCGCCAGGTCGATGAGGATCCGTCTGCGTTCGGCCGTCGACAGCGATCCGGTCAGCAGTGCGACGACCACGCCGTTCTCCTGGCGCAGGAGTGCGGATTCAGCGGCGAACTCGCCCAGTGCCGCGGTGATCGAGCGGTAGTGCTGAGCGGCGAGCACCTCCGTCGGCGCGAGCAGCGCGGCCTGTGCGCCGGAGTCGATGGCCTGGAGCATGCCCCGCACCGCGACGAGGGTCTTGCCCGACCCCACGTCGCCCTGCAGCAGGCGGTTCATCGGCACATTGCCCGTCAGCTCGCCGCCGATGTCTATGCCCGCATGCTTCTGCGACAGCGTGAGAGCGAAGGGCAGTGCCTTGTCGAATGCGGCGAGCACGCCGTGCTCCTTCCCCGCGAGCGCCGACGCGCTGAGTGCTTCGTGCTCCCTGCGGCGCTGCAGGAGCACCGTCTGGAGCGCGAGCGCTTCCTCGTAGGCCCACCGTGATGAGGCGCGCTTCACCTCATCCATGGTGGTCGGCCGATGCATCGCGTCATAACCCTCCCGCAGGCCGACGAGTTTCCGCTCGCGTCGCAGGGGTGCGGGGATCGTGTCCACGAACCATTCGTCGGAGACCGTGTCGAGCGCCGTCGTGATGAGAGTGTGCATCCGCGTGCTCGTCACCTTGCCGACCGTGGGATAGACCGGTACCGGCCGGGAAGGTGAGAGCATCGAGGTGTCCCCGGTGCGCTCGTCGTCCGCGATCCTCCCGTCGCCCGTGAGCAGTGTGGGCGACGAGAGCTGCACGCGACCCCGGTAGTACTTGATCCGGGCGCTGACGAGGATCCGCGTCTCTGCGGTCAGCACTCTGCCGATCCACGGCTGATTGAAGAAGACCACGTCGACGAAGCCTCCCGCGCTGTCGGTGACCGACACCGTGGAGATCGTGCCCCGCCGGTTCTTCATCCGCCGCGATGCGACGTCCGCGACCGTCACGTGGAGGACGACGTCGGTGCCCTCCTCGAGCGTCCCGAGTGCGCGGATGTCGGTGAACTGGCCCGGGTCGACCCAGCGACGGGGGAAGTGGCGCAGCAACGAGTCGACGTCGGTGATCCCGCCCTTCGCGAGCTTCGTCCGATCGGCCTGCCGCGGGAGGATCGTGCGGAACTCCTCGTCCCTGCGGAACCAGTCCGGCTCCGGGACGACGATGTCCTCCCCGGTGTCGTCGTCACTCAACACCGACCACCACCCAGGAGCCGCTCTGCCCCCCGTCGACGACCACGACTTCCGCGTCGGCGTGCTGGGCGTCGATGTGGGTGCGCAGCCGTCCGATCGCGGCCGCGGGAGCATCCGCGCCGGTGAGCAGGGTGACGAGGTCTCCACCCGCACCCAGCAGTCGATCGACGAGAGCGAGGGCCGCTGCCTCTGCGTCACTCTCCACTGCGCGGACACGACCGTCGATGACCGTCAGCGCATCGCCGGCCGCGTACATGAGCGGCCCTTCGCCGTGGTCCTCTCCTGCGGTCACGACCGCGCCCACGCGGGTGCCCGCGGCCGCTTCGGCCATGTCGGCGTGGAGGTCGTCCCCTTCCGCCCAGGGATCGAACACGGCCGCTGCCGCCACGACCGAGGCGACATCGCGCGTCCTCAGCGCCTTCGCGCCCGGGAGTCCGGCGACGGCGTCTGCGGCGGCGGCGGAGTCCGGGAGGATGAACACGGGGCCCTCCGCCAGCGCGACGAGGTCGGCGACGACCTCCCGCAGATCAGCGCGTCCGGAGTGGACGGCGACGGCTTCCGTCAGGGCGAGCGACAGCAGGAGGCCGGGTCCATCGGCCAGTGCGATGAGGCCCGACGGATCCCCGTCGGGTCGGCGCACGGACAGGTCTTCGACGCGCAGATCCACGACGCCGTGGGTGTCCATGACGTCGAGCAGCCTCCGCGCGTCATCGATGCCGCCGCCCTCCGCCGTGTGGACGTGCACCATCGGCCAGTTCACGACGATGCTCGTGCCGCCGGCGCGGGCCAGGGCACGCTTGAGCGGACGGGTCCGATCCTTCGACTCGCCCAGGTGCGCCACCAGTTCGAGTCCCGTCTCCCCGCCTCCCAGGTGGAGCGTCTCGAGCGGGCCGCGCTCGGCAGGCGCGTCGCCGCCGTCGTCAGCTGAGTCATCAGTCCCGCTGTCGCGGCCCGTGGGATCGCTGCCGGTGACCGTGAGGTAGAGCAGATCGAAGAGTTCGACGATGCCGGAGGACCCGGCGTCGACGACGCTGTTCTCCCGGAGGACGGGCAGCTGGCCGGTCGTCTCGCGCAGTGCTGTGCGGGAGCGATCGCGCACGGCACTCACGAGCCTGATCAGGTCGTCGCCGGCGTCCGCCCGCTCACGTGCCTCCTCCGCCATCGCATCGAGCACCGTCACCATCGTGCCGTCCACGGGTGCGACGATCGCTTCGCGCGCACGGGACGCGGCGAGCTCGAGCGCCGCGGCGAACGCGGGAGAGTCCGGCACTTCGACTCCCACCAGTGCGTCCGCGACACCGCGCAGCGCCACAGAGAGGATGAGGCCGGAGTTGCCGCGCGCTCCGCGCTGGGCGCCGGTCGCCATCGCGTCGATGACATCCGGTAGCGTCACCGCCCCGTCGAGCGATTCGACGGCGCGGTAGGCGGAGCGCACCGTGTGATAGAGGTTCGTGCCCGTGTCCCCGTCCGGGACAGGGAACACGTTGATCGCGTTGATGCCGCCGCGCTCGCGCCGCAGGCGGTCGACGGTGCGCTTCGCCCAGCGGGCGGCGAGGCGTCCATTGATGCGGACGTCTGCCCGCGGGTCACGCCCGGACCCGTTCCTCCTGCGCACTCATCCCTCCACACCACTGAAATGTCGGAAGCCGCCGTCAGGGTCCGCACGGACGAATCCCGAGTCCGCCAGTGGGACTCCGTCCACGCACACTCCTGGTGAGCCGAGCGCGTCGTCGCCTGATCCGGTGACCGATCGCACTCGTCCGATCGACGTCCACCCTAGCGGATCCGCACCTGCGGGCACCGCCGTGAGGAAGCCGTGGTCCTCGCCTCCTGTCAGCACCCATCGGCGCGCCAGGGCCAGCGCCCGGTCCTCGCCGGTCGCCGCGTCGTCATCCGAAGACTCCGGTCCCCCTCGCCTCGCGAGCACGTCCGCCGCGAGCGGGATGAGGTCCTGGGCAAGCGCATCGAGCGCCGTCCCGTCGAGGTCGATCACCACGCCCGAGGCCCGTGCCATCCTGCCGGCGTCCGATGCCAGGCCATCCGAGAGATCGATGAGAGCGGCACGCGTCGCGTCCGCTGCCCGGTGGCCTGCGCCCCGACCAGTAGTTCCCCGTCCGGCAGCCCCCCAACCAGCCGCGGAGTCTTCGCCGACTGCCCCGGACGCGACGAGGCTGGTGCGGAGCACGTCCACGGACTCATACTCCGGTCGCGGGGCGCGCTGGGCCTCGATGGCGCGGGCGTGCAGCGGAGTGACGCTGTCGGGGAGGACGCCTCCGGACGCGAGGAGGAGGTCGAGTCCGGCAGCCGCCCAGCCCGTCTGCCCACCCAGCAGGACGTCGTACCCTGCTTCCGCCGCGGTGCGGGTGAAGGGCAGCGCGTCGACGGGGAGGCTTCCGAGCGCGGTCACGGCGATGACGATCTGGGGTGCTTCGGAGAGGTCGCCCCCGAGCACCGATGCCCCTGCCCGTGCCGCCTCTTCGACGAGCCCGTCCACCAGTCCGTCCACGAACGCGGCAGACGTGCTCCCCGGTGCGGCCAACGACAGCAGCAGACCGGTGGGCCGAGCACCCATGGCGCAGACATCCGCGAGGTTCTGCGCGGCGGCTTTGACCCCGAGCCTGCGGGGGTCGAGCCAGCCGTGCAGGAAGTCCTCCCCCTCCACCAGCATGTCCGCAGTGCTCACGAGCCGTCCCGGCGCCTCCGACACCGCCGCGTCGTCACCCGGTCCGATGAGGACCTGTTCCGCGGCGGGGATGCGTGCGAGGATCCGGGCGACGATGCGGTCCTCGCCGAGGTCCGCGAAGGTGGGCTCTGTGCTCATTCCCCCAGTATGCCTGCAGGCACGGACTCGGGATCGACCACCGGCACGCGCAGTGCGTGCGTGAGGCGTGCGCGAGGCGTGCGCGAGGCACGCGCAGTGCGTGCGCGGGATCATCGGTCCCGTGCCGCGACACGACGGAACGGGTCTCCGCCACGACCAGTACCCTGAGCACTATGCGCTTCCGTCCCCTCCGCTCGCCGTCCCGCCGCACGCTCTTCCGGACTTCCGCCGGGGTCGCTGCGGCCGCGGCCCTCGTGACGCTGGCAGGCTGCACGAGCATGCTGGTGGTCGATCCCGCGGAGGACGCGGCGGACCCCGACTGCGCGCTGCCGATGCTCCTCATGCCGGATGAGCTCAATGAGCTGCAGCAGCGGACCACGTCGTCCCAGGGCACGACCGCATGGGGCGAGCCCGCGAGTGTGATCGTGCGCTGCGGGGTCGCACCGCCGGCACCCACGACGGACCCCTGCGTCAACGTCGACGGCGTCGACTGGGTGCAGGTGCGCGCGGACGAGGACACCTGGCAGTTCGTCACCTACGGCCGCACCCCCGCTGTCGAGGTGCTGGTCACCCCCACAGAGGTCTCCGGTGCCACGGCTCTCGCGTCGGTGTCCTCCGCAGTGAGCGACATCGAGCAGACGGCGGAGTGCGTGTCCGTCGAGGACGCGGAGCAGGTGGACGGCGAGGCTCCCGCAGGAGCCTGAGCCCGGTCGGATCTGCCGGACTCAGCCCGCCGCGCGGTGGTCGCGCAGTGCGATGTCCACAAGCGCCTCGACGAGCTCCTCGTAGCGCATGCCGCTGTGCTCCCAGAGCACCGGGAACATCGAGGTGGGGGTGAAGCCGGGCAGTGTGTTGATCTCGTTGACGAGGACCTCACCGGACTCCGTGACGAAGGTGTCGACGCGTGCGAGGCCCGAGCAGTCGAACGCGTCGAACGTCCGGCACGCGAGATCCTGCACCCGTGCCGATGCCGCCGCGTCGATGTCCGCCGGGCAGCTGATCCTCACGGCGTCCGCATTCATGTACTTCGTGTCGAAGTCGTAGAAGTCCGCGCCGGTCACCTCGATCTCTCCGGGCACGGAGGCCCGCGGACCCTCGTGGAAGCGCGTGCCGATCACTCCGCATTCGATCTCACGGCCGACGATCATCGGTTCGACGATCGCTGCGGAGTCGTGGGCGAATGCCTCTGCGAGTGCGGCGTCCAGTGCCGCGTCATCCGACGGATCCGACACCTTCGTCACGCCCATGGACGATCCCGCGTTCGCGGGCTTCACGAACAGCGTGGATCCCAGCGTGCGGATCCGTTCGACGACTGACGCGCGATCAGTGCGCAGCTGGCGCACGGTGACGGGCTCCCACGGGCTCGTGGGAAGCCCCGCATCGCGGAGCACGGCCTTCATGAACCGCTTGTCCATGCCGATCGCAGAGCTCAGGACGCCGCTGCCCACGTACGGCACGTCCATGAGCTCGAAGACGCCCTGCACGGTCCCGTCCTCACCGAACGGACCGTGGAGGACCGGGAAGAAGACGTCGACGACGGCGAGGTCCTCTACCATTCCGTCCGCGCCCCTGACACGCAGCGGACTGCGCCGCACGTCGAGGGGGAAGATGATCTCCGTCCCATCGTCGACGACCTCCGGCATCAGCTCCGGATCGAAGCGGAAGCCCTCAGCATCCTCGACGATCCGACAGACGCCGTCGCGGGTCATCCCGATCGGCAGCACCCTATAGCGCTCGTCGTCCAGCGCCTTGAGGACGCCGGCTGCCGTGACGCAGCTGACGGAGTGCTCGGACGAGCGTCCGCCGAACAGGACGGCGACGACGGGACGGGGATCAGGTGAGTTCATGCGCTGGTGTCACTTCGCTTCGTAGGTGGTCTCGATCCACGCACGGCCGATCGAGTGGAAGAACAGGTTGAAGCCGACGAATGCCGGCGTCGCGTCCGCGTCGACGTCCAGTGGCTCGTCGAGCGCGTGGACGATGAAGAAGTACCGGTGCGGTCCGTGCCCGGCGGGCGGTGCCGCACCCACGAACTCGTGCGCGCCGGCGTCGTTGCGGACGGTGATCGCGCCTTCCGGCAGCAGGCCGCTGTCCGGGGCACCCGCACCGGACGGAAGCTCGGTCACATCCGCGGGGAGATTCGTGACCGTCCAGTGCCAGAATCCCGAACCGGTGGGGGCATCCGGGTCGAAGCTCGTGACGGCGAACGCCTTCGTGCCCTCGGGGAATCCCGACCACGACAGCTGGGGTGAGACGTCCTCGCCGCCGGGGACGCCCATCTTCCCGGATGTCTGCGGTGCGGCGAGCTCCTGGCCCTCCGCGATGTCCGTGCTGGTCACGTCGAAGCGGGGAAGATCGTTGAGCTTGTGGAATGGGGAGTTCACAGGTGGTCCTCTCGTGTGCGTCGCGCCGGACCGCTCAGCGGACCGGAACTTCGTGCTTGCGCTTTCGAGCCAACAGGAGAGGTCCCAGTTCGTCAACCCGCAGACGACCGTCGATGACGGCGCTCACGGCCTGCGTGATCGGCAGTTCGACTCCGTTCGCCTCCCCGATCGCCAGGACCGCGCTCGCCGACTTCACACCCTCGGCGACCTGCTTCGTCCGCTCCGCGGCCTCCTCGACCGTGAGACCGGTGCCCAGCAGCCCCCCGAAGCTGCGGTTGCGCGACAGCGGTGAGGCGCAGGTGGCGACCAGGTCGCCCAGTCCGGCCAGGCCGGACAGTGTGTGGGCCTCGGCGCCCATCGCCAGCGCCAGGCGCGTCGTCTCCGCGAGCCCGCGCGTGATGATCGAGGCCTTCGAATTGTCGCCCAGTCCCTGGCCGTCGCACATGCCGACGGCCAGTGCGATGACGTTCTTGACCGCACCGCCCAGCTCGACGCCCACCACGTCCGTGTTCGTGTAGGGACGGAAGTAGGAGTTCGCGGACAGTTCAGCGACGATCTCCGCGGTCCGGACGTCCGGTGCGGCGACGACTGTCGCGGTGGGCTGCTCCTGCGCGATCTCCTTCGCGAGGTTCGGACCGGACACCACGGCGATGCGCGACGGATCGTGGCCGGTCGACTCCGCGATCACCTCGCTCATCCTCTTGCCCGTCGTCCGCTCGATGCCCTTCATGAGGCTCACGATGACCGCTTCCGGCGGGAGCGATGCGGCCACCGCTTCGAGGTTGTCCCGCAGCGACTGCGCAGGCACGGCGAGCACGACGACGTCGGAATCGGCGAGTGCTGCGGCGGCGTCGGTCTGCGCGGAGACGTTGTGCCCCAGCGGGATGTCACCGAGGTAGGCGCTGTTCGTCCCCTTCTCCGTGATCTCGCGCGCGACCTCGTCGCGGCGGGCCCACACCGTGACCGGATTGCCCGCGTCACCGACGACCTTGGCGAACGTCGTGCCCCAAGAGCCTGCTCCCAGCACTGCAGTCCTCATCGTGTCTCCTCATCATCCGCTGTAGCGGTATGCGCGTCTGTGCGGTTCTGAGCATCTGTGCGGGCCCGGGCGTCTGTTCGGTCGTCCGCGTCTGTGCGGTCGTCCGCGTCCCAGGCGTCGATCGTGTCCTGGAAGCGCTGCGGGAGGGGGACCCCGCGCAGCGCGGCGACATCCGCCGCGATGCCAGCCGTCACCCGATCGGCGAAGCCGCGGGCCAGAGCGGACGAGGTGTGCCCGTCGCCGCCGGCCGGCGGCATGAGCGGATCACCGAAGTGCACGCGCACAGCGCTGAACGGACGCGGGGTGAGCTTCTTCGCGCCTACCGGCATGACGCGATCCAGTCCCCAGTGGGCGATGGGGACCACCGGTGCCCCGGTCTCGATCGCCAGCCGGGAGACGCCCGTCTTCGCCGCCTGCGGCCACAGCTGCGGATCCTTCGTCAGCGTGCCCTGCGGGTAGATGACGACGGTCTGACCCGCCGCCAGCGCGCGCTTCGCATGGACGAGTGAGTCCCCGGCCCTGGTCGATGCGCGCAGCACCGGGATCTGCCCCATCGTCACCAGCGCACGCCCCATGAAGCCGCCGAAGAGGCTGGACTTCGCGAGGAAGTGCGGCAGGATGCCCTCGCGCCAGATCGCCATCGCGACGACCAGTGGATCGAGGGCGCTCGCGTGGAACGGCGCGAGGATGACCGGACCCTTCCCGATCTTCTCCTGTCCCGTCACGGACAGCCGGGTGACCAGGCGGAGGAGGAGGCGGATCGATTCCGCCGTGGGTCGTGCCCAGAACAGGCTCCGCCTGAGTGATGCTGCGTCGAACTCCGGGTAGCGGACCTCCGACGAGGGGACCGATCCCTTCGCTGCCTCATCTGTCACGCCGACGCCACCAGCTCTGTCCGGGCGCCGAGGCCGTCGAGCTTCTCGGAGAAGCGCTCGTAGCCGCGGTTGATGACGTCGATCCCGGAGACGCGCGAGGTGCCCTCCGCTGCGAGGGCGGCGACGATGTGGGAGAAGCCGCCGCGCAGGTCCGGGACGGTGAAGTCCGCTGCGGTGAGCGGCGTCGGACCCGACACGATCGCGGAGTGCAGGAAGTTGCGGCGTCCGAACCTGCACGGGGTGCCGCCGAGGCACTCGCGGTAGACCTGGATCTTCGCACCCATCGTACGCAGCGCGTCCGTGAAGCCGAACCGATTCTCATACACCGTCTCGTGGATGATCGACATCCCGGATGCGCGGGTGAGCGCCACGGCGAGCGGCTGCTGCCAATCGGTCATGAAACCCGGGTGGACGTCCGTCTCGAGGACGATGGACTGGAGCTCGCCGCCCGGATGCCGGAAGCGGATGCCGTCCTCCAGCACGTCGAACTCGCCGCCGATCTGCCGGAAGACGTTGAGGAACGTGATCATGTCCTGCTGGCGGGCTCCGGCGACCGTGATGTCGCCGCCCGTCGCCAGCGCCGCCGAGGCCCAGGATGCCGCCTCGTTCCGGTCCGGCAGGCTGCGGTGCACGTACCCCTGGAGGCGATCGACGCCCTCGATCCGCAGGACCCGGGCCGGGTCCACGGTGATCGATGCGCCCATCTTCTGCAGGACCATGACGAGATCGATGATCTCCGGTTCGATCGCTGCGTTCCGCAGCTCTGTCACGCCCTCTGCGCGCACTGCGGTGAGCAGCACCTGCTCCGTCGCACCCACAGACGGGTACGGCAGCTTCACCTTGGTGCCGCGCAGGCGCTGAGGCGCCGACAGTCGGATGCCCCCGGGCGTCTTGTCCACGACCGCACCGAACTTGCGGAGCACCTCGAGGTGGAAGTCGATCGGCCGGTCCCCGATCCGGCATCCGCCGAGGTCGGGGATGAAGGCCTCGCCCAACCGGTGCAGCAGCGGTCCGCAGAGGAGGATGGGGATGCGCGATGAGCCGGCGTGCGCATCGATGTCGACGATCGATCCCTGTTCGACGTCCGCGGGGTCAAGGACCAGCTCGCCGTCGGGCTCACCCTGGTCGGGGCCCTGCGTCACACGCACTCCGTGGAGCTCGAGCAGACCCGTGACGATCTCCACGTCGCTGATGGCCGGAACACCGCGCAGGATCGAGGGGGTGTCCCCGAGCAGGGACGCGACCATGGCCTTCGGGACGAGGTTCTTCGCACCACGCACCTGCACGGTCCCGTTCAGCGGCACTCCACCGTGGACGTTGAGCATTCAGGCTCCTCTGCTGTCAGGAACTGGCGTACGGACGGACACCGTATGCACACGGCCGCCCTGAGGACGACCGTGTGCATGGTATCGGATCTGAGTCAGAGGAGCGGGGACGCGAGGCTTCCTGCGGTCAGAGGACGGGCAGCGTCTTCGGCTTGTGCTCGGGACGCGAACCCTCGAACTCCTCGATGGCATCCGCGTGCTGGAGGGTGAGGCCGATGTCGTCCAGGCCCTCGAGCAGGCGCCAGCGGGTGTAGTCGTCGATCTGGAAGGGCACCGTGAGGGTGTCGACGGACACGGTGCGTGCGACGAGGTCGACCGTGATCTCCGTACCCGGATGGTTCTCGATCACCTTCCAGATCAGCTCGATGTCCGACTGCTCGACCTGTGCCGCCAGCAGTCCGCCCTTGCCCGCGTTCCCGCGGAAGATGTCGCCGAAGCGACTCGAGAGGACTGCGCGGAAGCCGTAGTCGTGCAGCGCCCAGACGGCGTGCTCACGGGAGGACCCGGTGCCGAAGTCCGGGCCGGCCACCAGGACTGACCCGTTCGCGTACACCTCGTGGTTGAGGACGAAGTCGGGCTCGTTCCGCCAGCGGGCGAAGAGCGCGTCCTCGAATCCCGTGCGGGTGACCCTCTTGAGGTAGACCGCCGGGATGATCTGGTCCGTGTCGATATTGGACCGGCGCAGCGGCACACCGACTCCGGTGTGGACTGACAGCTTCTCCATGGTCATGCCTCCTTGCCTGCGGATGCCGTGGGACGGACGGCGCCCGGGGTGACGCTGAGCGGGATCTGCGCGGGGCGCGCCTGCGCCTCGGCAGCGGCGGCGGCCTCCGCCTCGCGGGAGGCGGCCACGGCCTCGGGATCGGCAGGCGGCAGGTCCCCCGGTGCGGACAGGGTGCCGAGCACCGCAGTCGCCGCGGCGACCAGCGGGCTCACGAGGTGCGTGCGACCGCCCTTGCCCTGCCGTCCCTCGAAGTTGCGGTTGGAGGTCGACGCGCAGCGTTCGCCCTCCGCCAGCTGGTCGGGGTTCATGCCGAGGCACATCGAGCAGCCCGCGAAGCGCCAATCGCCGCCGGCGGCCTTGAACACCTGGTCGAGGCCCTCCTCCTCAGCCTGGAGGCGCACGCGGGCGGACCCGGGCACCACCATGAAGCGGATGCCGTCCTTCGTCCGACGACCGCGCAGCACGTCGGCCGCAGCGCGCAGGTCCTCGATGCGGGAGTTCGTGCAGGAGCCCAGGAAGACGGTGTCGATGTCGATCTCGCGCAGCGGGGTCCCCGGTGTGAGCCCCATGTAGGCCAGTGCGTTCTCCGCCGACTCGCGCTCGGATTCGTCGACGAAGTCCGCCGGATCCGGGACGTCGGCCGACAGGGGCAGGCCCTGCCCGGGGTTCGTGCCCCAGGTGACGAACGGCTCCAGGTCGGATGCCTCGAGGACGACCTCGGCATCGAATTCGGCGTCGTCATCCGTGCGCAGCGACTTCCAGTAGTCGACCGCGGAGTCCCACTCCTCGCCATGGGGCGCGTGGTCGCGGCCCTCGAGGTAGTCGAAGGTCGTCTGGTCCGGCGCGATCATGCCTGCGCGGGCGCCCGCCTCGATGGACATGTTGCAGATGGTCATCCGCGCCTCCATCGAGAGGCTCCGGATCGCTTCGCCGCGGTACTCGAGCACGTAGCCCTGTCCCCCGCCCGTGCCGATCTTCGCGATGACGGCGAGGATGATGTCCTTCGCAGTCGAGCCCTCGGGCAGCGTCCCGTCGACGGTGATCGCCATCGTCTTGAACGGCTTGAGGCTGAGCGACTGGGTGGCGAGCACGTGCTCGACCTCGCTCGTGCCGATGCCGAACGCCAGCGCACCGAACGCTCCGTGCGTCGAGGTGTGCGAATCGCCGCAGACGACCGTGGTCCCCGGCTGCGTGAGTCCCAGCTGGGGGCCCACGACGTGGACGATCCCCTGCTCCGCATCACCCAGGGAGTGCAGGCGGATGCCGAACTCCTCCGCATTGGTCCGCAGCGTCTCGATCTGCGTGCGCGACGTCGGGTCGGCGATCGGCTTGTCGATGTCCTGCGTCGGGGTGTTGTGGTCCTCCGTCGCGACGGTGAGGTCCGGCCGGCGGACAGGGCGTCCCGCGAGCCGCAGGCCCTCGAACGCCTGGGGACTCGTCACCTCGTGCACGAGGTGCAGGTCGATGTAGATGAGGTCCGGCGCGCCGTCCTCGCCCTTGCGGACGACATGGTCGGCCCACACCTTCTCCGCGAGTGTCCTGCCCACAGTCGGGCCTCCTCTGTTCAGTAGCCGCTCCTGCTCACTGGCGGTGCGAGCTGTGGCCCGCACGCGTCGCGATGAGCAGGTGCGCGCCTGCAGTCCCATGCCGCTGTCTCACGCTTCAGGACGTGCGGGGCGCGCTGTTCGTCCGGCAAGGATAGCTCCGGAATCCTGCATATCGGACTTGCATCTCGAATGGCAAGACGTCTAGATTGTGAGACATGACATCCACGAACAGCAGCAGCGGGGTCGGCGTCATCGACAAGGCCGCGCTCGTCCTCTCCGCCCTCGAGGCAGGGCCCGCGTCACTCGCGGAACTCGTGTCGCTCACCGGACTCGCCCGTCCGACGGCCCACCGACTGGCCGTCGCGCTGGAGTTCCACCGGTTCGTCAACCGCGACCTCCAGGGCCGGTTCGTGCTGGGGCCGCGGCTGGCCGAACTGTCGTCCGCCGCCGGCGAGGATCGCCTCCTGGCGGCAGCGGGCCCCGTGCTCGCGCACCTGCGCGATCGCACCGGCGAGTCCGCTCAGCTCTTCCGGAGGCAGGGCGACCTGCGGCTGTGCGTGGCCGCGGCGGAGAGGCCTGTGGGTCTTCGCGATTCCGTGCCGGTGGGAGCGACGCTCAGCATGCGGGCAGGGTCCGCCGCCCAGGTGCTCCTCGCATGGGAAGAGCCCGATCGGCTGCACACGGGGCTGCGCGGCGCGCGCTTCTCCGCCACGATGCTGTCCGGCGTGCGCCGTCGCGGGTGGGCCCAGTCGATCGCGGAGCGCGAGCGGGGCGTCGCCTCCGTGTCCGCGCCCGTCCGTGGCCCCAGCAACCGCGTCGTGGCAGCCGTCTCGATCAGCGGACCGGTCGATCGCCTCACCCGGCAGCCGGGCCGCCTGCACGCAGAATCCATCATCGAGGCCGCGCGCGTGCTGACAGACGCCCTCATCCGCGGCTGAGCACGCCGCTTGCGGGGCTGGTGCTGGTGGCCGGGCAGATGATCCGGCAGCAGGGCTGATCAACTCCGGTCTGGTCGCGTCTGGCGCGATCGCGTCCGGCCTGGTCACGTCCGGCCTGGTCACGTCCGGCCTGGTCGCGTCCGGCCCCGGGACCCCACCGCAACAGCATCGAGAGCTCGCAATCCGTACAGATCCAGTCAATGATCTGTGCGGATTGTGAGCTCTCGGCGGCATGCGGGTAGGACGCCGCGGGACGGGGGCACCGGAGCCCCGCAGCGCCGAACCCTCAGAGCTCGCGCCCACAGCAACCGGCCACCGGGACCCAGCACCGGCCACCGGGACCCAGCACCAGCCACCGCCCCAGCCACCGCTTCGCCGAGTGAGTGCAAACCGGTCCCCGAACAGCCTGCAGGGACCAGGTTGCACTCACTCGCGGGATGTGGCGGGACGCGGGACCCCGGGATGGCGGGACCCCGGGATGTCGTAGGCCCCGGGATGTCGCGGGCCCCGGGATGTCGCCGGATGTGGCGGAACCCCGGGATTTCCCGGGACGTCGCGGGATGTGAATGAGAAGGAGCCCGGTTCTTCGTGATGAAGAACCGGGCTCCTGACTGTACCCCCGAGCAGGTTCGAACTGCCGTTTCCGCCTTGAGAGGGCAGCGTCCTAGGCCACTAGACGACGGGGGCGCACTGAAGTGCATCCACTTCATGAGAGACTCGTGAGTCACTCGCTGGGGTACCAGGACTCGAACCTAGACCAAATGAACCAGAATCACACGTGCTGCCGATTACACCATACCCCAATGCCTGGAAGCTCCGGAGAACTCCTGGCAACGAGAGATAACATTACACGGACCCGCGCGCCGGTGCAAAGCGAGAGGGCGCCCCGGTGCGTGATGGTGGTCACGCAATCCGGGGCGCCCTCTCAGAACACGCAGAACCCGCAGGGTCACGCCCCGGCGAGGTGCTCCTGGAGTGCTCGCAGGCGCACCAGCGTCGAGTCCTTCCCCAGGATCTCCATCGACTCGAAGAGCGGGGGCGAGATCCGACGACCTGAAACGGCCACGCGCAGCGGCCCGTAGGCGAATCGCGGCTTGATCTCCATGCGCTCGACGAGAGTCTCCTTGAGCACCTCCTCGAGGCGAGCGGTCGCCCACTCCCCCTCGCCCACGGATTCGAGAGCCGACAGCGAGGCCCGGAGGACCTCGGAGGCAGTGTCCTTCAGTGTCTTGAGGCCGTCCTCCGTGAGCTCGAGGTCCGCGTCTGCGGTGAAGAGGAACGACACCAGATCGGGGGCCTCCCCCAGCAGGTTCATGCGGGTCTGAACGAGCGGAGCCGCCTGCTCCAGGATCCGCGCCTCCTCCTCCGTCACCGGATCGGACACGACCCCGGCCGCCTGCAGGTACGGCACCATGCGGTCGCGGAAGTCCGACTCGTCGAGCAGGCGGATGTGGTCGGCGTTGATCGCCGTCGCCTTCTTCACGTCGAACCGCGCCGGGTTCGGGTTCACATCCGCGACGTCGAACGCCTTGACGAACTCCTCTACGGAGAAGACATCGCGGTCCGGACCGATCGACCAGCCCAGCAGTGCGAGGTAGTTGATGAGGCCCTCGCGGATGAAGCCGCGTTCGCGGTGGTGGAAGAGGTTCGACTCCGGATCGCGCTTCGACAGCTTCTTGTTGCCCTCGCCCATGACGTAGGGCAGGTGGCCGAACTGCGGCGTCTGCTCTGCGACGCCGATCGCCTTGAGCGCTTCATAGAGCACGATCTGGCGGGGTGTCGACGACAGGATGTCCTCGCCGCGCAGCACGTGCGTGATGCCCATGAGGGCGTCGTCGACCGGGTTGACGAGCGTGTAGAGCGGCTGGCCGTTCGCGCGCACCACGACGAAGTCCGGGATCGAGCCCGCCTTGAAGGTGATGTCGCCGCGCACCACGTCTGTGAACGTGATGTCCTCATCCGGCATCCTCACGCGCAGCACCGGCTCACGGCCTTCGGCGCGGAACGCGGCCTTCTGCTCATCCGTGAGGTCGCGGTCGAATCCGTCGTAGCCCAGCTTCGGGTCGCGGCCTGCGGCGCGGTGCCGCTCCTCGACTTCCTCGTTGGTGGAGAAGGATTCGTAGACGTGGCCGCCCGCGACGAGCTTCTGGATGACGTCCTGGTAGACGTCACCGCGCTCCGACTGGCGATAGGGGCCGTGTGGGCCGCCGACCTCGATGCCCTCATCCCAGTCGAGGCCCAGCCAGCGCATCGCGTCGAGCACCTGCTGGAAGCTCTCCTCTGAATCGCGCTGGGCGTCCGTGTCCTCGATGCGGAAGACGAACGTCCCACCGGTGTGGCGGGCGTACGCCCAGTTGAAGAGGGCCGTGCGGATCATGCCGACGTGCGGGGTGCCGGTGGGCGAGGGGCAGAAGCGAACCTTGGTGGTCACGAGGACGTGGTTCCTTTCGGGTCTGTGTGAGGGGATGCGTGTGGAGGGGTGCAGCGAGGCTCTGCGAGGTGCTGCGCTCAGGCGTCCATGACGGGGTTCTCGAGGACTCCCAGCCCGTCGATGGCGATGGTCATGCGATTGCCCGCTTCGACCCTTCCGACCCCGGCCGGCGTCCCGGTGAGGATGACGTCGCCGGGCAGCAGCGTGATGGTCTCCGTGATGTGCTCGATGAGGGTGGGGATGTCGAAGACGAAGTCCTCCGTCGTCCCGTCCTGGCGGGGGTCCCCGTCGATCCAGCTGCGCAGCCGCACGGCCTCCGGGTCGTACTCCGTCTCGATCCAGGGGCCCAGCGGGCAGGACGTGTCGAAGCCCTTCGCCCGCGTCCACTGCCCGTCGGATCGCTGGAGGTCGCGCAGGGTCACGTCGTTCGCCGCGACGTAGCCGAGGACGTGGTCGTACGCCTTGTCCGCGCTCACGCCCTTCGCGACCCGGCCGATGACGACTCCGAGCTCCGCCTCATAGGACACGTTCTCGCTGACCGCCGGCAGACGCACGGGTTCGCCGGGGCCCACGACCGCCGTGTTCGGCTTGATGAAGGTCAGCGGCGAGACCGGCACGTCGTTGCCCATCTCCGCTGCGTGGTCAGCGAAGTTCCGGCCCACGCCCACGACCTTGGAGCGGGGGATGATGGGGGCGAGCAGCCTCACGTCGTCGTACGTGAGGCGCTCCCCCGTCGACTGTGCGGGGGTGAAGAAGGGATCGGAGTCGAGGACCGCGATCGACAGCCCGGAGGTGTCGACGCTGCCGTCGTCGCCGAGTTCCGGCAGGTCGCCTTCGACGACTCCGTACGTGGGTGCGTCCTTGTGGACGAATCGAACGATGCGCATGCGGACAGTCTAGGTCCGGGCACGGACACACGCCCGTTCGCACGGAACTTCCGTTGGCAGAGCACGCCTGCTCGCAGAGCAGGCCCACTCGCAGAGCACTCCCGCTCGCACGGCACTTCAGTCCGCGGTGTCCGTGCCGAGTGGCACACTGATGCACGTGACCGTGCACCCCGTCTTCGACCTCGACCGGATCGGCGCCGGGCTGCCCGCGGGAGGCCTGGTGGATCGCATCGCTGTGCTCGCGACGCCGCAGCGCGGACTGCGTGCGGTCATCGAGGCCCCGCCGGGGTCGGGGAAGACGACCGTCATCCCGCCCGCTCTCGCCGTGGCGCTTGCACCACAGACCACCGCTGCCGAGGCCCCAGGCACCCGCGCCCGCATCCTCGTCTCTCAGCCCCGCCGGGTCGCGGCCCGCGCCGCGGCCCACCGGCTGGCGCACCTGTCGGGCCAGGAAGTGGGCGGGGCCGTCGGCTACACCGTGCGCGGCGACCGCCGCACGGGCAGGGACACGCAGATCGAGTTCGCGACGACCGGGGTGATCCTGCGCCGGCTGCTGAACGATCCGGAGCTCTCCGGTGTCGACGCGGTCGTGCTGGACGAGGTGCACGAGCGCAGCCTCGAGACCGACCTGTCGTTCGCGATGCTGCGCGAACTGGTCGACCTGAGAGACGACCTGTCCCTCCTCGTCATGTCCGCCACACTCGATGCCGAAGACTGGGCGCGGCGACTCGCAGGCACAGAGTCTGCCTCCAGCCTCGGCTCCAGTGCCTCAGGCGACTCCGGCGACACAGGCGACTCAGGCGCCCGCAGTGCCGAAGAACCACATGCCGAAGAGGGCAGTGCCGATGGTAGCAGTGCGCCGATCCTGCGCGTCGCAGCGCAGCCGCACCCGCTCACCGTGCGGTGGTCGCCGCCGCCCCGCCGTGCTGTGGATGAACGAGGAGTGCGCCCGGACTTCCTCACCCATGTCGCAGCGACCGTGGACGATGCGCTGGCGGCGGGTCCCGGCGATGTCCTCGTCTTCGCCCCGGGGCACCGCGAGGTCGACCGGATCGCAGCCCAAGTGCGATCGCGCTGCGCGGACGTCGATGTCCTCACGCTCACGGGATCCACCCCGCGCCGGGAGCAGAGCGCCGTCCTCGCAGGCGGCGCCCCTGAAGGCAGGAGCCACGCAGGCGGGACCCCTGCAGGGAGGATCCCCGCAGGCGGGGTCCTCCCAGATGGCGATCGCACAGATCGCGACCACACAGATGGCGACCGCACAGGCGGAGACTACGCAGGCACGAAGACGTCGGGATTCGTCAGACGTCGGGTCGTCGTCGCCACCTCCGTCGCGGAATCGGCGCTCACGGTGCCCGGGGTGCGGATCGTCGTGGATTCCTGCCTGGCGCGAGTCCCGCACTTCGACACGGGCAGGGGGATCGGAGGCCTCACCACTGTGCGCGTGTCGAAGGCCTCCGGCGACCAGCGTGCGGGGCGTGCGGCTCGCGAAGCACCGGGAACGGTCTGGCGCTGCAGCTCTGAGGCCGAATGGGCAGCGTTCCCAGCCCACACGTCACCGGAGATCCTCACCGCTGATCTCACAGGTGCGGTGCTCGACCTCGCAGTGTGGGGGTCGCCCGGCGGTCAGGGCCTGCCTCTCCCCACTCCGCTGCCGGACCTGCCGCTCCGAGCCGCCGCACGCACTCTGCACGGACTGGGCGCGCTCGAATCACCGGATACCGCGGCGCGTGCGACGGCATTCGGGCGAGCGCTCGCAGCCGTCCCTGCGGATCCGCGGACCGCACGGGGGCTGCTCCTCGCGGCTCCTGTGATCGGTGCACGGCAGGCGGCGGAATGCGCCGCGCTCCTGTCCCTCGATGTCCGCGCTGACGGCGGCGACCTCACCGCACTGCTCAGACGTGCGCGCAACTCGCACGACGCCGCCCCTGCCGGCTGGCGGCGAGAGGTGCAGAGGCTCGAGCGCATTGCCCGCGCGCAGGCGGACACAACGCAGCCGGACACAACGCAGCCGGACACACGCGGGAGCTCAGCGTCCACCGCGGGATCGTCCGCGGCTCGCGACCTCGGCATCGTGCTCGCCCTGTCGCGACCGGACCTGATCGCGCAGCTGCGTGCCGGGTCGGACTCCGACTACCTCCTGGCCTCCGGCACCGGCGCGCAGCTGCAGCGCGGGTCAGCGCTGCACGGTGAGGACTGGATCGTCGTCGCGGACGCCGCGGTCGTCGGCGGTCGCACCCTCATCCGCGCCGGTGTGGGCATCGACGAGGAGACCGCTCTGTGGGCGGGGTCGGCTCTGCGCAGCGTCCGTGACTCCGCAGAATGGCGTGACGGCAGGCTGCGCGGCCGCAGGATCGACTCGCTGGGAGCGATCACGCTGACGTCGACTCCGGTCGGCGTGACAGAGGAGTCGGCGAGCGCCGGCATCGCAGACGCAGTGCGGACCGCACTGGGGCGCCTGGGCGACGGCGACTCTCCGGGAGCTGCGTTCGCGGGCCTCGCCGGTGAGGGAGAGGCGGACTCGTTCGCGCTTCTGCGCGGGCGACTGGGCCTGCTTCATCAGGTGCTCGGTGTCCCCTGGCCGGATGTCCGCTCCGCCTCGCTCGCGGACACCCTCGACGACTGGCTGGGACTGGAGATCCGACGTGCTGCCAGGATGCTCGCGTCCGGGAACGCCCGAGCCGCCGGCCCCAAGCGCACCGTGCGACTGC
The DNA here is from genome assembly GCF_900169375.1 of Brevibacterium sp. Mu109. Lineage (NCBI taxonomy): Bacteria > Bacillati > Actinomycetota > Actinomycetes > Micrococcales > Brevibacteriaceae > Brevibacterium > Brevibacterium sp. Mu109. The sequence goes on from NZ_FXZF01000004.1 coordinate 147,512, forward strand.
GTCTCCACGACGCACTCCAAGGGCTCCTCCCCTGGCCCGAGGCCGTGGACCTCGACCGTCTGGTGCCACTCCGGGTCGCGGTGCCGTCGGGCTCCTCCGTGCGCCTCGACTATCCGCGGCCGGAGGAGCACACGACCGATGACGGGCCACGCACGTCACCGCCCGTTCTCGCGGTGAAGCTCCAGGAGATGTTCGGAGCGTCGGAGGGGCCTGCCGTCATCGACGGTCGCGTGCCCGTCCTCGTCCATCTCCTGTCGCCCGCGCGCAGACCGCTGGCGGTCACTGCGGACCTCGCGAGCTTCTGGAGCGGCGCCTACGCACACGTCCGCGCGGAGAACCGCGGCAGGTACCCCAAGCATCCCTGGCCCGAAGACCCGCGTTCCGCCCCTCCCACCAAGCACACGTCGAAGCGCTCATCGCGCACATAAGCCCGCGCAGATGAGCCCGCGCACGTGAGTCCACCACCGCGAAGAGAAGGACACCTCCTCCGTGAAGAACTGCCTCTCCATCATCCTCGGTGGACTGTTCCTGCTGTCCAACCTCCTCGTCGTCCTCGCGGGAATCATCGTCGCCACCGACTTCGGCCACCCCGGCAAGTGGGGGTTCCTGGTGGGCACGCTCGTGCTCGCTGTCGTGCTCGGGCTGCTCTTCCGCCTCACCGGCCACCGCGTCCGCGACGCCTACGGCATTCTCGACCTGTTCAGCTGGTGACGAGCTGTCACGCTCCGGCACAGCGTCACCGCACGACACGCCGTCTCCGCACGACGCAGCCTCCCCACACGACGACACAGCCTCACCACACGCCACAGCGTCACACGTGAACAGACCTCGCGAGCACGTGATCGCGGAGCCGTCGTGCGGGCACACTCAGCGCCCCCGACGGCCACGCGAGCGCCACGGCCCGTGACAGCCCGCCGCTGATCGGCACCTCACACGTGCCATCGACCGGATCGCGCCTGCGCGGCAGGAGCGCGCACCCAAGATCGAGTGCGACGAGCCTGCGCATCGTCCCGAACTCTGCCGCTTCGACGGCGATGGCCGGCACCTCGTCCACGCGGCGGAAGAGCTCGTCGGTGAGCGCACGCAGATGGAACTGCGGCGGGTTCGCGATGAGCGGCTCGCCCACAAGATCCTCCACATCGACCTCACTGCGTCCGGCCAGTCGGTGGCCGTTCGGCAGCACCGCGACGATCTCCTGCTCCGCAACAACGGTGTGGGGCAGCTGCGCCGGCGGTGGGATGACGAGTGCGAGGTCAAGCGAACCGGTGACCAGGCGCTCGACCAGCGATGCCCCGTGTTCCTGCACGAGGTGGAGCTCCACACCCGGGAAGGCACGCCTGAAGCCTGCGATGACTCCGGGAACAGGTTCCTCGCCGAGGGTGAGCGGGAATCCGAAGCGCACCGTGCCGTGCTCCGCGTCCGTCTCCGCTGCCGCTTCGATGAGTGCACGGTCGATCTCCGCGAGAGGCTCCCCGAGACGGTCCGTGAGCGTTCTGGCACGCGGGGTGAGTGCGACGCGGCGGCCCTGCCGCACGACGAGCGGCACTCCCAGCGCATCCTCGAGTCCCCTGATCCGTCGGCTCATCGTCGACTGCGGCACCCCCAGGGCCGCCGCCGCACCCGTCATGTGCCCGTCCTCACGCGCCAGTGCCACCAGCGCACGCAGATCCGGGGCGAAGCGCAGCGTCCATTCATCCATGAACGGATCATATCGACCAGATCATTCATTGGACGGCGCACAGGGCCGGGGCGGAGGATGCAGGCAACGCCACTCACACAGGAGGACCGCCATGACTCGCACGATCGCCGTCACCGGAGCCGCAGGAAGCATCGCCTACTCGTTGCTCTTCCGGCTGGCCGCCGGAGCCGTCTACGGGGCGGAGCCCGTCCGACTGCGGCTGCTCGAGGTCCCCCAGGCCGTCGACCGGCTGGAGGGCGTCCTCATGGAGCTCGCCGACTGCGCGTACCCGACACTCCTCGAGGCGACCGCGACAGATGATCCGGACGAGGCCTTCGCCGAGGCCGACGCCGCTCTGCTGATCGGCGCCGCACCGCGGACACAGGAGATGGACCGTGCCGACCTGCTGCGCGCCAACGGCGAGGTGTTCCGCGCGCATGGCGCCGCCCTGGGGCGCAGCGCGAAGGCGGACGTGCGGGTCGTCGTCGTGGGGAACCCCGCGAACACCAATGCGCTCATCGCCGCCCATCATGCGTCCCACCAGCAACGTGCCGACGGGCAGAGGATCGACCCGTCGCGCTTCACGGCGCTCACCCGGCTCGACCACAACAGGGCCCTGGGCATGCTCGCGCAGAAGGTCCAGGCACCGGTCGAGTCGATCGAGCGTGTGGCCATCTGGGGCAACCACTCCAACACGCAGGTGCCGGACCTCGCCGATGCGCTCATCGACGGCCGCCCGGCACCCGCGGTGCTCTCCGAGGTCTGCGGAGGTGCGGCGAACGCGCGTGCGTGGGTGAGAGATGAGTTCATCCCTCAGGTGGCGAACCGCGGTGCGGCGATCATCTCCGCACGAGGCGCCTCGTCGGCGGCATCCGCTGCATCGGCCGCGCTCGACCACCTGCGCGACTGGACATTCGGCACGAACGGAGCACGCGTGTCGATGGCGGTGCGCTCCGGCGGCGAGTACGGGGTGCCGGAGGGGCTCGTCTCGTCCTTCCCCTGCACCGTCGATGCTGACGGCGCTCATCGGATCGTCGACGGGCTGGACCTCGACGACGACCGACGCGCACGCATCGGAGCCTCCGTCGCAGAGCTCGCCGCAGAGCGCGACGAGGCGGCGGCTCTGGGCTTCGTCTGATCGGTGTGCTGGACTCCGTGAGAGCTGCGAGTTGCCGCATCACGTGTGCGACGAACGTCGGGCACCACCGCCCGCCTTTGCCACCCACCCCTGTCGTCCTGCCACCCACCCCTCGCCGCCTGCCCGCGCCTACACTTGAGCCGTGTCCACACCCGCAGTCCTGACGTCGACAGTCCTCTCCGCCTCCGCCGCCGCGCAGCTGGCCGCCGACCACGCCGCCGCCGTGCACGAACGCACGGCCGCGCACCTCGCGCGCCGCGCCCGCGGGGAGAAGCACCCTGTCGAGGACTTCCTCCACACCTACTACCCCTTCACCCCCGGGCAGCTGTCGACATGGCACCCGGGCGCGGGCGTCGTGGTCCAGGCAGACGACCACGGCTCCGCGTTCCTCTCCGAGCTCGCCGGCCGGAAGTGGTACCGCGCAGTCGACCCGGCCCGGGCCTCGGCGGCGGTTCCGCTTGTCCGCGCCAGCCCGACCTCGGAAGCGGGCTCACCTCCGCAGGCCGCCCCGGCCTCGGCGGCGGCAGTCACCGTCGACCTCGCAAGCTGGCGGACCGCCCGCGGCGACGGCGCGCTGTTCATCCGCGATCTGCTGGCGCGGACGCTGGAGCGGGAGGGGACCTTCGGCTGCTTCGGGCTCCACGAATGGGCGATGGTCTACAAGCAGTCCCCCGACGAGGTCCGCCACGACCAGGTGCCGCTGCGGCTCACCCACGCGCAGACCGACACCGTCGTGGAATCGCACCGCGTCCGCTGCTCCCACTTCGACGCGTTCCGGTTCTTCACCCCGGAGGCCCGACCGCTCAACGAGCTCGCCCCCACCAGGGACACGATGCAGGAGATGGAGCAGCCCGGCTGCCTGCACGGCGGCATGGACCTCTACAAGTGGGCGATGAAACTGGGCCCGATCGTCCCGTCCGACGTCACCCTCGCCGCATTCGACCTCGCGCGCGACATCCGGACCCTCGACATGGAGGCGAGCCCGTATGACGTGCGCGACTGGGGATACGGAGTCGTCGCCATCGAGACCACGGCGGGCAAGGCGGAGTACGTCCGCCGCCAGCGCGGCTTCGCGGACCGCGGCAACGAGATCCGCCGCCGTCTCATCACAGCGATCGATACCGCCCTGGCTGACGAGGCCGCCGCGCTGGACACCGGATGCTGACGGGCGCACCACCCTCTAGACTCCGCTCCATGCGCGCAGTCGTCTACGAATCCTTCGGCCAGACTCCGTCCGTCCAGGACGTCGAATCGCCCTCCGCACCCGCACACGGCGTCGTCATCGCCGTCGAGGCCACCGGCGTGTGCCGGTCGGACTGGCACGCGTGGGCCGGGCACGACGATTCGGTGTCCGTCCCCCACGTCCCCGGCCACGAGCTCGTGGGCCGCGTCGCCCGAGCAGGTGAGGCCGTCACCCGCTTCACCATCGGGGACCGTGTGACCGTCCCCTTCGTCTGCGGATGCGGGACCTGCGAGTTCTGCAGATCCGGGAATGCGCAGGTCTGCCCCACCCAGACGCAGCCGGGCTTCACCCACTGGGGCTCCTGGGCCGACGAGGTCGTCATCCACCACGCGGACACGAACCTGGTGACGGCCCCGGAGGACCTGCCCGCCGAGGCCGTCCTCCCCCTGGGCTGCCGGTTCGCCACCGCGTTCCGCGGGCTCCACGACCGTGCCCGGCTGAGCGCCGGCGAGGTCGTCGCCGTGTTCGGGTGCGGCGGTGTCGGCCTGTCCGCGATCATGATCGCCAAAGCGATCGGCGCAGACGTCGTCGCCGTCGACATCTCCCGGGACGCGCTCGAACTGGCGCGGACGATGGGGGCCGGCGCCTGCGTCGACTCGACCGGGCTCACCGAGGCCGAGGTCGCCGCCGCCGTCCGCGACGCCGCTGCCGGACTCGGCACGGACGTCGGCCCGCATGTGACGGTCGAGGCGCTGGGCCTCGAGACCACGCTCAACGCGGCACTCCAGTCGCTGCGGCCGCTGGGTCGCCACGTGCAGATCGGGCTGCTCTCCGGTCGCCCCACCACCGCGGTGCCGCAGGTGATCGGCCAGGAGCTCAGCCTGCTGGGATCCCACGGGATGGCGGCTGCGGATTACGGGCCGCTGGTCGCGCTCGTCGTCGAGGGGCGCCTGCGTCCCCAGGACCTCGTGACGCGCACGATCAGTCTCGAGGAGGCGCCCGCGGCGATGGAGGAGATGGCGCGGGGAAGCTCCACCGGACTCACGATCATCAGGCCGTGAGGCTCATCGGGATGTGAGGCTCATCGGGCGTGAACCCAGTCGCGTCCTCTTAGGACCGCGGCAGATCACACGACGATGCGCGCGAGCGTCACCGGCGCCTTCTGACCGTCCCATGTGGCGACGAGCTGTCCGGCATCGACCGACCACCCGCCGGGAACGCCTTCTCCCTCTGCCGACGGGCTCCCGAGGTCCAGCACGTCGTAGACCTCCAGAGCGGTACCGCGCATGCTGATGAGCGTCCTGTCTCCCGCGTACCCGACTTCGGGCAGCGAAGCGGCGAGGGTCGGATCCGCAGAGCGCGCACCCTCGACGCCGGCTGCTTCGTCCGCGTCCACGGCCGCTCGGGAGGGGTCGATCCCCGGGCCCGTTCCGTTCACGTTCGCAAGCCCCTCCGTGATGCGCGACTTGCTGCCGTCGTCCTCGACCAGGAACTGCTCCGCCGCACCGTCGGCGTCGGTGATCGCGAGCAGCAGCTCCGTCACGTAGACCGGGTCGTGCGCCGCCTCGTACACCCACCGCTCGCCCAGCACCGAATGATCCATGGTGGTCACGAGCGCCTCATCGGGAGCTTCGTCGAGCGGCGCACCGCGGTAGGTCAGCGGCACCTGCACGACGACCTCTCCAGCATCCGGCAGCGTCACCGCGACGATGTGCGTCTCGCAGCCGACCTCGCCGGCTGGATCGTCGAAGCGGAATGAGGTGAGCATCCGCAGGTCGGCTGCGGTGAGCTCCGTTCCGAACCGCGCGGAGAGCCGTCGTGCGACGACCTCCGTCTTCCCCGGGTGCAGGTCTGCGGCGAAGATGTCGGACATGATGGATCAGGCCTTTCTGGTCCCCGGGACCCAGGCGCCGTCCTCCACCGAGTAGTCGGCGAAGACTGCGGGCGCCTCGTCCTTCATGATCTCTGCGAGCTTGCCGAACACGAGGCGGATCTCCTCTTCGGCGCCCGGCGCGGTGCGCATCTCGATGACGTGGCGCAGCGAGCGCAGGTTGGCGGTGTAGACGATGCCGGTCCCCAGCCCTTCCGGTGCGAAGCGGCGCATGAACGAGGTCATGTGCTTCTTGTGCGCGAACTTCGTCCCCTCCTCATCGAGGCCGAAGTGGGACGCCATCCACGCCTGGTGCTCCTCCAGCGTGTCGAGGACCTTGAGCGAGCGCTCCATGAGCTCCTCGTCCTCGCGCGCCCATTCGGGGAACCAGAAGGGAAGCTCGTCCAGACGGACGTACCGCAGTGATTCCTGGGAGAAGGCGCAGCCCGCGCGGTGGCGGATGAGCTCGTGTGTCAGCACGCGGGACACGTTGTGGAGGATGAACGTGTAGTTCGCGTGCTCGAGCACCGATCCGTGCTGCGAGCGGATGACGTTGCCGACGTATTCGGAGGAGTCCGTGCGCACGCGGGAGACGTTCGGGTTGAGGCCGGGCTCCCACGAGCGATAGCACATGCGACCGGAGAACTCGACGAGGTCCTCGCCATCGGGCGACTCGGACGGCTGGACGCGGTCCGACCATGCACGGCCTCCCACCTCATCGAGGTAGGCGTTGACCGACTCCCAGTCGATCTGGGGCTTGGCGATGAGCGAGACTTCCGGTTCGACGTGGCGCACTTCTGTCCTTCTTCGCGGTTTCCGGGACGAGGTGGAGCGCGGCGATGACGCCGCGTCCCACGGGTGTCGCCAGTCTCCCACATCGCGGGGCGCCTCACCCACCGTCGTCACGGCACGCGGCGGGTCCACTTCTCCGTGCCGAACTTCTCCTCCACGAGCTCCTGGGCCGCCGCCATCTCCTGGCCCGTGACCTCGCCGGTGCGCGCACCGTACTTCGCGGTGAAGGTCTCGATCATCGTGCGGATGATCTCCTCCCGCGACACGCCCGTCTGACTGCGCACCGGATCGACGCGCTTCTTCGCACTCGCGATTCCCTTGTCGGAGATCTTCGCCTTCCCGATCCGCAGGACGTCGGTCATCTTGTCCGCATCGATGTCGTAGCTCATCGTCGCGTGGTGGATGACGGCGTTCCTCGTCCGCTTCTGGGCGGCTCCGCCGATCTTCCCCTTCGACGAGGTGATGTCGTTGATCGGCACGTACCAGGCGTTCACGCCGTGCTTCGCGAGCGCTTCGATCACCCATCGGTCCAGGTACGCGTACGACTCCGTGTAGTCGAGCCCTGCGACGATCTCCCGCGGCGCATAGAGGGAGTAGGTGATGCAGTTGCCGCCCTCCATGAACATCGCGCCGCCCCCGGTCACACGTCGGACGACTTCCACACCGTGCTCCTCGACGCCTTCGGGGTGCAGTTCGTTCATGTACGACTGGAAGGCCCCGATCACCACTGCGCGGTCGTCCCACTCCCAGATCCGGAGTGTGGGCCCGCGCCGGCCGGCTTCGACCTCCGCCAGGAGCAGCTGGTCGAGCGCGACATTGAGCCGCGTGGGCAGCACCGGGGTGTGGATGACCTCCCACGGGTAGTCCGCGAACTCACGCGCGCCCGCCAGTGCGCGGCGCACGACCGTCACGACGTCGTCGAGGCTGAAGCCCTGCAGGTCGAGGTCCTCGTCGAACGGCGCGAGTGCCGCTTCGAGGCGCTGCACCAGCGCCTCCGGGCCCTCCGTCGCCGAGGCCCCCACAAGTGCCGGTGCCAGCGCATTGAAGGCGTCCTCCGGGTCGAGGAAGAAGTCCCCGGAGATCTTCGCCTCCACGATCCGACCGTCCGCGGTCGTGAGGTCCGCGACGACGAGCTTGCCGCCGGGCACCTTGTACTCGCCGTGGTGCTGCTGCCTGTGCGTGCTGGAGTGTTCTGCCTTCGAGTGATCCATGCTCGTCATGACTCCAACCTACTCGGTGCACATCGTCCTGCTCGGTGCGCATCGTCCTGCTGGGTACAGATCGTGCACCGACCCTTGACTCGACCCTCGGTTGAATGGTTACCTAGTCGAGTAACTAACCGATCCACCAGGGCAGGAGCTCGGATGTTCGATCAGGGTCGCCCCCTCTTCCTCCAGATCGCGGAATCGATCGAGGACTCGATCGTCGACGGCAGTCTCGAGGAGGAGTCCAAGGCGCCTTCCACGAACGAGCTCTCGACCTTCCATCGCATCAATCCGGCGACAGCGGCGAAGGGTGTCTCCGAACTCGTGGACCGGGGAATCCTCTACAAGAAGCGAGGAATCGGAATGTTCGTCGCCACCGGAGCCCGCACGCGACTCGTCGACGAGCGCACCCAGGGGTTCGCGCACGCCTACATCTCCCCTCTGCTCGCCGAAGCCCGCCGACTGCGACTGGGACCGGATGACGTCATCCGCCTCATCACAGAGCACCGGGACGACTCGGAGCGGACCGAACGGGCCGCAGAGCAGACAGACCCCACCGACCAGGCGGGCTCCACCGACCAGGCAGACCCCGCAGACCAGGCAGCCCACCGTGCACCACAGGAGGCATGATGACCGCCGTCATCGACGTCCAGAACCTCACCAAGCGCTACCGCAGCACCACCGCAGTCGACGACCTGAGTTTCCGCATCGAAGAGCATGCGATCTACGGGTTCCTCGGCAGCAACGGCGCCGGCAAGACCACGACGATGTCCATGCTCACGGCGCAGAACTTCCCCACATCGGGCAGCATCCGCGTGTTCGGGGAGCAGCCCTACGAGAACGCCCGCGTCCTGTCCCGGATGTGCTTCGTCCGCGAGAGCCAGAAGTACCCGGACGACTTCACCCCGCAGCACGCCTTCCGCTCCGCACGCCTGTTCTTTCCGCACTGGGACGAGGACTTCGCGCAAGAGCTCATCTCCGACTTCCGCCTGCCCCTGAAGACCACGATCAAGAAGCTGTCCCGCGGGCAGCTGTCCGCTGTCGGCGTCATCATCGGATTGGCAGCGCGGGCGGAGATCACGTTCTTCGATGAGCCGTACCTGGGACTCGATGCAGTGGCACGCGCGCTCTTCTACGACAGGCTCATGGAGGACTACGCGGAGCACCCGCGCACGATCGTCCTGTCGTCGCACCTCATCGATGAGATCGCGGACCTCATCGAGCGGGTCCTCATCATCGACGACGGGCACCTGCTGGTCGACGCGACGACTGATGACCTGCGCGGCCAGGCCGTGACGCTCACCGGCAGCGCCGACCAGGTGAACCGTTTCGTCGTGGGCCGCGAGGTCCTGCACCGTCAGTCGCTCGGCAACGTCTCATCCGCCACGGTGTTCGGCACGCTGAGCGATGCGGAGCTGACGGATGTGCGGGAGGCGGGCCTCGAGCGCACGCCCGTCCCGCTGCAGCAGCTCGTCGTCCACCTCACCCAGAAGAACCGGAACGGATCGTCCGAGGCACGACCCGGCGCACAGGCCGGTTCACAGGCCGGCACGGGATCCCGCTCCACTGATCCATCGGAGGCACGCACATGACCACCTCATCCACGACCACCACCTCGGCCAGTACCTCGGCCAGTACCTCGGCCAGCACAGGAGGCACGACCGTGACCACGACCGGCGACGCCGCCAGGGCGACAGGACCGATCCGCGCCCGTGCCGCTGATCCCCCGACGAGCGGCACCGCTTCGACCGGCTCACGCATCCTCAGCGTGGTACGGCTGCAGTTCGTCAATCGGTACACGTTCCTCTGGATCCCGCTCCTCATCATCGTCTCCGCCGTCCTCCTCTCCCTGGCGATCTACTGGATGGTCGACTCGGACTCCCCGGTGTACGGCGGCGGCGGTCAGGCTCCGCTCTGGTACTACCTGGCCGTGGGCGTCCAGGCGATGAGCCTCACGTTCCCGTTCTCCCAGGCGATGAGCCTCACGCGGCGCGAGTTCTTCCTCGGCACGGTCGTCGCCGCAGCGATCTCCGCCCTTGTGCTCGCCGCGTTCTACGTCCTCCTGGGACTCTTCGAGCAGGCGACCGACGGATACGGGATCAACGGCTACATCGCCTACCTCCCGTGGGTCTGGGAGAACGGTTGGGTGGGCACGGCAGCCGTCGTCGCCGCACTCACGATGTTCTTCTTCCTCACCGGGTTCTGGTTCGCCACGATCTACCGGCGCGCGGGGACGATCGCCGTCACGATCGCCGTCATAGGACTGGCCCTCGTGCTCCTCGCAGCGATCTTCATCATCACGCGGATGGAGGCGTGGTCGTCCGTGCTGGAGTTCTTCGCAACGATGGGACCGCTGGGGCTGGCAGGCATACTCGCTGGACTGGCAGTCGTCGTCGGGACAGGCTCCTGGGTCACCCTGCGCCGCTCGATGCACTGACGACTCGATGCAGTGAGGACTCGAAGCGCTGAGGCCCGGCACAGCCCTCGAGCAGCACCCGGCCTCGAGCAGCACCCGACCTGGAGTCAAGTGAGTGCAATATGGCCCAGAATCGCCGATTCTGGGCCATATTGCACTCACTCGATCGGGTGTTGAGGGGGGCGGGTCACGCTCGGTGTCCCCGCGGCTCCGTCACTCCCGCACTCAGCCGTCCAGCCGCTCCGTCACTCAACCGCCCAGCCGTTTAACCATCCAGCCGCCCAGCCGCCCAGCCGTCCAGTCACTCAGCCGTTCAGCTGTCGCATGAGGAACGCGTAGGACAGCGCGCGGGTCTTGGCGGCCTGCTCGTTGTCCGACGCGGCGGAGTGGCCGCCCTCCCGGTCTTCGAAGAACCACACATGCTCCGCGCCGGCCTTCTGCATCCTCGCCGCCATCTTCCGCGCCTGCACCGGGCCGACGCGGTCGTCCGAGGTCGCCGTCCAGAAGAGGACGGGAGGATACGTCGTCCCTCCCTCCTCGTCGACGAGGTGGTACGGCGAGAAAGTCCGGATGAAGTTCCAGTCCGCGGGGTCGTCCGGGTCGCCGTACTCGGCGGCCCAGGAGGCTCCGGCGGACAGCTTCGTGTAGCGGCGCATGTCCAGGAGCGGGACTCCGCAGGAGACCGCGCCGAAGTCGTCGGGGAACTGCGTGAGCATGTTGCCGACCAGCAGGCCTCCGTTGGAGCCGCCGGAGCACGCGAGCTTCTGCGCCACCGTCACGCCCCGGGCGACGAGGTCGCGTGCGACGGCCACGAAGTCCTCGTAGGCACGCTGGCGGTTCTCCCGCAGCGCTGCCGTGTGCCAGCCGGGGCCGTACTCCCCGCCGCCGCGGATGTTCGCGATGACGTACGTGCCGCCCTTCTCCAGCCAGCCCAGCCCGATCGTCGGCGCGTAGCCGGGCAGCCGGCTGAGCTCGAAGCCGCCGTATCCGTCGAGCATGACGGGGGCGGGTTCGCCGTCTCCGCCTCCGTCTGCGGGACCCACCTGGAAGTACGGCACGCGGGTGCCGTCCGCGCTGCGGGTGAAGTGCTGGGTGACGGTGAGCCCCGTCGCGTCGAAGAGCTCAGGAGCCTGCTTGACCGCAGTCAGATCGGCATCGGGTTCCCCCGCGGTTCCGAGCGCGCCTCTTTGCAGCGTCGTGGGCGTGAGAAATCCGCTCACCGTCATCCACACGTCATTCGCCGTCGCCGGATCATCCGGGTCGACGGCCCCCAGGCCGACCGACAGCATCGGGTCCACACCCGGCAGCGCACGACCGGGCAGCGCACCGGGCCTCCCCGCAGGTACGTCTCCTGACACAGCACCACCCTCGGACACAGCACCACCTTGGGACGCGGGCACGCCCCCGGAGACGAGGACCTCGCGGTCCACGACCCGCAGCTCCGCGCGCACATCGGTGAGGAAGGACAGCACCAGATGGTCCCGGGTGAGCGACCAGCCCTGCAGCGAGGTCCGCGGCTGGGGACCCTCCTCCGGGGCGAAGAGGACCATCGGCGCAGCGGACGCGGCTCCCCCGCCGTGGACGAATGTGTCATACGGCGCGACGGCGAGCGCCCCCGCCGGCACGGTGAAGGGAACGCCGTTCGGACCGGTGCCCGACCAGTCCGTGCGCGGCCGGAGGAGCAGGAGGTCCCGATCGACGTCGACGGAGACGTCCGTTGGGACGTCGATGAGCGTCCAGCTCACGGTGAGGTCATCCGCCTCTGCGATGCCGTCGTCGGTGACCGGGAGCTCTCGCATCCAGGTGCGGGAGTTGTAGAAGTCGATCGCCTCGACGATGACGGCCCGCTCGAATCCCGGTGTGCGGTCGACGCCGGTGAAGATGGACAGGAGCTCGACCGGCACGGACATGATCTCGCGGGCGTCCTCGAGCGCCTCTCCGCGTCGCAGCAGACGGGCGCTGCGCGGGTAGGTCGAATCGGTGAGCGATCCGGGTCCGAAGTCCGTCGCGATGAGCAGGGTGTCGTCATCGATCCAGCTCGCCTGCGCCTTCGCGGTGGGCAGCACGAAGCCGTCCGCCGGGTCGACGAACTCCTTCGTCTCGAGGTCGAACTCCCGGATCATATGGGCGTCGCCGCCGTCCGGGGACAGCGAGACGAGCGCACGACGGCGGTCGGTGCGGCGGACCCGGGCGCCGTGGAACACCCACTCCGTCTCGTCGGCCGCGGCCAGCGCGTCGACGTCGAGCAGCAGCTCCCACTCCGGGCTGTCCGTCACGTAGGACTCCCAGGTGGTGCGGCGCCACAGGCCCTTGGGGTGGTCCCGGTCGCGCCAGAAGTTGTAGTAGAGGTCGCCCAGCTTGCTCACGCCGGGGATGCGGTCCTCCGAATCGAGGGCCCCGCGGATCGCGTCCGAAGTCGCCTTCGCATCGTCATCGAAGAACTCCGCGAGAGTTGCCTGGTTCTGCTCGTCCACCCACGTGAGCGCATCTGCTCCCTCGATCTCCTCGAGCCAGAGGAACTCGTCGTGGGGCATGGGGGCGGCACCGGACTGCGCAGACGTTTCGACCATGGGCCCACCCTACGCACAGCCCACCTGCGCACAGCTCCTCAGCTCTCTGCCCCGATCCTTTCTGCTCCGCTCCTTTCCACCCCGATTCGCTCCGGCCGCAGGTCGAGCCGGCGCAGCAGCTGCGCGTTGAGTGCGACGACAACGGTCGACAGCGACATGAGGATCGCTCCGACGCTCATCGGCAGGACGAAGCCCACCGGCGCCAGGACGCCTGCGGCCAGGGGCACGGACAGCAGGTTGTAGCCGGCGGCCCACCAGAGGTTCTGCACCATCTTCCGGTACGTCGCCCGCGACAGGTCGATGACGGACAGGACGCTGCGCGGATCCGAGCTTGCGAGCACCACCCCCGCGGAGCCGATCGCCACATCCGTGCCGGCGCCGATCGCCAGCCCCACGTCCGCGCGGGCGAGCGCGGGAGCGTCGTTCACGCCGTCACCCACCATCGCGGTGATGCGGCCCTCCTGCTGGAGGCGCTCGACGGCGGCCGCCTTGTCCTCCGGACGCACGTCGGCGAAGACGCGGTCGATGCCCAGTTCTGCCGCCACCGTCCGTGCGACGGACTCCGCATCGCCGGTGATCATCGCGACGTCGACCCCGCGATCGTGGAGCGCGTCGATCGTCGCTCGCGACTCCGGGCGCACCTCGTCCTCGACGCGCAGTGCGCCGACGACGACGCCGTCTGCGAACACGTGCAGGACGGTCGCCCCTGCGACCCGCCACGGAGCCGTCGCGTCGAGCGCCTCGCCTCCCAGCCTCGTGACCAGGTGCGGGCCGCCCACGTGGACGTCGATGCCGACAGTGCCGTCGGTGCCGACAGTGCCGTCGATTCCGTCAGTGCTTTCGACGCGAGCGTGCACTCCCTCCGCGGGATGCGAGGAGAAGTCGGTGGCCCGGGGCACGGTGAGTCCCCGCTGCTCGGCCGCCCGGACGATCGCCCGGGCCAGCGGGTGCTCGCTGTCGGCCTCCGCTGCCGCGGCGAGCCGCAGCACCCAGTCCTCCCCCGCGCCCGAGGCGGAAGCCGGGTCCCGCCGGAACCGGCCGGCTGGGGCGTTCTGCTGGTTCTGGACCACGGCCTCGGCGGCGGGGCTCTCCCCAGCAGTGCGGTTCTCCGCAGCGATGGGGTTCTCTGCAGCAGTGAGGTCCTCAGCGGCTGTGGTGCGAGCCGTCGCGACCACGTCGGTGACGGCGGGTTCGCCCTTGGTGAGCGTCCCGGTCTTGTCGAAGAGGACCACGTCGACGCGGCGCATCGACTCGAGCGCCAGCCGGTCCGTCACGAGCACGCCCGCGCGGGCGGCCCGCTCCGTGGCGATCGACACGACGAGCGGGATCGCCAGCCCCAGTGCATGCGGACACGCGATGACGAGCACGGTGATCGTGCGGACGACGGCGTCATCGGGTGTGCCGAGCAGCCCCCACACGATCGCGGTGACGATAGCGGCGACGAAGGCGAACCAGAAGAGCCAGGCCGCGGCACGATCAGCGAGCCGCTGGGCGCGGGAGCTGGAGGACTGCGCTTCCTCGACCAGACGGCTGATGCCGGCGAGGGTGGTGTCGTCGCCCACCGCCGTCACCTCGACGCGCAGGCCGGAGTCAGTGGCGATGGTGCCGGCGATGACGAGATCACCCTCGCCACGGCGGACGGTTGTGGACTCGCCGGTGACCATCGACTCGTCCATGCTCGCGGACCCCTCGGCGACGCGGCCGTCGGCCGGCACGGACGCACCGGGGCGGACGACGACGAGGTCGCCCACCACCAGCTCGGCAGGATCCACCTGGACGGTCTCGCCTTCGCGGACCACCTCTGCGGTGTCCGGCAGGAGGGCGGCGAGCGCGGTGAGGGCGGAGGCCGTCTGCGCGGTGGAGCGCATCTCCACCCAGTGGCCCAACAGCATGATGACGACGAGGAGCGCCAGCTCCCACCAGAAGTCCAGTTCAGCACTCAGCACGCCCAGGGTGGAGCCCCAGGACGAGAGGAACGCGACGGTGATCGCGAGCCCGATGAGGAGCATCATCCCGGGACGAAGGGCCCGGATCTCGTCGACCGCGCCGGTGAGGAAGGGGCGGCCGCCCCACACGTACATGACAGTGCCGAGGACCGGAGCGACCCACGTCAGCCAGCCGGACTCGGGGAGCGGATAGCCGACGAGTCGCGCGAACATCGGGTCGAGGGCGACGGTGGGCACCGCGAGGACCAGCATGATCCAGAAGAGGCGCCGGAACTGCTCCGCGTGAGCGGAGTGGTCGTGGTGACCGTGGCCTCCGGCGTGGTCGTGCTCGTGCTCGTGCTCGTGCTCGTGCTCGTGACCAGCATGGCTGTGGCCATGGGAACCGTGCTCGTGGTGGCCGTCCTGGTGATCGCCGGGTCCGTCCCGGTGATCGCCGTCGCCAGCTGGGTGCTCGCCATGGCTACCCGCATGCTCGCGGTGGTCCGCGTCAGAGTTATGAGGGGGATGGCGCCGAGAGTCAGTCATACTCCATATATACCCCCATGGGGTATATATGGCAAGCCGCTCACAGGTGGTCCAGGGCGTCCACCTCCCGCGCCAGACCGCCCCTCACTCCAGCTCGCGCCCCGTCGTGTCGTGGGCGAGCACCGCCATGAGGATGACCGCGATGACCACCAGCGCACCCGTCAGCGCGAAGGTCCACGTCAGCCCGAGGACTGGCCACAGGAACGACCCGAACGCCAGCGGCGCGATGCCCGTCGCCCAGCGCGATGCGCTCGACGCCCAGCCGAAGCCGGAGGCGCGCAGCTTCGTCGGGTAGAGCTCGGAGACGTACGTGTAGAGGGTGGGGATCGCGATCTGGATGACGAACCCGAACACGAGGATGAGGGCCTGCGCCGTCGCACTCAGGTTGGCGCCGGACGATTCCAGCACCCATGCGAAGCCCACCAGGGCAGCGACGCCCGCGAGCGACGACAGGGCCAGCTGCCAGCGCCGACCGATGTACTCGATCAGCAGCGCGGACGCGATGACGCCGACGATGCCCACCGCCGTCATCTGCCCCGTCACGATGAAGGCGGCCTCGTCGCCCAGGCCCTGCTCGCGCAGGATCTTCGGCAGCCAGGTGAGCGCCGCGTAGTACAGGAGCAGGATCGAGACGAACAGCGACCACGCCACGAGCGTGATCGGAGTCGACCACTTCCACAGATCTGCGACCTGCCCGGTGACGGCCGCGACCTTGCCCGCCCATGTGCCGGGCGCCGCCGCGGGAGGCTCGACCTCCGCACGGCGCCATTCCGTCACGTCGGAACCGGTCGCCTTCACAAGCCGGCGGACGATCACGTCGGCCTCGTCGTGGCGCCCGACGCTCGCCAGGTACATCGGGGACTCGGGGACGAAGAGGCGGATCCCGAACACCAGGAAGGCCGGCACGATCATGATGAGCATGACGGCGCGCCAGTCGGTGAACGAGATCAGCCAGGCGGACACGAACGCACACAGGGTCGCACCGATGGGCCACCAGCCGTCCAGCGCCGTGAGCACCCTGCCGCGGTGCTTCGCGGGAGAGAACTCGCCCACCAGCGCGTAGTCGACCGGAATGCAGCCGCCCAGGCCGAATCCGGCGAAGAAGCGGAAGAGGCAGAAGATCCAGATGTTGGGGCTCATCGCACCCAGTGCAGTGAAGACCGAGAAGCACAGCAGCGTCAGGGTGAACGCCTTCTTCCGCCCGATCCGGTCAGCGATGCCGCCCCAGACGAACGCGCCGATCGCCATGCCGACCAGATTGACCGTCGCGATCCAGGCGGCCTCACCGACCGTCAGGCTCCAGTGGTCGCTCAGCAGCGGGATGAGGAAGCCGTTGAGCGCGACGTCCCAGGCGTCGAACATGAAGCCCAGGCCACCCACCAGGAAGATCGCACCCTGGGTTCTCCACCTCCAGGGGAGGCCGGCGATGACGTCTGAGGTCGTCGGAAGCTCAGCGCGCTGCGCGAGCGTTCCCGCATCACTGCGGGAGTCTGAAGAAGACATGGGGAGACAGTACACCGGCTTTTTCGCTCTTCTGCGAAAAAGGGGTGACACCGAGAATCATCGTGACCGTTTCGTAATATTCTTGGGTCAGCGGCGGCGCGGGAGCAGCCGGTCGACCGCCAGCTGCGCGCGGATGGTGCCGCCGAGCATCGCCGAGGGCCCGCCGCCCTTCGACAGCCCCTCGAGCCGCACCTCGGGCGAGCTTTCGGCGCCGGTGCCGTGCAGCACGTCGGTTCCGTCGCCCTCCCCCATGCGTGCGATCGTCAGGCGGATCGACGCGAACAGCGCTTCGACGTGAGTATCCAGGGCACTGTGGCCGTGGTCCGGGACGGTGGCCAACAGTCCGCGAGGCGCCAGTTGCGCGATGCGCTCCGCGACGGGACGCGGGGTCCGCAGGTCGCGGTCCCCCGACAGCGCGACGACCGGGACGGTCAGCGACGGAAGCGATGCGGCGAGGTGGAAGGGCTCAGCGCTGAACGGCGAGAACTTCTTCGCGACCTCGTGGAACGAGGCGCCGGTGTCGAAGAACGCCTCCGAGTCCGAATCAGCGAAGTCGAGTTCCCGGAACGCGATCTCTCCGACCCGGTCGAACTCCATGTAGTACGGGAGCGATTCGTCGGTGTCCGACTGGCCGAGCTTCCCGAGGGTCGCGAGAGTGGTCCGGGCCTTCCCCACCGCGATCTGGTTGAGCAGCGCGTCGAGAGTGCCCATCCCTGCGAACTCGTAGACGATGCGGACTGCGCGGGACAGCCGCTCTGGTGAGAGGACACCGTCCATCGCGAGGTCACGCACCTTGCGGGCCAGCAAGCGGTGCTCGTCGTCGCCGTGGGTCCCGTCGTAGAGCAGACCGTCCGCCCACGCGCGGCTCTCCGCCCTGCTCGCCTCCAGCATCGGAGAGTCCAGCACGATCGCCGCCACCCGATGAGGCAGGGTCACGGCGAACGCCAGCGCGACGTACGAGCCGTAGGACGAGCCCACGATGGTCACCCGGTCGATGCCCTCGGCATCGAGCACGGCGCGGATGTCGTCGACGACGAGAGAGATGCGCATCGCCTCCAGCGGCAGATCCGACCCGTCGGCGGAACGGCGAGAGAGCCCGACTCCGCGGTGCTCGAGCATGAGGACGTCCAGGCCCTGCCTGACGGCCTTCTGCCGCAGCGCCCGGTACGGCACTGCAGACGCCAGCCCGGGTCCACCCGGGATGATGAGGACGGGAGGACCGGAGTCATCCGCCGCCCGCGGTGCATCATCGCCCAGTCCGGGCGTCGTGCGGACATAGGCCAGGGAGAACGTCGCCGAATCCCGCTCATCCGTGACCGGTCGTTCGATCCGATGCAGTCCGGGGGTGGCCTCAGCGGCCGTGCGCAGTCGCTTGCTCATATGCGGTCATCGTATGCGCCCGACACCCACGCCGCATATCGGTCCGCCGACTCTGCGATGGCACGCGCCCCGCCGTGCATGAGCCGCTGCCCGAAGCTGCCGTAGATCCTCTCCACGTCCAGGTCCGCGACGCGCTCCGCGATCATCCGGACCGCTCGTGCGGACAGTGGCAGGTAGTTCGGGAACGACCGCATGAAGGTGACCCAGCCGGCGCGGGCCACGGGCGACACGGAGTCGCTGCCGAGCATCACCAGCGCACCGTCGCTCGGCGCGCGCCACAGCGCCACGGAGCTGCCGGGGAAGTGCCCGCCCACCTGGCGCACGCGGATGCCGGGCAGGGGCTCCGCCTCCTCGTCGTAGAGCTCGATCGCGGGTCCATGGCACTGCACCCAGCCCGAGTCCTTCCGCGACACGAGGATCGGGGCATCGTCGAAGGCACGGCTCCACTCGAGCTGCAGTCCGTACATGTGCGGGTGGCTCGCCACGATCGCGCCCACTCCCCCGCGCGCCGCCACCGCCTGGACCGCGGCGTCGTCGATGAAGGGCGGGACGTCGAAGAGCAGCCCGCCGGTGCGATCCGCTCCCGAGGCCGCCGCCAGATAGCAGGTCTGTCCGATTCCCGTGCGGGGCTGGGTCCGCAGTGAGTGGAGGCCCGGCTCGACCTCGGCGACCTCGATCGATCGCCCCGAGTCAGCGAGCTCTCCCACCGTCGTCCACACCTGGCCGACGGCGGGGACGAATTGGCGCTCGTCCTCGCAGATCGGGCAGACGGCGGGCGGCGGATCCGCCGCCTCCACGCCGCAGGTCGCGCACAGCGTCACGCGCGCGACGGAGCGCGCTCCGTCATGGCCGGGGACGGCACCGCCTGCAGAAACAGCAGAGGGGGCCGGGGCACCTTCGTCTTCGGGCATCCCGACCCCCTCCTCGTCGAACAGAGCGTGCATGGATCAGCGCGTGTGTGGATCAGCGCGTGCGGTCGATGCGGTCTGTGCTCGCTCAGGCGAGCTTGACCATCCAGCCCTCCGGCGCCTCGGCCCGGCCGTACTGGATGTCCAGCAGAGTCCTGCGCATCGCCACCGTCGTCTCGCCGGGCGTCTCACCGTGGTCGACGGTCCAGTCGTCCGTGACGAGCTTCCCGATCGGGGTGATCGCCGCGGCGGTGCCGCAGGCGAATGCCTCCACGATCGTGCCGTCGGCGGCACCGGTGCGCCATTCCTCCACAGTGATGGGGCGCTCCTCCGGGGTCAGCCCCAGACCCGATGCCAGGTCGAGCACCGACCGGCGGGTCACACCGTCGAGGATCGTCTCCGACACCGGTGGGGTCAGCAGCCTGCCGTCCGAGGTGACGAGCATGAGGTTCATGCCGCCCAGCTCTTCGAGGTGGGTGCCGTCCACGGCGTCCGTGAACATGACCTGCTGGCAGCCCTTCGAGTTCGCCTCGATCATCGCCGCCGTGGACGCCGCGTAGTTGCCGCCGGTCTTCGCGAAGCCGGTCCCGCCGGCACCCGATCGCTTGAGGTTCTGCGACAGCCAGATGCTCACCGGCTTGATACCGCCGGAGAAGTACGCGGCGGCTGGAGACGCGATGACGTAGTAGTCGGCCTGCTGCGTGGGGCGCAGCCCCAGGAAGCGCTCTGCGGAGATCATGAAGGGGCGCAGGTAGAGGCTCACCTCGTCGGCGTCGTCCTTCGGGGTGGGCACCCACGCCGCATCCTGCTCGACCAGCGCGCGCAGCGAGTCGACGAAGTCATCTCCGTCCATCGGGGGCAGCGCCATGCGGGCAGCGGAGGAGTTCATGCGGTCTGCGTTGCGGTCCGGGCGGAACGTCCAGACGGATCCGTCGGCGTGGCGGTAGGCCTTGAGCCCCTCGAAGATCTCCTGCGCGTAGTGCAGGACCGCGGCGGCCGGATCCAGGGCGAGAGGACCGTAGGGGACCACCTCATGGTTGTGCCATCCCTGCTCCTCGGTGAACCGGATGTGGGCCATGTGGTCCGTGAACTGCGTCCCGAACACGGGGGCACCCAGAATCGCGTTCCGCACGGTCTCGCTCTGCGGCTGCGGATTCTTCTGGAGTGCGAACGTCGTCATTGCATACTTCTCTCTGATGAGGAATCGGTTGTGTCTGCGGTCACTCTAACGCAGGGACGACGAACGCCCCCACCCGGTGGGCGCACCCGACTCCGGAGTGCTGGGAAGGGGGTTCGACGGCCTCGGCGAACCGCTGGTCAGTCAGTCAGCCGACCAGCCGGACCGGCGTCCAGCCGGCCCGGCGTTCAGCCGGCCCGGCCCGTCAGGCCAGGCGTGCTGCGATGGCGTCTCCGACCTCGGCGGTGGTCCGGGGTGCCGTACCGCGGTCCGCGAGGTCGGCCTCGACGGCTGTCTGGATGGCCTCGGCGACAGCGGTCAGACCCAGGTTCTCCGCCATGAGCGCTCCGGAGAGGATGCAGGCGGTGGGGTCCGCCTTGCCCTGGCCCGCGATGTCCGGGGCCGATCCGTGGATGGGCTCGAACAGGCTGGGTGCCGTGCCCGCGACGTTGATGTTGCCGCTGGCGGCCAGGCCGATCCCGCCGGTGACGACGGCCGCGAGGTCCGTCACGAGGTCGCCGAACAGGTTGTCGGTGACGATGACGTCGTACTGCGACGGGTTCGCGACCATGTAGATCATGGCGGCGTCAGTGTGCTGGTAGGCCACCTCGACGTCGGGGTACTCTTCGCCGACCGATTCCACCACGCGGCGCCACAGGTGGCCCGCGTGGACCATGACGTTCGTCTTGTGGAGGTACGTGAGCTTCTTCCGGCGGGCGCGCGCCTGCTCGAAGGCGAAGCGGACTGTGCGCTCGACGCCGTAGCGGGTGTTGACGGAGACCTCGGTGGCCAGTTCGTTCGGGGTGCCTTCGCGCAGCGTCCCGCCCTGTCCGGTGTAGGAGCCCTCCGTGCCTTCGCGGACGACCACGAAGTCGATGTCGCCGGGGTTGGCCAGCGGTGAGGTGGCTCCCGGGTACAGCTTCGACGGGCGGAGGTTCACCGCGTGCTCGAAGCCGAAGCGCATCTTGAGGATGATGCCGCGCTCCAGGACGCCCGACGGCACCGACGGATCGCCGCATGCGCCGAAGAAGATGGCGTCGAAGGCGCGCAGGCGCTCCATCTCCTCGTCGGTGAGGGTCTCCCCCGTCTCGTGCCAGCGACGGGCGCTGGCATCGAACTGCTCGGTGTCGAGGACGGCATCCGAACCGGTGGCCTCGATCGCGCGGGTGAGGACCTTGAGGCCTTCGGGGACGACTTCCGTGCCGATGCCGTCACCGGGCATCACAGCGATCTTGAACGTTGTCATGGGGATGACAGTAGCGCGCGGGTCTCACCATTCGACTGCTCATCTTGAGAAATGAGACTCGGACAGGCGAGGGGTGTCTTCGCGTCGTTCAGGCCGGTCGATTCCGCGTGCCACGACGCATCGCCGCCGGGTGCATTCCGGCGACAGCGCCGGGTGCATTCCAGTGACAGACGGCAATAGACTCGGAGCATGTCGACGACTCCCATTCGCAATGCTCGCGCCGCGGCGCTGCCCGCCAAGCTGTCCCGGACCTGGCTGCTCGTGAACGCCGCCAAGCCAGAACTGTTCGAACCCGGTCAGCGGTCCGAGGCGGACTCGGTGATCTTCGACATGGAGGCCGCCGTCGCGGAGGACCAGAAGGATACGGCGCGCGCGCACGTCGTCGAGGCCCTGTCCGGCCGCGACTCTGACACCGGCGAACCCCAGATGACCGCATGGGTGCGGATCAACGGGACGCGGACCCCTCACTGGGAGGACGACCTCGCAGCGCTCAACGGGCTGGCCGGTCTGCGCGGCGTCATGCTTCCGAACACGGAGGCGCCCGAACAGGTCAGCTGGACCTCGATGAAGGCGGGGGCCGGAGTGCCGGTGCTTGCGCTCGTCGAGACCGCGATCGGTGTCGAGCACGCGACGCAGATCGCGAACGCCCCCGGCACGTTCCGCCTGGCGCTGGGCACGAACGATCTCCGCAAGGACACCGGCATGTCCGACGATCCGCTGGCGCTGGCGTACGTGCGCTCGCGGCTCGTCATCGCATCCCGCGTGGGCGGACTGCCGGGCGCCATCGACGGGCCCTCGCCCGCCGGCGCCTCGGAGGATCGCGTCCGTGAGGACTGCGAGTGGACCATCAAGATGGGTATGGCCGGGAAGCTCACGCTCACGCCCTCGATGACGCCGATCATCAACGATTCCCTGGCCCCGTCCGAGGACGAGCGCCGCTGGGCGCGCGAACTGATCGAGGGCGCGCAGAGCAGCGGCGGGGAGATCACGGACGGCTCGTACCTGCCGCGCCTGGCCCGCGCGAAGAAGATCGTGGAGCTCGCAGACTCCTACGGTCTCTGGAACGCCTGACGGAAGTCGCACGCGCTTCCCACCGAGTGAGTGCAAACCGGCCCAGAATCTAAGGTTCTGGGCCGGTTTGCACTCACTCGGTATGGGGTGACTGTAGATACGGGGTGACTGTCGGTGTGGGGTGGGCGTCGGTATGGGGTGGCTGTGAGGCACGCGACCGCGCGGGCACGGGCCGCGCGGCGGGACAGAGTGCCAGCGCCGCGATGAGTCCACCCTACGCCCGGATCAGCCCAGACCAGTCCGGAGACCCTACGCCCCGATCAGCCCTGAGACTGTCTCCACGACCTGGACGCCTGCCAGCACTGTGAAGAGCACGAGGCACACGGTGAGCACGGTGTTCGACAGCCATCCGTTGCGCAGCTGCGGCGCGACCGACTTCCGGTTGAGCAGCAGGAGCAGCACGATCGCGAGTACCGGCAGGATGAACGAGCTGATCGCCGCGTAGACCAGCACCAGCGTGACAGGGCGGTCGAAGCCCAGCACCTGCTCCACGGTCAGCAGACCCAGCGTGCACACCGTCAGCCAGATGAGCGCCGCCTTGAACTCCACCGCATCCGATGACATCGCGTGGGCAGGATCGTCCTGGTGCGGGTACCGGCGGAGCACGCGCAGGCAGTCACCGGTCACGTACGCGATGCCCTGGAATCCTCCGAGCAGGCTCGTGTAGGTCACGGCGAAGAACGACAGCAGGAACAGGATCCACGCCCAGCCGCCCAGCCGCTCTCCGATGAGCTCGCCTACCATGAAGACCGCGTCGTTGCTCTCGATCGAGTGCCCCTGGCCGTAGAGCCAGAAGGCTCCGACGACGGTCATCGAGACCGCGAAGAGCCCCACGAGCAGGTAGCTGAATGCCAGGTCGCCGCGCACGACGCTCTTCCACGCCGCCCCGCTCCAGCGCTTCTCCTGCACGAAGAACGTGTAGGCCATGATCCCGGTCGCACCGCCCACTCCGCCGACCAGCGACAGCACCGTGATGAGCGACGTGTGCGGGTACATCGGCATGATCGTCTGCGCCGCGGTCGCCTGCGCGTCGCCGTCACCGGCCGACCCGATCGCCAGGGACACGATGCCGAGGAACATGAGGATCGCGAAGCCCATCATCGCCTTCTCGACGATGCCGTAGCGGCCCACCCAGAGGAGGACGACGGCGGACAGGAGGATCACGACCAGCGTCGGCCAGAACGGCAGGGCGGGGAACAGCGCCTGGGCGATGAGCGTGGTGATCGCGGCGACTCCCGCGCCGAAGAACAGCCCCACCAGGAGTTCCGCGATGAGCAGGACGACGGGGAACAGCCGTCCGCCCACATCCGTGATGTGTGAGAAGAGCGAACGGTCCGCGGTGAGCTGGAGGCGGGTGATCGCCTCGGACAGCCCGAACTTCAGCAGCAGCCCCAGGGTGAACACCCAGATGAGCGCGAGGCCGTACTCGGCTCCCGAGTTCAGCGTCGTCACCATGTCCGACGCGCCGACGCTCGCAAGTGCCAGCACGACGCCCGGGCCGAGCAGCCTCAGGTGGCCCGCCCAGGAGCGCGGCGCGACAGGGCCGGCCTCCCCCGGGGCGCCGGCCTCGCGTGCCGCAGCACCGACTGGCTGAGTTGCCCCGGCAGACTGAGCCGCACCCGTCCCGCGTGCAGCCCCGGCCTCGCGCGCAGCACCGGCCTCGCGTGCCGCGCCCGTCCCGCGTGCCGCGCCGGTCCCGCTGTTCTGTTCCATCGTGCTCGTCCTTCCGGAGGATGGTCTCGTACACACGAAGAGCGGCCGGGCTGCGAAACCCGACCGCTCCTCGCGGTGATGCCCGTGGTGGTGCGGAGGTCAGACCTCCGCGAGGTCAGTCCTCCGTGAGGTTGACCGCTGCGGCGTGCTCCGCATCGGCCGCCGCCGCGACGGTCTGCACGATCTCCGTCGTGACCGCGGTGTCGACGGCGAGCACGGACAGCGCGCGGCCGCCCTCCCCCGCACGCGACACCTGCATGCCGGCGATGTTCACGTTGTTGCGGCCCAGAGCCTGGCCGAAGACGCCGATGACGCCTGGACGGTCCACGTACTCGAAGATCAGCAGGTGGTCGGTCAGCGAGATCTCCAACTCGAAGCCGTTCACCTCGACCAGCTTCTGCACCTGCTTGGGTCCGGTGAGCGTGCCGGACACGGACACCTGTGCCCCTGCCGAGGTCGTCGCCACCAGGGTGATGACGTTGCGGAATCCGTCTGCGACGTCGCTGGTCTCGACCGCGACGTCCACGCCCCGCTCGTCCGCGAGCACGGGGGCGTTCACGTAGGAGACGGGCACGTCGACGCGGTCCTTGAAGAGCCCCTTGAGTGCTGCGAGCTTGAGCGCGCCCACGTCCTTCGACGCGATCTCGCCCTTCACCTCGAGCTTGAAGTGGGTGACGGTGTCCGTCAGCGCGGCGATGATCCGGCCCAGGCGCTCCGTCAGCGGGATGCCGGGACGGACGTCCTCGTCGATCTTGCCGCCGGCCACGTTCACCGCGTCCGGGACGAGCTCGCCGGCGAGTGCGAGGCGCACCGACTTCGCGACGGCGACTCCGGCCTTCTCCTGCGCCTCGTCGGTCGATGCGCCGAGGTGCGGGGTGACGTTGACCGCGTCGAGCTCCATGAGCTCCGAGTGCTCCGGCGGCTCGGTGGACCACACGTCGATGCCGGCGCCGCCCACACGGCCGGATGCCACGGCCTCGGCGAGTGCCTCCTCATCGACGATCCCGCCGCGGGCGACGTTCACGATGCGCACGCCCTGCTTCGCCTTCGCGAGCTGCTCGCGGCCGATCATGCCGACCGTCTCCGGGGTCTTCGGCATGTGGACCGTGAGGAAGTCCGCCTGCTCGACGAGCTCGTCGAGCTCCATGACCTTGACGCCCATCTGTGCGGCGCGCGAGGCGGAGATGTAGGGGTCGTACCCGATGAGGTTCATGCCGAACGACTTGGCGCGCTCCGCGACGAGCCCGCCGATCCGACCCAGGCCGATGATGCCGAGTGTCTTGTCGTAGAGTTCCACACCGGTGAGGCGCTTGCGCTCCCAGCGGCCCTCCTTGAGGGAGGCGTGGCCTGCGCCGAAGAAGCGGGCCGAGGCCAGCAGGTGCGTCATCGTGAGCTCTGCGGCGGAGATGATGTTCGAGGTCGGCGCGTTCACGACCATGACGCCGGCGGTCGTCGCGGCGGGCACGTCGACGTTGTCGAGTCCCACACCGGCGCGGGCGATCACCTTGAGGCGCGGCGCGGCGGCGATGGCCTCGGCGTCCATGTGGGTCGCAGACCGG
Organism: Brevibacterium sp. Mu109; assembly: GCF_900169375.1. Lineage (NCBI taxonomy): Bacteria > Bacillati > Actinomycetota > Actinomycetes > Micrococcales > Brevibacteriaceae > Brevibacterium > Brevibacterium sp. Mu109. The sequence continues at coordinate 173,392 of NZ_FXZF01000004.1, forward strand.
ACGAGCACGGCGTCTGCCTCTGCCAGGGCTGCCAGCAGGGCCGGACGGTCGGTCCCATCGGCCTGGCGGACATCGAAGTCGGGACCGAGGGCCTCGACGGTGGCCGGTGAAAGGTTCTCAGCAAGCAGCACGACGGGCTTGGGCACAGTTCTCCTCCTGGGGAGCGTCTTCGCGGACCGTGCCCACTGTAGTGACCGCGGCTGGAGATCGCGCGGTCGGGTCACATCGTGAGCACAGATGGCGGATCGCACGATATATCGCTTCTTGTCATAGTGTGCGACACACAGTATCGTTGCCGTCATGGTTCCCACCGACTCAGCCGACCCCCTCGCGCTCCACCTCCAGGAGGTGCGGCGCGGCACAGTGGTGCTCGCATGCCTGACGGCGTGCAAGGAGCCCCAGTACGGCTACTCACTGCTGGACACGCTCGCTCGGGCACAGATCCAGGTGGAGGCGAACACCCTCTATCCGCTTCTGCGCAGGCTCGACAAGCAGGGGCTGCTGACGGCCGAATGGAACACCGATGAGCCGCGTCCGCGGAAGTACTACACGCTCACGGACGCGGGCTCTCGGGTCGCCGAGGACCTCCGCGCCGAATGGCTCGCACTCACGGAGAGCCTCACTGATCTCTGGAAGGACATCTGACATGCGCACGCTCACAGACAGGTACGTGCACGCCGTCGTCCGCCGCGTCCCGGAGGCCATGCGGCCCGAGGTCACGGCGGATGTCATCGCGATGATCGCAGACATGGTCGAGGCACGACAGGACGACAGGACGGCCGGCGCCGGGGCCGACGGCGATCTCGCCGTCGAGGTCGCCGTGCTCGAGGAACTGGGCGACCCCGCCGTACTCGCGCGGGAGTACTCGGACTCGCCGCAGCACCTCATCGGCCCGCAGTACTTCCCCGTCTACACATGGTTCCTCATGTGGGTCCTGCCGGTGGTGCTGGTCATCGCACTGGTGGCGCACGGGCTCTCCTACACCCTCAGCACTCCAGATGCGCACATCGGCGGCCTGCTCGGCACAGCGATCGGCCAGTCCATCCCGGCGGTGCTCATCGCGTTCGCGGCAGTGACCCTCCTCTTCGCGATCATCGAACGCGCCACCCCCATGGGCGCGCAGTCCGGCGGCCGGGTACGGGCGAGCGCAGCGAGTCCTGGGCATCGTCCCCAGTGGACCGTCGACAGCCTCGAGGACGTCCCGCCCGGCGGTGCATCCGTCCGCGCCGATGCGATCGTCTCGCTGGTCCTCCTCGTGCTGCTGGCGCTCGTGCCGTTCGTGCCCACGACCGCTGTCTACGTCGGGGGCCTCAACGATGGGGAGACGTTCGTCAACCCGGATCTGGGTCTCTTCTGGCTCATCGGGTACTGGGTGCTGCTCGCGGTCACCGCGGTCGGTGCGGTGCTGAGGATCCGCCGCAGGCGCCTGAGCACGGGTCTGGTCGCGCTGGACATGATCACCGACCTCGTCATGGCGGTGTTCCTCACGATCGCGCTCCTCACGCAGGACGTGCTCCATCCCGCGATCGAGGCTCTGACGTCCCTGCCCGTGGAGCTCTGGGCGATCCCCCTCATCTGGGCGATCACGATCTGGGACCAGGTGAGCACGGTCCGCGGCTACCGCACCCACCTCGCCGCGCACGGCCGGTCATGACGAGGCGGAATGCTGCGGGGTGGAATAGCGCCGGGCCGAACGTGATGAGCTGGAACGTGAACAGCAGGACTGTGACCAGCCCAGCCCACCCCCTGCCGAGGATCATCCCTGAGGACGATGTCCGACCGCTCCCCCACCGCTAGCGTGGCACGCATGTCCTTCTCCTCCACCGCCTCTCGCGCCCGATCCGTCCTCCGCGCTCATCCGTGGATCACCGACGGTCTGCTGTGGGCGGCGCCGGTGGCCTGGTTGAGTGTGAGCTCTGTTCAGGGCCGCGTGTGGGTCGATACGACGAGCACCACGCCGCAGTGGGTGCACTTCGCGGTCGCTCTGCTCATGACGGCGCCGCTCGCGCTGCGGCGACGGGCTCCGCTCGTGAGCTCAGTCCTCATCGCGACCGGCTGCGCGCTCTCATTGCTGACCGGGGCCGGTCCGTCCATGGCGGTCATCGCGGTGCCCCTCACGGTCTTCTCCTCTGCCAAGTGGGGGTCGCGGACGGACTCGCGGATCGTGCTCGGGCTGGGTCTGGTCGGTTCCCTCGCCATGGGCCTCTGGGCGTATATGGCTGCTCTGCAGAGTTCGATGGGACCCGGTGGCCGACCGATCGACGGCAGTGAGTACTCCGCGCTGAGCGCGCTGATCATCCTGTGCGCGGCGATCGTGCTCTCCGCGTGGCTCCTGGGGATACTCGCCCACCGCCGGCGCACCGCCGTCGAGGACATCCGCGAGCGCAACCGCCTCCTGGAGAAGGAGCGGGAGTCGGAATCTCGACTGGCCGCGGACGCCGAGCGCATGCGGATCGCCCGGGAGATGCACGACATCATCGCCCACTCGCTGTCGGTCGTCATCGCGCAGGCGGACGGGGGCCGCTATGCGGCGAAGAGCAATCCGGCCGCCGCCGAGGACGCGCTCACGACCATCGCGGCGACCGGACGCGACGCCCTCGCGCAGACGCGGAATCTGCTGGGCGTCCTCCGGACCGATTCGCTCACGGATGCGGCGACCTCGCCGATGCCGGGGCTGGCGGCCGTCCCCTCCCTTGTCGACGACCTGCGGGCCACCGGACTCGCTGTGAGCATCGACGGCTTCGACGCTCCAGAGAAGGTGGGGCACCTGTCGGAGGGCGCGGGACTCGCGGTCTATCGGATCGTGCAGGAGGCGCTCACGAATGTCCTCAAGCACGCGGGGTCGGGGGCTCGGGCGCAGGTGGCGCTCTCGACGACGGACCAGGGACTCATCGTCCGCGTCAGCGACGACGGCGGCCCGGTGCGCTCGCACGCTGGCCGCGCGGGTGCTGCTGAGGCAGGAGTTTCTGGGGCAGGAGTGTCTGGGGCGGGCGTTTCTGAGGCGGGTGCTGCTGGGGCTGGAATATCTGCAGCTGGAGCGTCCGGGAAGGACACCTCCGTGCTGGAGGGAGCCGGCAGCGGGATCATCGGAATGCGCGAGCGCGCCACGCTGTACGGCGGGTCACTCGAAGCGGGACCCCGTCGCGGAGGCGAACGCGGGTTCACGGTGACAGCCCGGTTCCCGTCCGCGGGCCGCCCGGCGTCGGAGCCCACAGCAGGCGGTCGTCCTGCAGGCAGTTCCCCAGCAGCCGGTCCTCCAGCATCCGATCCGCCAGAAGCCAGGCCTCCAGAAGCCAGTGCCCCAGCAACCAAGGCTCCAGAAGCCACGCCCCCAGCACAGACTGCTCTCGCACCCTCCGCGACCGAGGCGCCGGTGCCGGAGGCGAGCACGGACCCGGCGCCTGCCGGAGCGACGAACAACAGAGGGGCGAGCGCTGAAGTGGCGAGTGCTGGGGTGCCGAGCGTTGAACTGGCGAGCGCAGGGATGACTGCCGAGGACCCTCGTGCAGACAAACCGCATGCTGAGGAATACCAGCAGAGGAGCGCACACCATGACTGACCCGATGGCCTCCTCAGCAGATGGGACAAAGGCTCCACGCGACGTGCCTACCCATGGAGAGTCCCCCGACGCCGCTCCCGGAACCACCCCCAGCGACTCCTCCGCGCCCATCCGTGTGGTGCTGGTCGACGATCAGGCTCTCGTGCGCGCGGGGTTCTCGATGGTCATCGACTCGCAGGACGACCTGGAGGTCGTGGGGCAGGCCGGCGACGGCGAGGAGGCGGTCGCGATCATCGCCCGCGTCCAGCCGGACGTCGTGCTCATGGACGTGCGCATGCCGCGGCTGAACGGGATCCAGGCGACGGGTCGGGTCCTCGCCCTCGCCGATGAGGGAGCGATCCGCGCACCGCGGATCATCGTCCTCACCACGTTCGACGAGGACGAGTACGCACTCGCGGCGCTGCGCGGCGGGGCGTCCGGGTTCCTGCTCAAGGACGTCCTGCCGGAGATCCTGCTGGACTCGATCCGCACGGTCGTCAGGGGAGGTGCTGTGATCGCGCCGACGACGACCCGCCGGCTGCTCGACACGCAGCTGTTCCAGGCCACTCAGGGAGTCGGCGCTGACGACGCACACGCGGCGACCTCGGCGGCTGTGCCCTCAGACACGGTGCCCTCAGACGCTGTGCCCTCAGACGCTGTGCCCTCAGACACTGCGACCGCAGCCGGTGCGACCTCAGCCGGTGCGACCTCAGACGCTGCGACCTCGGCGGCTTCACCCTCACCTGCGGCCCCCACGTCCACCCCGCCCAGCGCCCCGCCGGCCCCACCCGCACTCGACCCCGAACGGGCCCGGATGCTCGCCTCGCTCACGCCGCGCGAGCGAGAGGTGCTCGCACTCGTGGGGCAGGGCATGAGCAACGCTGAGATCGTCGACTCCCTGGTCCTCGCCGAACCCACCGTGAAGACCCACGTGGGGCGCATCCTCATGAAGCTGGAGGCGAGGGACCGCGTCCAGGCCGTCGTCTTCGCCTACGACGCCGGGATCGTCACGCCCGGGCACTAACCCACTCCCCTGCAGCAGGTCGTGCTAGCAGCACGTCGCCCGCCGAGTAGTACTCCGGTATGACGCGGATCGTGCATCGTCGCACCGCACCGTGCTCCGCGCCACATCCAGGACCATCCTCCAGTCCGATGTGCGCACGGCCGTCGGCGACGAGGCTGGAGTCATGCACACACCACAGCAGCCACCTGCACGAACATCCACTCACGCAGCATCCGCCGCTCCGGCCACCGCGTCGGCCTTCCCAACGTCCCAGGCACCGACCCACACACCGACCACAACCACCGCCCCAGAAGCCTCCCCCTCCTCCGCGCCCACCGCCGAGCCTGCCATCCGTGCGATCGGCCTCGTGAAGACGTACGGCGAAGGTGACGCGCGCGTCCGGCCGCTGGACGGGCTCACGCTCGACATCGCTGCGGGGAGCTTCACCGCGATCATGGGGCCCTCCGGCTCCGGCAAGTCCACCCTGCTGAACATGCTCGCCGGCCTCGACGTCCCCGATGCGGGTGATGTCATCCTGGCCGGCACGCCGATCACCGGCCTGAAGGACTCCCAGCTCACGGCCCTGCGACGCGACCGGATCGGGTTCGTCTTCCAGGCATTCAACCTCGTGCCCGCGATGACGGCGGAGGAGAACATCCTCCTGCCCTCCCAGCTGGCCGGGCGGAAGGTTGACCGTCGGTTCTTCCACCGGATCGTCGACCTCCTGGGGCTCACGGACCGCCTGCGGCATCGTCCGCACGAGCTGTCCGGCGGCCAGCAGCAGCGCGTGGCCGTCGCTCGTGCGCTCGTCACGAGCCCCGAGGTCATCGTCGCCGACGAGCCCACCGGCAACCTCGACTCCGCGAGCGGTGCGGAGGTGCTGGGGCTGCTCCGGGCCTCGGTCGACGAGTTCGGCCAGACCGTCGTCATGGTGACCCATGACCCGCAGGCCGCCGCGCGGGCGGATCGCGTCGTCATGCTGGCCGACGGTCGGCTGGCCGGCGAGCTCCGGTCCCCCACCGCCGAGGCCGTCGCCACCGCACTCGCCCACATCACCACCCAGCCCAGCCCCACTCAGGCCGGTGGTGCACGATGATCCGCATCGCATTGTCGAACCTCCGCAGCGCGTCGGGCAGGCTCGTCGCGGCCGGCATCGCGGTCGCGGTGTCCGTCGCGTTCATGGTCGCCTCGCTGCTCTTCGCGCAGGGCTTCGGCGATACGCTCGCGAACCAGGTCAGATCGTCCTGGGCCGGGGCGGATGTCGCAGTCCTCGCCGACGAGCGTGAGGATCCGGCGGATGCGGCCGACGTCCTCACCGACGACCTCCTCGACGAGGTCGCGGCGGTCGACGGCGTCGAATCCGCTCACATCGAGGAGACCGGCTACCTCATGGCGAGCGCGGGCACCTCGAGCGTCTCTGCGGCTGTCACGGGGCTGCCGACGAACGGCCAGGATCCCGTTGACGGGACGCTGCCGGCGGCCGCCGACGAGCTCGCCCTCACCGAGGCGGACGCAGAGGCGCTCGGGGTCGCGGTCGGCGATACCGTGACGCTCGAGGCGTACGCGGCCACCCCGGGGACGGAGGAGACCGACTACACGGTCTCCGGCCTGCTGCCGGATTCCTCATCCCTCCAGCTGACCCTCCACCTCACCGATGACGGCCTCGAGGGCGCTCCGGCAGAGATCATTCCCGCCGCGATCCGTGTGAGCGCCGCGGACGGCACGGACCCGGCGACGCTGTCGACGGCGATCGACGAGGCGATCGGTGAGAGAGAGTCAGGCAGCGGGGCAGGGTCGGCCGGCGAGGCAGAGTCGGCCGGCGAGGCAGAGTCGGCTGGCGAGGCAGAGTCGGCCGGCGAGGCACCTGTCGACGTGTCCACCGTCGAGGAGGTCGTCGAGCAGCAGATCCAGGACCTGTCCGGATCGACGAACATGCTCGCGACCGTGGGGATCGCGTTCGGGCTGCTGTCCGTCGGCGTTGCGTCCCTCGTCATCTCGAACACGTTCCAGGTGCTCGTCGCCTCCCGTGCCCGCGTGCTCGCCCTCTACCGAGCGGTGGGAGCCACGGCGCGGCAGCTGCGCGGCGCGACCCTGCTCGAGGGGCTCGTCCTGGGAGTCGTCGGCGCGGCGGCGGGCGTGGTGCTGGGACTGCTGATCGGCTGGGGACTGTCAGGGCTGGTCCGCGCACTGTGGATGCCCGACTTCGCGCAGATCTCCCCCACCCCGGCGGCACTGCTCGTGGGTCCGCTCGTCGGCATCGCCGTCACGGTGCTCGCGGGGATGGTCCCGGCGTTCCGGGCGGGAAGCGTCTCCCCCATCGAAGCGCTGCGTCCCGCCGATGTCCGCCCTGCTCAGGCACGTTTCCCCTGGGTCCGCATGATCATCGGCGGACTGCTGGGAGCGGGCGGGCTCGCGCTCTGCCTCCTCGCGGTATCCACCCAGTCCGTACTGATCGGCATCGTGGGTTGCTTCACGCTCTTCATCGCTGTGCTCGTCGCGGCGCGCGTCTTCGTGCCGCCGCTCATCGGCGTCATGGGCCGCGCACTGTCCGCTCTCACCGGTCGGTCGCCGTCCATCCTGCTGGCGGGCCGGTCCGCGAGCTCCGCGCCCGGGCGCACCTCGTCGACGACTGCGGCGCTGCTCATCGGTGTCACCCTCGTGTCCGCCGTGCTCGTGGGCGCGGCGAGCCTCCAGCGCACGATCGAGCTGTCGACGGCGGAGGACACTCCGGTCGACCTGGTGGTGGACGGGTCCGGCGACCAGGTCGCGGCGGCGCTCGACGAGTCCACTGTCGTCGAGGAGCGCGCGGTCGTCCCCGCGGTCCGTGCAGAGGTGACGGTCACGGATGCGCCGGCCGGGGCCTCGGGCTCGGATTCCGACGCCGAGGCGGCGGGAGCCCTGACAGGTGACCTCACCATCGCGAGTGCGCAGGACGCCGAGGACTCCGTGCTTCGGAGCGACGGCTTCGAGGTCGAGCCGGGGACGGTTCGCCTGGCGCCGGGTGAGCTCGGGGGCGACGGTGCGACGGCCGACTACGAGGGACTCGAGACGACGATCGCCGTGGGCGGCGAGACCTTCACGCTCACCGTGGATCCGACACTGGACGTGCCCGCCGGCACGGCGCTCGTGAGTGGCGCGGACGCGGAACGGATCGCGGAAGCGGCTGATCCAGCGACCGCAGCGGGTTCAGCTGAGACAGCGGACGCCGCGAATGCAGCTGAGCCTGCCGAGCAGACGTGGGTGCGGCTCGCGGATGATGCGACGATCGCGCAGATCGAATCGCTGACCTCGCAGCTGTCGGCGCTGGACGTCACGGCGGACGCGGATCCGTCGCTCATGCGCGCTCAGTACGCGGACATCTTCCAGGTCGCGATCACCGTGGTCCTGGGGCTGCTCGCCGCGGCCGTCGTCATCGCCGTCATCGGGGTGAGCAACACGCTCACGCTGTCGGTCATCGACCGGAGGAGGGAAGGTGCGCTGCTGCGTGCGCTCGGTTTCAGCCGTGGCGCGCTGGGCCGGATGATCACGGTCGAGTCGCTGCTCATGACGGTGATCGCGCTGGTCGTCGGCGTGGGTCTGGGGACGTTCTTCGGGTGGGTGGGCACGGCCTCGCTCATCGGGGTGTCGATCGATCCCACCCTGAGCGTGCCGCCTCTGCCCCTGGCACTCATCGGGGTCGCGGCGGTCGCCGCTGCGGTCCTCGCGTCCGCGCTGCCGGCACGGACGATGTCCCGCGTGGTGCCTGCGGAGGGCATGAGCGAGGAGTGACGGGAGTCGGAGAGGTGGGAGGACGCGTGCATGAGCGCCTGCGGTCCCACCTCTCCAGCTCCGGGCACGTCTGCCGACTCCCCGGTTCCAGACACGTGTGTCGACCATGAGAACGTCGACCGCGCCCGGGTCGATGATCGTGCCCGGGTCGATGATCGTGCCCGGGTCGATGATCGTGCCCGGGTCTCCTCAGTACGTCCCCTCGCCGTCTGCGGCCTCTTGATTCGTCGCGTCTGCCTGCTGCGGCCCCTCAATTCGTCGCGTCTGCCTTCCGCGCGAAGGCGAGCGCGAACTCCTTCCGACTGTCGGCGAGGGCAACCTGCTCGTGGGTGTTGCGCCATGTGCGGAAGAGGCGCTTCTGCTGGGCGATAACCGCACGGTCGGATTCCATCGTGTCGCGCAGGTAGCTCAACGCTGTCTCACGGACCTCGGCGGGCTCGACGAGCGCGTTGAGGAAGCCGCAGCGGTCCATGTCCTGCGCGGAGAACCTGTTGGCGGTCAGGATGAGCTCCGTCGCCTTCGTCCATCCCATGATCCTCCAGAGGTTCGCAGCGTCGAGGACGGAGGGGATGCCGATGCGCACCTCCGGCATCGAGTACCACGAATCCGTGGCGGCGACGCGGTAATCCGCGGCCGCAGCGATCTCGAGCGCTCCGCCGATGCAGTACCCGTGGATGGCTGCGGCGACGGGCAGGTCGCAGTTCTTCACCGCTTCGCACACCTCGCCGAGGTGGCTGATCGTGGCGTATGCGCGTTCCGAGTCCTGGTGCTCGAACTGGGCGGTGTCCATTCCGGCGGAGAACCCCCGATCCCCTGCGGAGGTGAGGAGGATCGCTCGCAGCGACTCGTCTGCGGACGCGATGGTGAACGCGTCGATCAGCTGCGTGAGCATCTCCGCGTTGAGGCTGTTCGCCCTCCGCTCGTTGTCGATCGCGATCGTGAGGATGCCGGCGTCGCGGGTCTGAGTGATCACAGAGGGTCCTTCCGGATGGTGTGGTGGCATGAGCCCACCGTCGGGCGTGGGTCCACGACCACACTGGCACAGCACCATGCACTTCGCACCGCATCATGCGGACGGGTCCGGGCCTGGTCGCTCAGACTCCCAGTTCAGAAGGGTGGAGGAACATCACCTGGTTCATTCACCTCCTCTGGCTCATCCGACTCGGCTGGCTCATCAGAATCGTCTGACTCAACCGCGCGGGTCAGAAGAGTTCCCGCTTCAACGGTTCGATCGCTCACAGCCACCGGAGGTGCCGTCCGCATCGCGCGCACCCCCATGGGCAGCACCCAGCACGCCTCATTCGGACCGAGCTTCTCGAGCCGAATCACGCCCTCCGTCTTGAGACCGTGGTGATGCTTGCACATCGGGTGCAGGTTCTCCATGACAGTCAGCCCGCCAGTGGCAGGGTCCATCTTCGAGAACCGGCAGCAGTGCTCCATCTCGCACCACTGCGCCGGCTGACTGCATCCGGGAACGGTGCAGGTCCGCCACTTCTGTCGGACCGTGCGCCGCATCGCCGCAGTCGGCTCGTACGTGTGCGCGACGTGATCGGTCACGATGCTCGTCGCCGGATCCGTGAGAACCCGGAACCAGGACGTCGCATGCGCGGCCGCCTCACGGCACTGCTCGGCAGCGAGCGGCACATCGCCGTTGACCATGCCCGGGCTGTCATCCAGCGACAGCACCGTGGTGATCGGAACCGTGATGGTGACCGCAGCCTGTTTCCGCAGCCAATCACCATCGGTCGGGCAGAACACATCGATCAGTTCTTCCTGCTCTGCACCGTCCTGTGGCGAAGCACTCCCCTGTCCCGCTTCGGAACCCGGACTCTTCACTCGCACCTGCGTGTGCAGACGCGACGAGGCCAGCAGATCGAACATCAGCTGCGCGACGGTCCGCTCGTCGACAGTGCCGAGTTCGACACGGCTCGGGTCAACAGCCCGCCCGAACGAGTCCGACTCCATCGACTCGAGCTGATTGCGACGTATCGATCGCGCCATCGCACATAGACGCTGATACAGCCCTTCGACCACGAGGATCGGCCCGTGCAGCTCCAAGCGCGCAGTGCCGTCATCGAACCGCTCGTAGCGCACGCAGCGCTGCTTGCGCGGCGCCTCAGGATCAGCCGGCACGGGCGCGAGCGAACGGATGTGCCGGCGTGCGAGCTTCTCGAACTGATCCAACGACAGCTGCGGACTCAGCTCCGCGAGGAAACCGTCCAGCTTCCTCACCTCATCCACTGGGAGCAGTGAATCATCGATACGACGATGGAGCCGCTCAACCCGTTCGAACCTCACGCGACCAGTCGCCGCTGATTCGAGCAGGCCGTGCAGACCGATGAACGCGACGACCGCGCTCGCCGCGGCACGGCGGGCGAAGTCCAAGCGAGTGTTCAGCTTCGCCGCGACGAGGATCGCATCGGCCGGATCGAGCAGTGCCCGAGCCCGCGTCGACAAGCGATTGTCCTCGAAGACCTCGACGCCCGAACCCGAGGCCGAGGCGGCCGACGAACCGGACGCGGAGGCTGCCGACGAACCATCGTCTCGGCCTGCAGTGCCCCTGGCCGGAGTCGCCAGGAAGTCGCTCAGCTCAACGTCCCCATCCCTGCGCGCGAGGACACGTGCGAGCACGAACGCCCCCAGCCGAGCGGTTTCAGCCGCCCGCATCCGGTCCGCGGCGCGAGAGCTCTCCGCCCACTCCTCCAGCAGTGCGAACGATGAGACAGCCTCGCGTTCGCCTGACGACGGTTCCTTGGCGGATCCACCCGTAGTCGCATGCGAGGGACTCCGATCACCGCACACATCCAGAGCGTCGAACTGACCACGAGCGACCCGAGCGATCGCCGTACGGACGTTTTCAACAGTCCACGGCTGCACCGCCGGGTCCGGTGGCTCCGGTCCAGCATCGCTGCTGGGAGCCGACTCAGTCCTATCAGTCACGTCCCACACCTCCTCCCGTGTCGAACATGTGACCTATCGGTCACATCGAACGGGCATCTTTGCCCATCGATGTTCTACACAGTATTCGGAGGCACGGACATAACTGGCTCTTCGCGGTTCGTGGTGAATGACCCTGCTGTGGCGGGTATTCACGCTACGGTTCTCGCGGCGCTGGTGAGCAGGATACGCGTCCGGTAGTTCTCCGCGTTGCGGAATCCGCGGCCGGTGCGTT
>NZ_FXZF01000079.1:0-2435 GCF_900169375.1 Brevibacterium sp. Mu109
CACGACATACACCCCTTGACGGTGTAGTCCATGCCCCCGGCTGTTGACGCAGCGCGGGGGCCCTTACGTCACCCGACCCTACCCGGCAGACCGGCCCCGTCCATCGGCATCAAGATGGATACCCCTTCTTCCAGAACACGCCGATCGCACGGACGACAGCGGAACAGTCACGCACGCCGACTCACAGTCGCGTATGGCGGGCACTCACCTTAAAGTCAACCCCGTCAATTCGGAGATACCGTCTTTTGACATTGGCCTGACGGGAGAGCTGAACCAAGACGAGGACCTCCAAGGATACTCTGTCTTCACCGACAGTAACACCGACGACGCGTCGCTAGTACGAGCCGACCCTGTTGGGGCAAGCTTTCTCGACGTGACAACCGACCCGCATGCAGGACCACTCCAAGACTTTACCTTCAATGACACTATAGCTAGTTACCGCGATAATGTGCACGGAGACACCGTAGTCACGCTGGAGAACGGCGAATCTGTGGTGCTCCAAGACAGCGTGTCAGTAGACAGCAATGGCAGAACTCTCGATTCAGACATATCGATTGACGGGAATACTGTTGCGGTCGAGGTGGACGCACCCGAGAGTGCAGATGCGTATCCACTAGTTACCGCGAGTGGATTCGTCTATTTGATGGACTTCGATATTGGATATACCGACCCGGCTACCGCAAGAACGGAGATGAAGGCGTCAGGGATGTTTGACACCATTTTCCCGGTTCAAGGAGCTCCGGAGGATTTCCCAGAAGTGGGAGACCTCCTGCCACTGTACGTCGCGATCGATATCGATTTATCAAGCTTCGAATGCACGTTCGGTGGAGACGCTTTCATTAGCGACGGCCCGTATAATGAATGGGGGTACTGGTTTGACGCAACAGCGAACCATATCGATGGCGAGGGTTCTAGTATCAGGTTTATGATGTCGGGCGCTCCTGATGAGCCAGACAACACCCTGGCCGTGTACGGAGATGTCATGAATAACAATCCGTCCGGTATACCTCAGTCAGTGTATGAAATTGGCGCGCGTTCAATGTGGTCTGAATTTGCGCGGCGTCTTGAATGGCTTACTCTATTCGAGCAGGGATGAAGAACACGTTCATTGAAATCTGTCGGTCAGTAATCGCAATACTTGTGAGTGCCGCAATCTTCGGTCTCGTAATGTTCTCAGGTCCTGCATTTTTTGCGCTATGGTATTGGTTTTTGCAGATTGTGGCGCTTGTGGCGGGTGGCTTCATTGTACGCGTGGCGCTCGGTCGCATCGCCCCAAGCTGGGTCATGGACTCCATAGCTCTAGGCTTGTCAGCTGTCGTTACGATCGGTATCACGTACTCTATTGCTTACAGCGATGGGTTCGACGCGGCTTTTAGAGCTGCTCAACTGTCCGCGCTCTGCACAATTCCTGTTGCAGCGATCGCGTTCGGGTTGATAGTCCTTTCGCGCCGATACATTAAATGGCCGAACACTATCTGATGGACATTAGGACAAATAAAAGCCCGCGTATGGCTTACGTTCGCGAACGTAGGCCATACGCGGGCCTGGGTGTGCGTATTGTCGCGAGCACTGCCAGGCGCGCTGCATCGATTTGAGGCGAACTCCTGAGCAGGAGTCCAAACACCACGATTAATCCGGTCCGGCGTCAATGAAGGCAAAGACGTGCGCGTGAGTTCGCCCTCTTCGCGATCATCACACGTCCCCGGTCGGTGTTCGCGGCATCGTCCGCTGCTCGAGCTGAGCACGCCGCAGCTCCACTAGCGCCTCCGCGATCTGGTCCCGATCCACTATCGGGCCTCCCCGCGCTTCCTGGTTCAACGCCCGCGCGATCTGTTGAGATTGTTCCCCGACCGACGCAGCTCGGCGCGTAGTCGGTTCACTCAGCGATCAGGCCGGCGCGCGGTGCGTGCGTCTCAGACTCGCTCCGTACCGCTGCGATCTTCCCTATCCCACTTCCTGATATATGTGGTAGCGGCGGATCTTGTCTCAGTCAGCGCTTGTTCAAGCTCGTTCAGCGATGCGTCGCGTGCTCGTTTCGCGCGCTCAACCCGCGCCCGGGTTTCAGTGAGGTCCTGGCGGAACTGGGAGTTCAGCCCTGGTTCAGGGTCTGCCTTGTGGGCTATCTCCTCTAACTCCGCCACCCGGCTCTGCTCCCATGCCACGTCCTCTTCGGCTCTTAGGCTGGTTTTCCACCGGCTCTGGAGCCCTAGTAGTTGTACGTCGAGGAGTTGTAGCGACTGTCTATACTCAGGAAGCCGATTTCCGTACTCCTCTATTGCGCGCCTTACTACCGGTATCTCATTGGAAAAAAGGGGTATCCATCTTGGTGCCGATAGGTGGATCGGTGCGGGCTGGTGGTCAGGGAGTTCGGCGCCAGGGCCTGGGAGAGGTTGCCTGGTCGAGGCTACTGGGCCTCGAGCGAGGTCCTCTTCGCC
>NZ_FXZF01000080.1:0-2379 GCF_900169375.1 Brevibacterium sp. Mu109
AAAGTAGGGTGGGACATGTCGAGGTCTTCCGGGTGGGCAGTGTAGGAACTTCCATCTTCAGGGAGACCTCGACTCCTACACGGACAGCGACGCGCTCAACGGACTACACCCTCGTTCGAGAAGAGCCCCTTATCTCCTAAATACGTCTGTCGATGTCGTGCGACACTGACGTGACGCTTGACTGCGCACCGTAGCGCACTGTTCCTCGACCGTGTTATCACCTGAACATAGACTTTTGTTCGTCCAGCCGATACCCTGAACATGCCTTTCACGAACTTCCCCCGAGAAGGACATTCATGCATACGAAGCTACTCACACTTTCGGCAGCCGGATCCCTGGCGTTGGCGGTGAACATCGGCCTTCCACCCGCCTCCGCGTCGCTGCACTCCGGCGATCCTGAAGTCTCTGAGTCTCCGCTGTCTGGAATCAGCGCAACCGGGGCACTTTCGGCAGGGGCCAGGGACGCATCGTCGACGACGAGGTCAGTCACGCGGACGAAGACCACATCCCTGCCGCCGTTGCTGCGCGCTCCGCAGAGCCTTCGTGATACTTCGGCTCATTTCACCAGCGCCGTTGTCGCTCATGCACAGGACCAAGCCGTGACGAGCCCATCGTCGACCGAGAGCCCTCATGTGTCCAATGATCGTAAGGATGGGGACCTTGCAGCGCCAACGGGATCAGGTGCCGCTGAAACTACGGACGGAATCACGATTTCGGCATTGTCCGATGTCATCGATCTGCCGTCAGCGTCACCGAATGTCGTAGGAATCGCATTCGACGACGACGTTCGGGTCGAGTTCGAGATCAGAACTCACACGAATGGCCGCTGGTCCGGGTGGCAGCACCTGCATGCTTCGGATGCCGGGGAGGGCTCGCGCGGCACGGACCCCTACTACACCACTGATACAGACAGTATTCAGGTGCGTGTTCTCGGTGACGGCGGCAGTCCAGCCGATGCCAAGGTCGTCAGTGTCGCTTCGAAGAGGCACCCCGGCGATTCAGAACTGGTGGCAGAGAATGCGCCCAAGAGTTCGGAATCGGTTGATCGGGAGGTGTCGCAGCATGCCCACTCAATTGACCACGCCTCGGTACCACCTTGCACACGGACGGGCGGATGCACCTGTCCACTATGCGCAGCATCGGCGGCCAACGTGGCGAAGAACTCTGTTGTCCAGCCCGAAGTCGCTACCCGTAAAGACTGGGGTGCGAGCGAGAAACTGGTACGAAATTCTCCCACGATCGCGGACTCAGTCTCCGCCGCAGTGATCCATCACACCGATGGCAACAACGACTATGCCGCAGAGGATGTGCCTGCGATTCTACGAGGGATCCAGTCGTTTCACATCACGGGTCGAGGGTGGTCGGACATCGGCTACAACATGCTCGTCGACAAATACGGAAGACTCTGGGAGGGGCGCGCAGGCGGGGTAAAGAAGGCCGTAGTCGGCGCTCACGCCGCCGGGTACAACACAGGATCGTTCGGCATTTCCGTGCTCGGCGACTATGACAAGAAGGCACCGCCCCAACGCACTCTTGATGCGGTCGCGGAGGTGGTCGGGTGGAAGCTGTCCTTGAGCGGGGTGAAAGCGGGTGGCTCGACATCACTAGCCGGGGAGGAGATGAAAGCGATTGTCGGACATCGCGACGTTGGCCAAACAAGCTGTCCCGGCGACGGGTTCTACGCCAAATTCGACTCGATCCGTCAGGCCGCCGATGACTACCAAACTGGGAAGAAGGCGGGCGCGGGCGAAGAGGATGAGAACAAGGACGAATCTGACAGACAGCCTGACCTTGTCCCCGGCGTCATCGATAGCAACGCTCGTGATGCACGAACCTGAACGCAAAAACTGTGAAGAACCCAAGCAAACGGGCTGACGATCGGACGGATAGAACAGTTTGGTAATCTTCGACCATGTCCGTCACTGAACTCTCTGACAGCGCCCAAAACTATCTGAAAGCACTTTGGAGTTTGGGCGAGTGGTCTGATGCTCCCGTCACGACCACCGCGCTTGCCCAGAAGGTTGGGGTCAGGCAGTCAACGACATCCGACGCGATTCGCAAACTCTCGGACGAGGGGCTCGTCGCGCACACGCCGTACGGGTCAATTGCTCTGACGGCACAAGGTCGAGTCTATGCCCTTGCGATGGTCCGTCGTCACCGCCTCATCGAGACCTTCCTCGTCGAGGTCCTCGGATACACCTGGGACCAGGTGCATAACGAAGCCGAGACCCTCGAACATGCGGTGTCAGACTGGCTCTTCCGGTTTCAGAGTGCGTTGACTCGGTTCGATAGCTGTCCGGAGTGGAGCAGGCAGCGTAGTACGTAGTGCCCGAAGTTCCTGAAACCCAGGCCGATACCTCGCAGATGCTCGAGGCGTCC
>NZ_FXZF01000082.1:0-2314 GCF_900169375.1 Brevibacterium sp. Mu109
GCCGTCGACGATGCCGAGGACCTGCCCGGTGGCCAGGTCGACCAGCGTCGTCATCCACGGCTCGAACCGTCTCCAAGCGCCCTCGTCGGTGCGGAACCAGCGCACTGACCGGTAGCGGTGCTCATCGACCCCCAGACGCCTGACCCGCACGTCGTCGACGTCAGGCAGGACCACAGCGGCGGCGCTGAGGGCGGACTGGACCAGCCACCACGAGACGCCGTGGGCCCGGGCCACCTCGGAGGCTGCTCGGCCCGAGGTGATCACGGCCGAGACGACCTCTTCCCGCAGTCGGGTCGTCGAGCGTGCGTAACGAGGGATCTGCTCGGTGGCCTCGGCGAACGTGCCCCGGGCACAAGCCGGCTCCAGGCAGAACCAGCGCCGCTTGGCCCACACCACCACCGCCGCGCCAGCGACGGGAACGTCCCGGACCTGCTGTGACCGGCGGGAGTGGACCTTCGTCGCCAGCACGCCGCAGGACGGACAGCCGGGTGGGACGGTCGAGGCGATCACCACTCGACGACCTCCGTCGGGCAGGTCGATGGCGTCGATGACGCGGTAGTTGGGCAGGTTGAAGATCGTGCTCGCAGCATCACGCTGCGAACCAGTACTCTCGTGCACAGGCTCGTGGTCCTCTGAGATTCGGATGTCTTGACAACACCCATCACAGCAGGACCACGAGCCGTTCTACGTCAACGACGCGACGCTCCCCATCACCACGAACCGGGAAGAGCCGGTATACCAGGGTGGACAGAGGTGACCTCTAGTCACTACTGCCCTTTGAAGGCTCTTGAGACTTGCTCTGCGGCACCGACCGGACGATAATGTTTACATGTCTACATCTGGAGTTCTGAGCATCCGCCTGCCAGAAGAGATCAAGGCGCGTCTTGAAGCACTGAGCAAGACCACTGGTCGGCCGGCAGCGTACTACGTGCGCCAGGCCCTGACTGAGCGCATCGACGATCTGGAATGGGCCTACGGAGTAGCCGCACATGCTGAAGCGATCCGGGCCGGCACCGGCGAATCCCGGCCGCTCGACGACCTGGCCAGCGAACTCGGGTTCGAGCCGAACGAACTGCGAGACGACGCCCGCAGCCTCGGCGGCGAGTGACCACAGGACATGTGGACCGTACGCACGTCTGGCGACTTCGACCGCGCTGTTTCTCGTCTCGATCGTCAGATCGCCAGGCGAGTCATGACAAAGCTATACGGTCTCGCAGACCTCAAGGATCCTACGGCGCGCTGTAAGCCACTGACAGGCCCGCTCGTGGGTCTGTGGAGACTACGCGTCGGCGACTACCGCGTGATCCTCGACGTTCACCGCGACGAGCTGGTCATAGTCGCTCTCGACGTCGATCACCGCAGCAGCATCTACGACACGTAGCCACCATCAGCCGACTGAAACAGCTCCGACTTGGCACCCACCCTATGGGCACGCGGCTTTCCCGTTCACGACACTATCGGTGCAGGTCAGAGAGTACAGGACACAGCTAGACTCGGTGGAATGAATGCGGCGATCACTGTGCTTCCTAAGCCTCACTGGATAAACGGCTGGTTTCTGCGACTGTTCGCGCAACCGTATGTGCTCGTCGATGACGTGGAACATGCCGCGCAGTGGGGAAGAGGTCTCAAGATCGAGACCAGTCCAGGACGGCACACGGTTGCGGTAGGTGCCCGCTATCATCGAACAAAGGCCCTGCTCGGGGTCGCTGCAACTGAGGTCGAAGCTCAGGCGAACCAGCACGTTGGGTTGATAGCTCAGAACGGCCCGCTCAATCACCAGGCGTTTGCGTTGCGGGCCACCAAACACACCTGACCGTCGCTAGCGGAGACGCTGCCCTCGGTATGTCTCACCCACTGCCCTCGGGTTCAAGGGGAAACGCTCTCCGGGCCGCGCATGGTATACCCCGACTGAAAGTTGGGACGGGAGATCCTCACAGCCAGTCCAAAAATCGGACGGCAAAGTACAATTCACCTGTGATCATCCAGGTAGACCCGCTCGCTTCGCTTTTGGCCGCCGCATCCGCAATTATCTCGATCTGGGCGCTATACGTAGCGAAACGCGCTCCGCTACAAGAACGCACTCGCAACCACCGCGACATCGTCCGAAATGCGCTTACTGAGGCGGTCCGTAGCTTTGAACCTCTCGAAACCGCCGTATCAACGGGACAGGTGGTTCCGAGTTTTTCCAAAAGGGGTATCCATCTTGATGCCGATGGACGGGGCCGGTCTGCCGGGTAGGGTCGGGTGACGTAAGGGCCCCCGCGCTGCGTCAACAGCCGGGGGCATGGACTACACCGTCAAGGGGTGTATGTCG
>NZ_FXZF01000096.1:0-1324 GCF_900169375.1 Brevibacterium sp. Mu109
TCATCGTGATGACTCCTATTCGAGGATTCTTGGAAGGTTGACTCGAAGGATCACACGGTGGCCGCGTCTACATCCGGGTGGGTGTGTCCGGGCCTCTGTGCGTTACACCACTCTATGGGGCTCTACCGTCGGCGCAGACGAAGTACGGGTAGATGTTCCCGGTGCTGCTCTTGGCGTTGCATACCAGCAGCCGCGAACCGCACTGCCCGCAGAACACGGTGCCTTTCAGGTAATGGTCATGCACACGACTAGCATCCGCTGCGGTCCGGTGCGACTGCAAGACCGTCTGCACCTGGTACCAAACCTCCGGTGGCACCAACGGCTCGTGCGTGCCCTTGTAGGTCACGCCCTGATAGCGGACATCGCCCTTGTAGTACGGGTTGGTCAGCATCCGCTGGATCGAGGACTTCCCGATCGGGCGTGACGGCCGCCGTGGCGTCGCGGGCGTGCGCAGACCCCGCGCGGTCAGCTCCTCATGCAGTTGGCTCGTGGTCCATTCCCCGGAGGCGTAGACCATGAACGCCCAGGCCACGAGCTTTGCACGTTCCGGATCGATCTCCACGGTACGGACCTCACGCCCGTTCTCATCACGGACCCCGACGTTGCGATACCCCAACGGAGCCTTGCCGATCGTGCCGCCCCGTGCAGCTTTCTGCGACAAACCCTTGACTGTCTCAGTCGCCAGGTTGCGCGAGTAAAACTCTGCGATCGTGGACATGATGCCGTGCAGCAGCATCCCCGACGGAGTCTCATCGATGTTCTCGCTCGCTGACACCAGCATCACACCCGCGTCGCGCAGCGCCAGATGGATCGCGACGTCATCCGCCCGGTTCCTCGCCAGACGGTCGACCTTATGAACGATGCAGTAGTTGACCTTGTGCGTAGCGACGTACTTGATCATCCGCATCAGATCGGGCCGATCAGCCTTACGGGCAGACTCACCTGCGTCCACGAACTCTTCCACGATCGTGGCGCCCATCTGCTCCGCTTTGCGCTGGTTCGCCTCGCGCTGGGCCGGGATCGAGTACCCCTCGTCGGTGCCGCCCTTCTCCGCCTGCTCCTTGGTCGAGACGCGCAGGTAGGACACGGCGATCGCCTCACCGGGAGGGGGCTGCCGCGCGGATAGGTGACATCTGATCTGGCTTGCCCTTTGGGCGGCCTGGAAGGATGTGCACCATGCCCGCTCCCTATCCCCAGGTGGGGTTACCCGCAAGCTGTAGACACGTGAGCCACATCACGCTGCATGCGTGAGTGACGTTTCCTGCTCGCCCTCGACAGTCTCAACCGCCGCGACCATGCCCTGCTCGAACTCCACCGGCGGCAC
>NZ_FXZF01000051.1:0-9593 GCF_900169375.1 Brevibacterium sp. Mu109
CAACGGCCGACTCGAGCACCTGAGAGGCACGGCACTCGGGTTCCGGAATCTGGGCCACTACCTGCTGCGGGCACTGCTGGACACCGGAGGGTTCAGACCACTCCTACACTCTCATCTGCGATGAGCCGACAAAGGTGCTGTACGCGAATATCAAAAAGTAGCTGACGGCGAGTGAGAGGTAGGTTTCGGAGGGAGACCTACCCCTCACTCCCTCATGTCTCGTTAGGGTCTGTCCCCTTGAGTCGAACCGTCGCGACTCGTGTCCCTTCGTCGAACACGGCCCACAAGCCGTAGGTGCGCCCTTCCGCCCTGTCCTCAGCCCAGCGAAGCGCCTCATCGACCTCACAGTCGACGAGTTCCCACTCATCCGATGATCCTGCTTCACCCCAGAAGATGACCCAGTACCGAGGGTTGGGTACTTCGCTCTCGCCATGCCGCGGGTCAATGGGCTCACTCTTCATGGAGTGACTCTACCCTGCGCTGACACCATTTCGGCCTGCCTTCGTCGCTGACGAGACACTCGGAGTACGCATGCCAATTCTCGCTCTTCGTAGTTCTCTGGCGTCGTTGCGCCTAGCGCGGACGGTCAGTTCGTCTGACAGGTTAGAGCAACGGGTACACCTGGGCTGACACGCGCGGCCCATAAGGGACCAAAAGACGCTTTAGTCTGCATCGACGACCACGTCGCCAGTCAGATGGATCATGCGCCGTCAACGGGGACCCGGCTGCGGATGAAAAGGGTCTGCCGCAGTGTCACCAGCACGAGCAATAGCATGATCGCCGAAGGCAACAGATCACCGATGAGCCAGCCGATCGAGGGTGCGCTTACGCGCGATACCTCATCGCTGTTCGATGCGTAGGGCTCATCTGGGAGTACCACGGTGCTGTCGGGTGCGATCGTGAGCGTGAAATCGACCGTCCGCTCAGTCCCCTCCGCCGTCATGGCAGTCGCTGTGAGACGGTAGTCACCAGGAGTTAGGCCCGCGGTGGCCGCGTCATCAAGAGTCTCCTCCACCCAGAAGGATCCATCGCGCTCAACAGGTGCCGAAGCGATCGGCGTATGCCCCGGTTCGAGAAAGAGAATCGCGTCCGTTCCTTTCTGTAGGCCCGAGCCGTCGGCGCTCACCGTGAGGTCTGCCGGTGACGTCCCCGTCACATCGCCCGTGTACGCGCTCAGCGACAGCGAGGGCTGCAACTGCAGAGCATTGATCGCAGTCACCCCGTATCCAAGCGACATGCCAGTGACCACCACCGTGAAGACGATGGACAACACATGAGCGAGCAATCGTGCCCCGGATACAGCAGAACCGAATCCCGCACGGCCCCTCTGCGGAGGAGATGCTGCACGCACGGCGAAGAGCGTTCCGGCGATGATGCCAGCCGCGATGAGCGCCTGAACGACTACCCAGATCCACGCCTCCAGCGCGGTCTGTGTGATGTCGTAGATGATGAGTCCGAAGATGAGGGCGGCGGCGATGGCGAGGATCGGCGCGCTGTAAGCCCACGCGAGTGAGCGCTGATGCGTCTCAGCTCCCGATACATCTGCCTTAGCCACCTTCTGCTCCTCCCGTCCTGTAGGAGCATCCCTCCCCGGATTACTAGGGGGACGGGCGGTGAAGATGAAGCCGATCAGGATGGCCACCACCACGATGCCGGTGTACAGCGCGATTGGCAGGTACGCGGCCAGTGCCCGTTCAAGAGGGGTGCGGACGCTCGAATCGGAGAGGAAATGGGTGAAGAAGACGGAGACGGCGCTCCAGGCGGCAAGCCCGATACCGATAACGGTGATCGTCGTCGACAGCCGCAGCACGGATTGCGGGAGGAGAACCCCGCTCCTAACCTGTACGCGGGCAACACATCCTCGTCCCAACAGGCCACCTGCGGTGAAGACCGCAATCGCCACAAGAGTCAGATACGTAGAAGGTCTCACCGGTACAGCCGTACCAGGATCCCATAGCTCCTCTGCAGGAAGACCCGCTACCACGAGCACATCACTAAGCGCCGCAAGCAAGAACAGCACCCACCCGATAGCAAGGCCTGCAAGGACGAACCATAAGGCGACGCGGGCGGACGTCTGGGGCAGGTGCATGTACGAACTGTAACCACACTCGATGGCGGTCTCAACCGGTCAACGCACCACCCGCCTACTCTGTCAGGTCTTCGTGCCGTAGGTGCCATGTCTGCGGTAGCGAGACCCAGCGATGCCGCCCCCGTATCCTCGAGGGATGAACATGAGTCGTGGTCGCGCAGTTGGGAGTGCTTTCTCCGCGAAGGAGAAGACGGTGCTGGATCTTCTGTGCAGCGGGGATCACCCGTACCGTGAACTGGCTCGCGAGCAGCTCCGCGTCGCGTCGTGGGGTGGGTACCAGCTCGACGAGTGCGACTGCTTCCTTATCTCGGTTCCCAAGTTGCCGAAGGCAGCCCGGATCAGGCACGGTGGCGGACCGTTCTCTACCTTGGATGTCTCGCGCGCCGGAGAAGGGCTTGGCCAGCTCGATCTATGGGTCGTCGACGGTTACCTGCACTCCGTTGACTACATGACCTACGACGATCACGAGATGCTGCCTGACCTCGAAGATGACACTCTCGAGCCGCTCTACTGAGCCGTTTAGGCGAGCCTGCAAGCACGAAGTCGTTCGCGGCTGCTCAGCCAGTCAAGGACCTGGCGTGGACGTGTGTTGATCTTGTTCGCGATCTGATCGAGTTCGTCTTGAGTGAAGCGGTACAGGTCGGCGTTCTTCGCCAGGTACTGGCGTAGGAGCCGGTTGGTGTTCTCGTTCGAGCCTCGTTGCCACGGTGAGCGAGGATCGCAGAAGTAGACGTGGATGCCGAGGTCGTGGGCGAGTTGTTCGTGCTCTGACATCTCTCGACCTCGATCCCAAGTGATCGACCTCAACAGTGATTTCGGCATGCCGCGGAGGTTCTGGACGAGCGCGGCGCGGACGTCTGGGCCCTTGATGCCATCGAGCTTGACGAGGCGAACGATCCTGGTGGTGCGTTCCACGAGGGTTGCCACGGCGCTGGGGCGTCGCCCCATGACGAGGTCCCCTTCCCAATGCCCTACCTCGGTCCGGGTCTCGATCTGCTCTGGTCGATCATGGATAGAGACCATGTTCCGCAGCCGGCCCCGCCCGTGCCCGGCACGACGCGCTTTCCTCGAGGTGCGCATGCCGCGCCCCGACCGCAGATGCGTCTTCAGCGTCGAGGGGAGCGACAGGCGCGAGCTGATGTAGAGGGTCCGGTAGATAGCCTCGTGCGAGATCCGTACTCCCTGTGCTGAAGCCGGAGTCAGTCGGAGCCATGCCGCGATCTGCTGCGGCGACCAATCCGCCATCAGCTTCTCCTGCACGATGCTCCGCAGGTCATCGTGCGTTTCCAGCTTGCACGGCTTCGGACGCCTCGCGTTCTCCCACGCTCGTCGATCGGCTGCCGCAGCCCGGTACTGCGTAGGTCCACCGTTACGGGCGATCTCCCGCGAGACCGAGGAAGCAGACCGGCGCAGGCGAGTCGCGATAGCGCGCGCGGAATCACCGGCCGCGAGTCCGCGGGAGATTTCCTCTCGTTCAGTGAGCGACAGTCTCAGCGGTGCCCGTGAACGCGCTGCCGGGCGGATCCCGCCGGTCACTGCCAGGAGCCGACGCACCGCCTCACGGTTGCAGCACACAGCCCGGGCGATAACCCGGACCGGCTCGCCCGCGCGCCATCGTTCCCATACCGCGTCCTGCTGTTCGAGACTCAACACCATGCCCGGGCCTCCTCGCCGATCTATCCGCATGCTTCCACCACTGGGTGGTGCGTTGACCGGTTGAGACCGCCATGGATTACAGTAAAAAGGCGGGCCGGAACTTTCTGTTGCCCAGCAACTTCCTGACGATGTACCGGAATCTGAAAACGGTGCTGTGTAAAACCAGCAGGCGCCAAGAAGAACGGAAAACGCTGATGTCCATCTCAGGCAAACGATAAGCGGCTCTTCACGAACGAGGGTGTAGTCGGGGTCTGAAGCCTCCGGCTTCGAGCAGACTCCTCGCGATATAGTGCCTGAGATTCCGGAAGCCGAGAGCAATCCCGCGGAGATGCTCCAGCCGACCATTGATCGCCTCGGTTGGGCCGTTACTGGTCCCGGGCCGGTCGAAGTAGCCAAGGACATCAGCGGCTCGTTGCTTGAGCGTGCGGGCGAGCTTGCGGACCTCGACGAGCTCGATGGGAACACCAGCGCTGATCCGCTCGATCGTGTGTTGCAGGAAGAACTTCCCCAGCCCGCGGTCCGTCTCCCGATACGCAGTGATCATGTCCTGGTAGACACCCCAGGTCGCTTCAACCGCGACGTGGCGATCCTCGGCGAACACCTCGTCGAGTCGGGCGTGCTGCTTCTCGGTGAGAAGGCCCGCTCCGGTGAGCAGGGTCCGGCGGGCCCGGTAGAGCGGGTCACCTGTCCTTCCCCGACGGCCGAAGACATCGCGCTGGACGCGACGTCGGCAGTTCTCCAGCGCGTCACCGGCAAGCCGGATCACGTGGAATGGATCCATGATCGGGGCAGCGTCGGGAAGCTCCTCGGCTGCGGCGGTCTTGAACCCGGTGAACCCGTCCATCGCAACGACCTCCACACCCTCACGCCACTGTTGTGGGCGGGCGGCGAGCCACTGCTTGAAGACGGCCTTGGATCGACCTTCGACCATGTCCAGCAGGCGGGCAGGTCCGTTCTTGGAACGCACCGGAGTCAGGTCGATGATCACGGTCACGTACTTGTCACCACGCTTCGTGTGGCGCCATACGTGCTCATCGACCCCGATCGTGGTGACACCATCGAACCGGTGTGGGTCATCGTTCGCGGCCGACCACGACACTGCCAGTCCTGCCGCGACGCGGGAGATGGACAGGTGGTCCACCACGATGGCCGCCAATCCCCACCGCAGGCCGCCGCGGGAGATCTTCGCCCGCTGTGGTGCCGCTGTCGTCGTGTCCTGGCGCCACACCCGCGCGCACCCGGAGCACTTGTAACGGCGGACACGGATCAGCAGTGTCGTGGGCCGGTGCCCGAACGGCGCGTGCGCGAGTCGGCGCACTACCGTGTCCCGCGGCACGCCTTCACAGCCGCACCTGCGGCACCACTGGTCCGGGGCGACCACACGACACTCGAGCACCGTACGGTCAGGCTCCAGGCGTTGCCCGACAGCTTCAAGGCCAAGCTCATCGAGGCGGCAGAACGTCGTCAGGCAGGGCGCATCAAAAGTAGAGTGGGGCATGTCGAGGTCTTCCGGATGACGAGTGTGAGAACTTCCATCATCAGGGAGACCTCGACTCCTACCTCACCAACGACGCGCTCAACCGACTACACCCTCAATTACGAAGAGCCCGTTTACGCCGTCACCGAGCGATCAACTCCACGTATCTGTTGCTCAAGTGAACCGCTACTCGAATAGGAAGAGGTGATCACCTCTCCGAGCGGGACACCGAGAAGCCCTGGGTTGGGTCTGGCATGAGACAATGGCCCCATGACAGTAGAGGCCCGGCACCGACGTCTTTGTCGAGGACTCACTGCTGCTCTATTCGCTTCCTACACCGCGCTGGCCTCCCACGTGCTCGCGGGCGGGCCAGCCCCCAGCGGCTTGGGGATGGGCATCACGCTATTGCTTTCAGCGTTTGTCTGCGTTGTCCTCGGTGGCGCTCGTTTGTCTCTGTGGCGACTGTCCTTGTCGGTTCTGGCTAGTCAAGGGCTTTTCCACTGGATGTTCAGCGCAACGGCAGGACGTCACAGCATGCCTGACCCGGCAACTGAGATCGAGGGCCCCTCGAGTGCGGCGATGCATGCGCATCATCACATCGATGCTGATTCTCTTGTGCTGCCAGTGGTCGAAACGTCTGCGCACTCGCACACTTCCGGGGCCATGGTGGCTGCTCATATCATCGCAGCGGTCGTCACGATTGCCGTCTTCCACTGGTCAGAAGTGCTGCTTATACACCTAGTGATGTTGGCGCGCCTGGTCTGGAGCGTGTTTGCTCCACTCATCTTTACCATCCGGCTCTTCCCAACGAGCCGCTTGCCTCGCCCGTCCGACCACGTGGACGAGGCCCCGTCGGATACTGTTCCGCTGACTTCCATTCTGCGGCGAGGTCCGCCGGCACTGGCGCTCTGAGCAGCACCTCCACAAACTCCGTGAAGCCGAACTAGAACCATCGACGCGCTCAAACTTCTGACGCACCGGTGGTGACTTGCAAAGCTGTGACTACGAGTGTGCACGTCGCTCGTCTTCGATTCGGCACCGCCGAAGACGAACGCTGGGGGCTCTGTTCAGTGCGCTCCACGCGCCAATACACTGCTTCTCACAGAAGGCCATTTGTCGATGCTTCTTACCCGATTGCGGTTTCTGATCCTCATCGGTCTCGCATACGTCGCACTGAGCGCCAGTCTGAGCACCCCTGTGATCGCGCACGACCAGTTGCTGTCGAGCACGCCCAGCGTCGATGAGAACTTTTCGGATGCCCCGCAAGAGATCTCGTTGCAGTACTCAGCTGAAGTCATGCAGGTCGGAGCACAAGTGCTCCTGACTGACAGTGAAGGCGGATCATTCGCGGTGGGTGAACCGTCTTTCGACGGCACATCCGTTTCTGCACAGATCACGGACGAACTACCGGAAGGCGCTTACACCATCGCGTGGCGTGTGGTGTCGTCCGACGGGCACCCCATCAGCGGCATCGTCCCCTTCACCGTCGGCGACGCGCCACACAATCGTGACGCCGCATCCAAGGCCGATGGCCCTGTTGAGGCCGCCGAAAAGCCCGCAGCATCTCAAACAGGTATGAACCCAATCTGGGTTCGAACCGCCCTCGTCGGGGGCGGGGGAGCTGCCATCGCTTTCGGCATCTACGCCGCCGTCGCTATGCGGAAGAAGAAGTAGGCGCCCCACCACGGAGTCAAAGGCACGGCGCCTACTGCTGTGATGGCTACCTCTACTCACCATTCCTGATTCTTAGAAAGGCGCATGTTATGCGTAACACTCACCTATTTTTCACTGCCCTCACGTCCTCAGCTGTGCTCGCTCTCACGGCCTGTGGAGGAAGCGACCCGGCGGAAGAGACTGCACCGCCCGTAGCCGAGACCGTCGTCATTCATGATGCGTGGGTCAAGGCCGCCGAGACGGGCATGTCCGCGGCATTCGGAGGGGTCGAGAACACTGGCGATACCGACGCGGTCGTCACTGCATCGACTTCAGAGGCTTCCACGGCCCTCGAGCTCCACGAGACAGTGGAGAACGAGGCCGGCGAGATGGTTATGCGTGAGAAAGCGAACGGATTCACCATCGCCTCAGGAGAGACCCTCGCCCTCGAGCCAGGGGGGAACCACATCATGCTCATGGACCTCGTTGAACCGCTGGAAGCGGGCCAGGAAATCGTCTTCACACTGACTTTCTCGGACGACTCTTCCGTCGAGTTCTCCGCTCCGGTAAAGGATTACTCCGGAGCTAACGAGAACTACGACGAAGGGGACGAAGAAGGAAACGACGAGCACAGCGGGCACGACATGGACCACGACATGTCCGATGATCACACGGACGAGGGGTGACGGCCGAAGAACCCACGGTCTCACCTAGTACTGGTTGGTCCCGGCGACGGCTGCTGCTTGGCAGCGCAGTCGCCGGGGCCGGCGGCCTGGCAGCGCTGGGCGCCGACTTCGCCGGCCGGCGCCTGGACGCTCGCAGCGCCGGTGAGGCAGCCGGACCGTTGAATGGAGAGCTACGTGTTCCGTTCTTCGGTCCTCACCAGGCTGGTGTGACTGTGGATCCACAAACTCATGCAACGTATGTTGCGCTTGATCTGCGAGAAGACGTAGATCAACAGCGGTTGCGGCGACTGATGGGTATTTTGACTGAGGACGCGGCTCGTCTGACACAGGGGGTGCCTGCGCTGGCGGATTCCGAGCCGGAACTCGGTACCGTCCCTGCACGACTGACGATCACGTTCGGGTTCGGCACACAGCTCGTGGACAGGGCAGCAGGGAGAGCGCAGAATCCTGCGTGGCTTCGGCCTCTGCCTGCGTTCGGAATCGACCGGTTGGAAGACCGGTGGAGCGGAGGAGATCTCCTCCTGCAGTTCAACGCGGACGATCCGTTCACGATCGCTCATGCGGTCCGCATGCTGCTCAAAGATGCCAGGAATTCCACCACCGTCCGCTGGGTACAACAAGGATTCCGTCGGGCTCATGGTTCCGAGCGGCCGGGCACCACGATGAGGAATCTGTTCGGGCAGGTCGATGGAACCGTGAATCCCAACCCAACCGACTCCGACTTCGACACCCTGGTGTGGAGTTCTGAGGGTTGGTTGGCTGGCGGCACCAGCATGGTGCTGCGGCGCATTGCCATGGACGTCGACAAATGGGATGAGCTTGATCGTCCCGGGAGAGAGCAGTCCATCGGCCGCACGTTGTCCAATGGCGCACCGTTGACGGGAACTCACGAGCACGACGAGCCTGATTTCGAAGCCAGAACGCCTATCGGTTTCCCAGTCATCCCCGAGTTCTCCCACATCGCTCGAGCCCGGACACCTGATCTGTCGCAACGGATCCACAGGCGTGCCTACAACTACGACGATCCGCCGACGGGCGAGGAGATCTCGAACACAGGGCTCTTGTTCGTCTCGTATCAGGCAGACGTGGACAAGCAGTTCGTCCCTGTACAGAAACGTCTCGATGAACTTGACCTCTTGAACGAGTGGACCACGCCGATCGGTTCCGCAGTCTTCGCCATCCCACCGGGCTGCGCGGAAGACGGCTATATCGGCGACACGCTCTTCTGAGCTTCCAAGCACAAAAGGAATCATTCATGACCACCCTGACAACTATCCCCCCAGACCAGATACCCCCACCCTCAGCGCAGTCGCGCCCGCCGAGCGCCCGTCGGTGGTTCGGACAGTTCGTGAGGCGGCTGCATTTCTACGCCGGCATCTTCGTCGGTCCGTTCATCCTGATAGCGGCACTCAGTGGCGCTCTGTACTCACTGACACCACAGATCGAGAAGGCTGTCTACGCCCAGGAACTATATGCCTCGGAAGCTGATAACTACCTGCCACTCGCTGACCAGATCGAATCAGCGAACACCTATGTCGGACCGGACGAGACTCTCACTGCGGTACGGCCCACGCCTGAGTCAGGTCAGACCACGCGAGTGATGTACGCAGGTGAAGGCCTCGGCGCGAGCGAGAGTCGCGCCATCTTCATTGACCCTGCTACTGCAGAAGTCCAAGGGGATCTTACTGTCTACGGCACCAGTGGCGCGCTGCCTCTGCGTACATGGGTCGATCAACTTCACCGGAGTCTTCACTTAGGCGATGGAGGGCGTCTGTACAGTGAGCTCGCCGCATCGTGGTTGGGCGTCATCGCAGTGGCAGGAGTATGCCTCTGGGGCATCCGGGCGAAGAAGACACGCTCGGCGAAGAAGATGTTGAAACCCACCCTGAAGAAGAAGGGACTGCGTGTTATGTCTCAAGAGATGGGTGACAGTTCTGCATCAGGACATCGGTGACAGTGTGGGGCGTCTTGGTGGTGACACTTCCCGACTGTGATTGAGGGGTGAGCAGAAACGAACCCGTTGATCCCCGCG
>NZ_FXZF01000083.1:0-1943 GCF_900169375.1 Brevibacterium sp. Mu109
CAATGGCCGACTCGAGCATCTGCGCGGGATCGCGCTTGGGTTCCGGAACCTGAGGCACTACATCGACAGGAGTCTGCTCGAAGCCGGCGGTTTCAGACCTCGACTACACCCTCGTTCGTGAAGAGCCCGCAATCTACGTCCGCCAGTCGATCGACCAGGATCAGGGCATCTCGCAGCAGCTCGCCGACTGCCGGGAGGAGGCTCGCCGCCGTGGTTGGCGGATCCTACACGAGTTCAAGGACAATGACACCTCCGGGAGCAAGGCGCGAGGGGCCGGGACCGGCTGGGCGGACATGCTCTCGGCCTATGACCGGGGCGAGTTCGACGTGCTGATCGTCGTGGACGTGGACCGTCTCACGCGCCGCCTCGCCGACGTGCTCGAACTGCGCCAGAAGCGCGAGATCAGGATCGTGACCGTACGCGGCGCTATCGACACCCAGGACGACGACTTCATGCTCAAGCAGCTTGTCCTCCTCGCTGAGCGCGAGGTGCAGGTCAAGACCCGACGCGCGCGCCGCTACGCCATCGAACGGCGCAAGCAGGGCCACCCAAGCCCCGGCCACACGCCCTACGGGTACCGCTGGCTGCCCGCCTCGCAGCGCGACGCGAACGGCACCCGGTTCGAGATCGTCGAGGACGAGGCGGCCGACGTGCGACGCATCTTCGGAGACTTTCTCGCGGGCGCGCCTCTCGGCCAGATCGCGCGTGACCTGAACCGTGCCGCACGGACCACACGAGCGGGGAAGCCGTGGAGGCGCACCACGGTGCGTCGGATGTTGATGAACCCTCACTACGCTGGGCTCCTGCCGCCCGCGCAGCAGGTCGCCGCGGGGCACTACGACCTCGCCAAGATCGACCTCGACGAGTGCGAGGCCGGCGCGTGGGAGCCGATCGTTTCCCGCGCCTATGTCAGCGCAGCTCGGGCGCAGCTCGTCGGGCGCGAACCCGTCCACAACGGCACCGCGCGCCGCTGGCTGCTCTCCGGTCTCGCCGTCTGCGCGACCTGCCGAGAGCCCGTGTACGCAGCCTCGGGGAAGAGCCACCCGACGAAGCGCGTCGACGGATCGGGCAAGGCCGCCTCGAAGCGATACCACACTTACCGCTGCCGCAACAATCACTTCCACCGCGCAGGCGACCCCATCGATGAAGCCGTCACGCTGATCTGCATCCGCAGGCTCCAGGAGCCCGACGCCTCAACGCTGCTCGCGCAGGCCGCGGACGACGGAGAGAGCCCGAGTGAGCTCAACGCGCAGCTGGCAGACCTCGACAGGCGCGAGCAGGGCATCTACAACCTCCTCGCCACCCGAGGCAATACCGGGAACGCCATGCACGCTCTCGAGACCCTCGACGATGAGCGCGCCGATCTCGAAGCCCGCCTCCAGAAGGTCATCCAGCACGATCCGCTTGCCGAGGCCGTCCACAGCGGCGACGCGGAGGCATGGTGGGACGCCGCGAGCCTTGGGCGCAGGCGTACCGTCGTTGAGGAACTCATGACCGTGGTGATCCGACCGGTCCGGAAGGGTCAACGTACCCCGACCGTCGAGAAGGTCATTCCCACCATCGCGATCGAGTGGGTCCAGGACTGACCAGCAGGTCGCTTAGTCATATCGAAAAAGGGAATTCGATCCTTCGCTCCCTTTGGCGTTCAAGATAGCAATCAGGTTTAATGTCCGTATAAGGGGTGCATTCACCCCAGACGATGAACCTGTCGTGCCACGAGGCACTGGTCAACCCTCGCTCGAAGTCACCACTAGAACACAACCCGTCGTGACCATCGCAGTTGGCGCTCCAGGCTATGTTAAAAGCAGAGGTGGGTATCGGACTACTGCACGACGTGCCTGAAGAGGTAGTGCGCTACTTCAACTGGGATTCGTGGACTCGTGACCTCGGCTACGACTACACCACCGCCGACAGCCCCAGTGGGGGCGTGTTCGTCTTCCGTA
>NZ_FXZF01000085.1:0-1678 GCF_900169375.1 Brevibacterium sp. Mu109
TGAACGGAAACCGAAGTTTCCGTGACGCGAGTCGTATGAATTGGGTCACGGGCGCGCGCCGCGTTACTCTGGAGAAGATTGAGTTCAATAAATGGTGGACACCAAGTGGTGTCAACCGCTGATGCGAAGGAAAGCAGATGGGGCATACTCGAATAATTCGAATAGCCGCTCCAGTCTCTGGTGCGGAGTACATATCTGTGTCTGTGTCCGATTCCAAGGCGTTGTGCTGGTGCACGACGCCTTTTGCGTTCCCTGGGCGCGGTGCCCTCCCGGCACAGGCCACAGCGGGCGGGTCAGACACACTCCTCGGGTTCCCATCGCCGAGCAGAAGAGGGGGCGGGATATGAAGACTCTCGTGCTCAACGTCAGACCCCCGCGTGACCGCAGGGTGTCCCTGTCCCGGCGCGGCGTCCTGCGCCGTGACAACCACCGCTGCGCGTACTGCACCCGGCCCGCGAGCACCGTCGACCACGTCGTCCCCCGCTCCCGCGGCGGCGGCAACACGTGGGAGAACCTCGTGGCGTGCTGCCGTGACTGCAACAACCGCAAGGGCGACCGCACCCTGTCCGAGATCGGCTGGAAGCTCGGGTTCCGACCTCAGGAGCCTCGGCTGGGACAGTTCTGGATGCGCGGGATCGACAAGCCCGTCGAGCAGTGGCGGCCCTTCCTCGAGATGAACCACGCCGCCTGAGGCCTGCAGCGACCCCGTATGGTGGTTGCGGCGCTCGGGCCTGTAGGCGTCTCACCGGTGAGGATGCTGTCCGCAGTGTGGCCGGAATCGGATAACGATGTGACATCGGGCGTCGTTCGCACGGCTTTGTGATCTAGGGTGGACTCAGAGAAATTCGCTGCGACATGAGGAGCGTGCGATGTCAGAGCAGGACCGCAGTCACGATGCCGCGTCGTCGCCTGCCGGTGAGCCCGAAGCGGTGGTCGTCGGCATCGACGGGTCACCCCCGAGCAGGAATGCGCTCCACTGGGCCATCCAGGAAGCGCGTTCGCTGGGCATGCCGATCCGACTCGTCGGGGCGTACACCATTCCCAGCGTCGCCGCTGCCGCGATCGACGTCTCCTATGTCCCCATCGACGACTCGGCGATCCGTGCCTCGGTGACGACGATCCTCAAGGAGGCCGCCGCCGAGGTCAAAGCCGCCGGTGTGCCTGTCGAGGCCGTCATCGAGGTCGGCGATGCCGCCGGCGTCCTCATCGAGGAGTCGAAGACGTCGTGCCTCGCCGTCGTCGGCTCCCGCGGTCGCGGCGGCTTCGCCGGACGCCTCCTCGGCACCGTCTCGAGCGCCCTGCCCGCCCACTCGGCCTGCCCGACGGTCGTCGTCCCCGCGTCGTGGCAGGCGGAGACGGAGAAACCCGCCCACCCCACGTCCTCGCGGCCGATCCGGCAGGACGGCTTCGAGGTCGAGCAGACCGATCCCGAAGCCGAGGCCATCGAAGGCCTGCGCTTCGACGGCAAGGTCGTCGTCGGAGTCGACTCCCTCGGCGCCGAGTCCCCGGCGCTGTGGAAGGCGGCACGGCTCGCGGTGCGCCGCGGCTCGCCGCTGCACATCGTCGCAGTCATCACGACGACGGTGATCGGCCCCGAATGGCTGCCGAGCACCGCTGATCTCGAACGCCTCATCAACGAGGGCGCGGACAAGCTCGTCGTCGCCAAACAGCGGGTACA
>NZ_FXZF01000005.1:0-172584 GCF_900169375.1 Brevibacterium sp. Mu109
GGGCGAAGAGGACCTCGCTCGAGGCCCAGTAGCCTCGACCAGGCAACCTCTCCCAGGCCCTGGCGCCGAACTCCCTGACCACCAGCCCGCACCGATCCACCTATCGGCACCAAGATGGATACCCCTTTACTCGAATATCGACCGTGGGCTGCAGAGCGCACCGTTCCCACCGAACGATTCATAGAGGACGGTGCCCGGCTTCACCGGTGCAGCAGCAGAGCGAGCGATGTCTGCCAGCTTCTTGGCCCGTGCCGCCTTCTTCGGGTCAGACGGACTGGACGTCTGTGGGACGGCCTTTCGTGGAGTGGGCGCTGGACGCCTGCGAGCCGCAGCCTTGCCTCGTGCACGTCGCAGTCGATCTGCGAGCGGCGCAGGGAGCCCCGCCATGAGGGCCTTCTTGATTAACATCTCGGAAGCTTTCCTCCTCGCGGCGTGAACCCTTGTACCGGGGACAGCCTGCAATGCGTTGTATTCGGAGAGGTGGGTCAGACGACCGGCGGGCGTCCGTGCACGGCCATGGCGAGCAGACCGCGTCCAGACAGTTTGCGATGCTCTTCGTCGTCAGCCCACGGAGCGTCTCTCCACCCATCGCGCCACCCGCTGAACCATGTTCGCAGCTGGTCCGGCCGATTCGCCCAGCGCAGACACTGCACGGCGGTCCACGAACCCACGTACGCCCAGCTGATCGGGAAGGGCAGATTGCGTCGGGCCAGCCAGACCCTGTTCCGTGCATTCATGTAGTAGTACTCATCGTGGCGTTTGGGGTCGATCACCGGATGCGCGACGGACAGGTCGCCCATGTACCAGACCTGGTAGCCCGCATCCCAGACGCGCCATGCGAGCTCGATGCCTTCGTGTGCGTACCAGAACGGTGCCGGCCATCCGCCGCTCTCGTCGAAGGCACGTCGTTGAAGTCCGACAGCACCCTCCCACACGGAGAACACGTTCGACGAGTACTCTGCCGAACCCTTCCTGAGGCGCGGGATCCATCGCGTCGGGGCGTCCTCCCGCGATGGGTCGACGACTCGTGGCTGGACGAGGCCGATCTTTGGCTGTGTGCGCATCAGCTGCGCCATCCGCATGAGCGTCGTGTCATCAGGAAGCCAGGCATCGTCATCGAGGAAGAAGAGGAACTCTCCTGTCACGTGTGGGACGCCTTCGTTACGACCGGCGGGAATCCCGACATTCTCCGGCAGCGCCAGCGAACGCACTCCGTCCGGGAGCCCGGTGGGTTCCCACCCATTGCCCACGCACAGGATGTCGAGGTCGACTCCGCGCTGAGCCAACAACGAATCCAGTCCGCGTCGGAGGTCGTCAGGACGCTTCCCCTGCGTCAGCACCACGACTCCATACCCGTAGCGACGGCGTGTGGCCGGGCTGAACAGAGGTGCGCCGGAGAGAGGCGCTGGCCCAGATGAAGGGCCCTCATCCGCAGACCCCGGGGCAGTCTGCTGACGGGACCGCGACGTGGCAGGCGCGCCGGGCGTAGTAGGCGGAGCGAGCTCGAAGGTCTGCGCACCGTCCGGAGCCTGGCCGACATCCAGGACGTGGGCATCGCGGCGCAGGTGCGCGCTCCGGTCCCACGCCTCGGGATAGTCCGGCAGATCGAACGGGCCGTCGTTCTGCGGACCCTGATGCGCTCGCGCTGGATCGGCCGTCAGAAGCCGTCGATTACGACGAGGGTCTGTCATGAGAGCCTCCTGGATGCCACGATCGCGATGAAATGCCCCACGACGGACACTGCGCACAGAACTGCAAGTGCCACGACGAGCACGCGATCCGCGGTGAGTCCGATAGCGGGAACGAGACCGACGATGCCTGCAACGACGGCCAGCAGGGACATCTCGACGGAATGGTAGATGCGATGGAACGGAACGAAGCGCACGATCCGCTTGAGTGTCGCGACGAGTCCTCGGGGGATGTCGGTCGCAGCTGCGGTGTCGGGCAGCCTGCCGAGTCCGTTGAAAGCGCGCGACACATGAACCATGTCGTTGAGTGCCTTGTTCAGGAGTACGAACCACCCCAGGGCGAGGCCGGCCACGATGAAGGGATACGCCTGCCCCGGGTCCGTCCGCACCAGCGAAAGATCACCGACTGCACGGAACCCGAGCGCGACCGCGACCGCGCCTTCCGTGGTGTAGTGCCCTACCTTGTCGAGGAACACTCCCTTCGCTGAGCTGGTGCCGCGCCACCTGGCCACCTCGCCATCGCAGCAGTCGAAGTAGAGCTGCAGCTGCGAGAAGAACAACGCGAGCAGCGCTCCCCAGATTCCGGGTATCAGCAATGCACCCGCGATGGCCCACCCGGAGAGGATCATCAGTGCGGTGACGCCGTTCGCAGTGATGGGGGTGCGCACCAGTGCCGCTGTGAGATAGATCGAGATGTGTCGGAGGTAGAGCTCAGCGGTCCAGTGCTCGGCGTTCTTGCGTGCCCGAACCTCGGGTGGCTGCGCGATCGCACGAAGCTGGTCGAGAGTCGGCGAGCCGGGACGCGATTCGTCGCCCATCAGGTCTCCCGCCTCTCGGTGCGCGGATAAGGGTTCGGTGGAGGTCATCGTCGTGGATTCTAGCTCTGTTCCATGGACTTTCGCTCAATGTTCATCTTGGTCGTTCGATTATCGGCAGAGCCGTCTAGTGAAGAGCGAGTCGACGACACGTTCAGCGGCATGCCCGTCCTCGTGCGGCGCGAACCATTCGAGGAAAGCCTCCCGCGCTGCGAGATCGACGGCTTCCTCACGTCGGAGAGCGCTGGCGAGCTCACCGAGCTCCGTCGCCACCGGTCCCGGCAGGTCGTCCGGATAGTCGAGGTAGAAGCCGCGTAGCTGGTCTCGGTATTCCTCGAGGTCATACGGGAAGAAGGCGATGGGACGGCCGAGTGGCGCATAGTCGAAGAACAGTGACGAGTAGTCAGTGATCAGCGCGTCGCTTGCGACGAACAGCTCATTGAGGTCCGAATGGTCCGTCACGTCGATGATGCGGTCTTCGAACCCCTCAGCTACAGCCAGCCGATTCTTGATAACGACGTGGAGGCGCACCAGGAGGACCGTGTCCTCACCGAGCGCTTCCGCCATCTCTTCGATGCTGAACGGTGGCTGGAACCAGAATCGCCCTCTGCCCGCCGACAGATTGTCCCGGAAGGTGGGTGCGTACAGGACCGCCCTCTTCCCCTCCGGGATTCCGAGACGGTTGCGGACACGCGCACGCACACCTTCTGCATCGTCCGAGTGAAGTGAGTCATTGCGCGGGTAGCCGAGCTCCAGCACCTCCGCGTCGTGACGGAAGGCGGAGGCGAATGCCTCTGTGGCGAACGGACTGGGCGAGAGCACGTGTGACCACTGAGCGATCGCGTTCGTGACACGCGCCTTGTACCCTTCGTCGCGTCCGTGGACGGTCTCCAGATCGTGAAACATGCGTTTCAGCGGTGTGCCATGCCACGTCTGCAGGTACACCCCATCCGGTCTGCGCGTGATGTAGTGAGGAAGATTCTGGTTGCTCACCCAGTACTTAGCGCGGGCGAGGTACCAGAAGTACTCAGGGGAGAGCTTCTTCACCACCCGAGTGCGGGAGTCAGCCACATGCGGCTTCCTGTTGTACACCCATACCTTCGTCCGGGTATCACCACGTCGCAGCAGCTCGTCGTAGATCGCCTTGGGACTGTCGTTCATCTGGCGGCCCAGCCCCGCCTCGAACACGATCAGATCTTCCGATGCGGGCAACCGCTTGAAGACGCTGTACAGGCGACGCATCACCGGCAGGTACTGCCTACGACGGCGAGCGACCCGGGACGCCGACTGCAGGAGCTCCCCGTACTTCTCCTTCATCGAGTTCTTGCGATGGTGAGCCCGCTCGGCGATGTCGAAGATCCGCTCAGAGTTCTGAGAGTCCCGGTGGGCGATGAGCTGGTCGGCCTGCGAAGCATAATCGGCAGAGATCGTCCCGCCGCGCTGAAGCGCTTCGTCGATCCGCGAGACGAGTGGGTCGAGGGCAGCGACACGGGGGCCGGGAAGCTCCGAGTCGAGATCGATGTGGGCGCCGTCTCGAAGGAACCGTCCTGCGTCGAACTGGTAGTACACGACGGACTTGCCGAGGAAGCTGAAGTCCGCACCCACGCTGGAATAGTCCGTGACCAGCACCGCGCTCTGCTTGAGCATCCGCTGCACAGACTCCTCGCCCTGCTCTACGGTCCGGACATGGGGCGCCGAGAAGTGCTCGGCGAACATCCGCATGTTGGGGTGCAGGTGGAAAACGGCTTCCGCTCCATGGTCCGTGAGGACCTGTTGGAAGCGATCGGAATGGAGCAGATCCGTCCACCGGTGGAAGTACTCGGAGTCCAGGAATGCGGCCTCGTTCTGCAGCCATTCGCGCCACGTGGGCATGATGAGTACCTGCCCCGGCCGTGCTGCTTCCCGTCCGTCGAACAGCGTGTCGAAACGGGCGAGGCCCGTGACTGCGACCTCTTCCGGCCGGTATCCGAGGTCGTCGACGATGATCTGCTTCTCACGCTCAGAGCTCACCAGGAACAGGTCCGTGTCGAACCCTTCCACGGATCGCCCGTAGAGCGGATCCACACGTCGGATGGCGATCACACCGTGCTGCAGGAAGACCTTCACAGGGTCGACCATGCGGTTGAACGTGCGCGAACGACTGGGGAAGAGGTACTCGGGATGGTGGGTGCCGAGCACCCGCTCGGCACGGAACATCAGCTCGAGATGCTCCATGGAGCGGTAGTCCACCACATGGTCCAACCCGGACAGGTTCTCGCGGTCAGGTGCAGCCCGATCGATCACGTAGTACGCGTCGATCTCCCGATGGTGCGTGCGCATGTAGCGGAAGAATGCGAGCCCATTGTCTTGGGCCTTGAAGCTCTGCTCGCCGATCAGCCAGACCGGAGCGGGGACGGATCCGCCGCCGTCTGAGCTCGTCTCGGTCACAGTGCCGACCGGTCTCGGCCCCGCCAGCATCGCGCGCAGGACCTCTGGCGCGTAGTACTCGACCCGAATCGAAAGCTTCTTGGCTTTGAAGGTGTAGTACGGGCTCACGAGCACCGCGAGGCCGTCCCGCTCCGCAGTGGCCTCGTTGGCCTGCCGCCGTACGAGGTACCGTGAACGTCCCACACGAGCGCGGTGCTCGTCATCGGACTGCATGGAGCGGCTGACTACACGCACGTCGAAGAGGTCATCGCGAGCGGTGACTGTACTCGCAAGGTCATCGCCGAGGAAGTCTTCGTGCAGGAGGTCTGCGAGCGGGAACGTCCCTTGCAGGTCGTACCGATGATGGCCCCGATGTGACTCAGCGAACCCGGGAGTCGCCTCGAACAGGAGAGGAATGGACAGCACTGCCCCGGTATCGCGTCCTTCGAGCAGCAGTACGGCGTCTTCGAGCTCTCCGTGGCG
The DNA here is from genome assembly GCF_900169375.1 of Brevibacterium sp. Mu109. NCBI lineage: Bacteria > Bacillati > Actinomycetota > Actinomycetes > Micrococcales > Brevibacteriaceae > Brevibacterium > Brevibacterium sp. Mu109. The sequence goes on from NZ_FXZF01000005.1 coordinate 5,393, forward strand.
TGTGTACATACGTCCACGGAAGACGAAGTCACCCTCCGAGATGCGAGCCTCATCGATGTGCACACGACCGTAGGCGTTCGGCAGGTACCCGGCTGCGATGACGAGGTTCCCGAAACGGGTGGGGTAGATCAGCGCACTGCGCTCGGAGGACAGGGGCACGGGCACCGCACCTGTGACGATCGTGCGGTCGAATCGTCCGAGCGCGATGAGGCCGCGCGCTCCGCGCTGCGGAGCCTGAGCTATCTCTTCGGCTTCCGGAACGTCGTCGATGGCCTGCCGCTTCTCCCCCAGGCGCCATGCAGGAGCAGTCACCTCGACGAACAAGTTGAACCGCTCGCCGTTCTCCGGCGAGTCGAGTGCCGCATCGTCATCAGTCCGCGCGTGATCTGCCGCGGCGCGCAACCACCCGGCGGTCTCTGTGTCGGAGAGGGACAACAGCGCCTCGAAGGCACGCGTTCCCGGCACGACGCCGCCACCAGCCGGCGCGAACACCGCCAGCTCGTGCAGGTCGCCGCGACTGGAACGCGCCCACAGCCGCCGCGCCACCGCGTCAGCAGCGACCTCCAGCCGGATGAATACATGGGCGCCCTCCTGCCGATATTCCAGCCTCGCTCGCAACGGCACGTTCTCACTGCGACGGGCACCTTCGCCACGCGGCGAGAGCACTCCGTGAAGGTTATGTCCGAGTGTGTTGAGCAGGTTCATGGCGAAGAAGTTCCTTAGCGGGTGAATAGCAGAAGATGACACAGATCAGAACCGCGTCACCAGGGATGCGACCCAAAGCGCTGTGCGCCTTCAGCCGGGCGCCATCAATCAGCTGGTGCCGAGGTCGCTCTTGATCTGCGTGGTGGAGATCTCCGGGGTGCGCGGCAGATAGACGACGTCGACCTTGTCCTTGAGGAAGTCGAACTCTCCCGTCCAGTCGTCGCCCATGACGAACGTGTCGATGTGGTACTTGTCGACGTCCGTGAGCTTCTGCTCCCACGACTCCTCTGGGATCACAAGGTCGACATAACGAATCGCTTCGAGCATGTTCCGGCGGTCATCGTAGGAGAAGTACGACTTCTTCCCCTTGCCGTCGTTGAACTCGTCCGTCGATAGCGCGACGACAAGGTAGTCGCCCTGTGCCTTGCACCGCTGCAATAGGCGGATGTGTCCGTAGTGCAGCAGATCGAACGTGCCGTATGTGATCACTCGGCGCATGATTCTCTCCTTGAATGTCTGATGTGACGTGCGTTGTGGTTCATCCGAGACGACCTGTTGGAACAAGTTCGAAGCTGGAAGGCACCGGGAACCGGTCCTCGAGGAACTCGCCCACCAGAGCATCGATCGTCTCCTCCGACTGTGGTGGGATCGTGGTCTCGTTGAGACAGACGACGTCCAGGTCAGTGCGCCGTGCGGCGCGGCTGAGACGAAGTGCGAGATCATGACTGGCCAGATCGATGAACTGATACCCGATCCGGCCCTCGACGGACAGCCCCTGCATCGCTGCATCGAAGTGATGCAGGGAGGACGGGATGGAGACGTCGTGCGGCGAACGGAACGGTGACGATGCCACCTCCGCGAAGAGCTCTGGGCACTCGGCTTCCATCGTCTCCAGTACCCGCCGAAGCTGCGCGTGAGGCGTGTGCTTGAACCGCTGGGTCACCGTTCGCTGATACCGCTGGATGAGGTGTTCTCTGCCGCGTTTGGCGGCGGACATGACAGGGAGGTCCCGAACACTCTGTCCACCGATGTCCAAGGGCACAGTGGATGGGAAGTGCTTGGCGAGCCCGCTCCCAGTGAAGAAGAGCTCCGGATCCGTCGGACGGAGGAAGAGCACGTCATCATTGAGGTACAGATATCGATCGCTCAGACCGGGGATATGGTGCAGCTGCGATTCGATCGCGTGGGAGTTGAAGACGGGAAGCACACGGGGATCCGAGAAGATTTCGCGGTGGTCCACGACTGTGACCCGTGGGTTCGACGTATCGAGCCATGACGGGGCCTGCCCATCAGTGACGATGTAGACATGCCTGGCCCAGGAGGCGTAGTACTCCAGCGACCGCAGCGAATAGCGGAGCTCATCGCGCGACGTGAAGCGTGATTCCGCGGTCGAGCTCACCTCTGCACCGTCGTCGGCCCGTTCGTCCCGCGCCGCGACCATGCGCTGACGCCACCGAGGGTCGTCACCGTCCACCCACGTGTAGACGATGTCCACAGGTTCGTTCAGTGCATCGAGATGCGGAGCGGGCAGACCGAGCACGGAGTCATCGGACACGCAGGCGCTCCACACCTTCGGTTCGATGTACTCGAGCAAGAGGCTGCCGTCATTCTGACGGCGCCGCAGCGTGCCTGGCAGATGCACCGAACCGTCGGCTCGAGGCACCCCCGCGCCGAGCTCCTCCCAGAACTCGATCGTGACGGCCTCCGCCGGAGTAGTGAGGTCCCGGCCGTTCGCTGCGATCCACCGCCGACGGCACTCGACTGCGGCCAGCGCCTGCGGCCTTCCCCTTGCGCGGCGAGCGCTCACGACGTGCCCCCGGGCATCTGCGCATCGGATCGTCCAGCGCTGTCGGCTCGAGAGCAATCCGGCGACCGCCGCAAGAGCCGCCGCAGACTGGCTATCGCACACCACAAGAGTGGGGCCGAAATGACTGAGTCGGGGCAACTCGACGTACTGCACGGAAGCGTTCGTCAGTGCATCGCGCACGGCGCGGAGGGACAGATCCTGCATTCGGCGTGCGTCGTACCCGGGGAACTCATCGATCTCCTTCCGCACCGCGGGAGCCGGTGTGCGGCGTTGCCACGAGAGCTCTCCGTGGCGCAATCGGGAGAGCCAGAGCTTGCGCTCCGGGGTCAGCTTGCTGGCTACGATGGAGCGCACGGCTGAAGGGGAAAGCCGCACGGTACGAAACTCCTCACGACACTCGGTGGGCAATGGATGCCGTTAGGGCATGGACAGTATCCTAAACCGCCGAGTTCAACGATCGTTCGCAGAACGTTCACCACCCGGCCCCTTCAGCGCAGCAACTCCTTCCGCTCTCGGACTATATCCGTCACTGCGGTCACGAACCGCCGCACCTGCGCCCCCTGGCCCACCTCACCGAGGTAGTACTGGGCAGCGGCTTCGACTTCTCCGGAGATACCACCTTGACCAGCAGAAACAAGGTTTGCGAGCGATTCGACGGCCCCACCGGCGGCCTCGGCCTCATACGACGGCACACGGTCGAACAGCCCACCGCTCAACATTTCCGCTCGGCTGTCTGTGGGAAGGATGAGAGCCAGCGGCTTCGTGGTCGAGAGCCAGTCGAACGCGACAGAAGACATCTCTGCGAGACAAGCGTCTGCCGCATCGAATTGCCAGCTGACGGAATCAGTCTCGTCGACGAAACCCCCGACGGCTCTCACGTGCTCGCGCAATTCGCGGTCCGCCTCACGGAACCGGCGATCGACGTACCCGGTACGAGGGTGAGGACGATAGATGATTCGCACGCCCGCAGCGTGTGCGGCTTCCACGATGCGCATGCCAGATGTCGGGAGGGTCCCGTAGGCCATGGAGGCTGAATCACCCTCCCACGTGGGCGCCCACAGCAGGACCGGGCCGCCCGAGATGTGCCGTCTCTCTGAAGAACGCAGAAAATCCTTCCACTGCTGCGGCGTGCTGCGCGGCTGGTCCAACTGCGGTCGCCCCACGTCGCGAGTGCGTTCAGGGCCGAAGCCTATGAGCTGCGACGTCAGGCGGTCGCGGGCCGCATGACCTGCCGTCAGCACCTCGTCGTAGGCCTTGAGCTGGTTGGTGACCATGGACGCCTTCTCGCTTTCGCCGTGCGAGAGATGGACATGCGCGGGGCGCGGATGACGAAGAGCGTGGAAGTTCATCGGCGATTGATTCACATAGAGCACGCACAGAGTGGAGTCAGCGCCCAGTGCGGCATCAAGATGGTCGATACTTCGCCCGTACCTCACGGGAGTCGTCGTGAGCTCCGTGACGCGCTCCGCGGTCCGCGCACCACGGCACAGGATTCCCACCGACGTTCGCTTCGCCAGCTGTTCCAGGGGCCACAGCCACTGCTCGAGCTGGTACGTTGACGCCGAATCGCCGGCGAAATGCACTACTACGGTGAACCGGTCTGCCGAGCGGGGAGCGAGTACTCGCGCGACCCTGGGGCCTGCAAGCCGGTTCGAGCAGAGGTCCGCGAGCCTCCGCACGACAGGGCCGAACCGTCCAGCGGCGGCGGCGACCCGGGGAGCGATGATACGACGCAGACCAGACATGCCTAGTAGCGTGCCACATCCGCCGACCACTAACAGGTCATCTCCCGCCGATGCCGAATCCGCAGAATGTATGCATCCGCACCTCTGGGGTCGCTAGTCTGATGAGAGCACCGACGTTCCCTCGCGCCTCGCGCATCAACTCCAAGGAGCCGCCATGAAGCTTCTCGTCACCGGTGGTGCCGGATACATCGGCTCGGTGGTCACGTCCCAGCTGCTCGACGCAGGCCATGAGGTCACCGTCCTCGACGATCTCTCCACTGGGCATCGGGGGTCGGTCCCCGAGGGGGCGCACTTCGTACATGCGCGTATTCACGACAGCCACGCGCACCTGATCGGCCGAAAGTACGAAGGCGTACTTCACTTCGCCGCGAAGTCACTCGTGAGTGAATCAGTCGCCGCACCTGAGTTGTACTGGGAGAACAACGTCGCAGGCACGTTCCTCCTCCTCGAGGCCATGCGCGCGGCGGGAATCCCCAGGATCATCTTCTCTTCCACGGCCGCCACATACGGCGAACCTCAGGACTCACCCATCACCGAACAGACTCCTGCAAACCCGGTGAATGCCTACGGCGCATCCAAGCTTGCCGTCGATCACATGCTGAGCTCGTACAGCCGTGCACACGGTCTGGCAGCGACATCGCTCCGCTATTTCAACGTGGGAGGAGCACGCGGACGATTCGGAGAGAAGCACTCGCCGGAAACCCACCTCATCCCGAACCTACTGAGTGTCGCTGCCGGACTCACGGATTCGTGCAAGATCTTCGGCTCCGACTATGCGACCCCGGACGGTACCGCGCTTCGGGACTACCTCCACGTGACGGATCTTGGGCGGGCCCACCTCCTCGCACTCGACGCATCACAGGCGGGGATCCATCGCGTGATCAATCTGGGCACCGGCAACGGATACACCGTTCGACAGGTCCTCGACGCGTGCCGCGGAGTGACCGGCCATCCTATTCCTGCGACTGAGGAGCCTAGACGACCAGGTGATCCCACGTCGCTCGTCGCGTCCAATCACCGTGCTCAAGAAATCCTCGGGTGGCGACCTGAGCTGACCCTCGAGCAGACGGTCGCCGATGCGTGGAGTTTCATGCAGGGAGTCGAGGACGAGATCTGACATTAGTTCGGTAGCAGGTCGGCCTCCCGGGCTAGGCTGAAAACGCTCACCCCACACCAGCGCGGCACCAGCATCAGAAAGGCGGCTCCCATGGAATATCGCTACCTCGGCAATTCCGGCTTCAAGATCTCCGAGATCACCTACGGCAACTGGCTCACCCACGGCTCACAGGTCGAGAACGACATCGCCACGCAGTGCGTGCACGCCGCGCTGGAGGTCGGCGTCACGACCTTCGACACCGCTGATGTCTACGCAAACACGAAGGCGGAGCAGGTCCTGGGCGATGCGCTGCAGGGCCAGCGTCGCGAGTCGCTGGAGATCTTCACGAAGGTCTACAACCCGACGGGCCCCAAGGGACCGAACGACAGCGGTCTGTCACGCAAGCACATCATGGAGTCGATCAACGGCTCTCTGCGCAGGCTCGGCACCGACTACGTCGATCTCTACCAGGCACATCGCTTCGACTACGAGACACCGCTCGAGGAGACGATGCAGGCATTCGCCGACATCGTCCGTCAAGGCAAGGCCCTCTACATCGGCGTCTCTGAATGGCGGGCAGACCAGATTCGCGCGGCCCATGCGCTGTCGAAGGAGATGGGCTTCCAGCTCATCTCGAACCAGCCGCAGTACAACATGCTGTGGCGCGTCATCGAGGCCGAGGTCATCCCGACTTCTCAGGAACTGGGGGTCTCCCAGATCGTCTGGTCTCCTATCGCGCAGGGCGTGCTCACCGGCAAGTACAAGAAGGGCCAGCCGCTTCCGGCAGGTTCCCGCGCGACGGACGAGGCAGGCGGCGCCCGCGCGGTCCAGCGGTACCTCTCCGAGGACTACCTTGACGCCGTCGCACAGCTGGAGCCCATCGCCAACGACATGGGACTGACCATGGCGCAGCTGGCCATCGCCTGGGTCCTGTCGAATGACAATGTGGCATCCGCACTCGTGGGTGCGTCGAGGCCTGAGCAGATCGAGTCGAACGTCCAGGCCGCTGGCGTGAAGCTCGACTCTGATGTGCTGAAGCGCATCGACGAGGCCATCGGCCACCTGGCAGAGCGCGATCCTGCAAAGACCGTCTCACCAGAAACCCGCCCCAGCTGACCGCTCTGCCCTACGCCCCTTCCGCTCTCCACCCGCCGCATCACTCACGACAACGAGGCGCCTTGAGAAGTCGAGCACGCACCCTTCCCGACGTTCCGATTCACCATCTGCTCTGGACCATTCCGGAATCTTTCGGTGGAATGACCACGGTGGCTCTGCGGCGCGCTTCGATCTTCGCGGACACGAGTCGACGGCGGATGGACATTCTGACCCTCGCCCCTGACTTCTCACCACGCACCAGACAGCGCGAGCTATACCGCGAAGGGAGCATCAGTCGCAGAGTCCGCGTGCGGAATCTCTGGTCCGAACTCAGGCGAGCCGGTAACAAGACTCTTGTGAGGCTGGGGCAGAGCACTCGCATAGCCGACCACTCGGACCATTCACGCACACCCACACGCGGAAGCGAGGACTACGAACTCACGAACGACGCTGGGGAGGTGATACAGATTGCCCGGTTCCGCGCGGACGGGAGCCTCCTCCTGACCGACCGACAGGACGTCAAGACCCCCGGCTCGCGCGGAGGCAGACGGTTGACTCTGTACGCTCGCAGCGGCGTCCCGGTCGGACAGTGGCCGACTGCCACAGCGTTCTACCAGAAATGGCTCAAGATGATCGTCGGAAAGAAGGAATCGATCATCGTCAGCGATTCTGCATTCGTCGGCGGTCTGATGCATTCGTTCTCAAGTCCGCACGCATCATTCGTGCAAGCGCTCCATTCGCATCACCGCAATGACACGAGGCACACAACCGGGCACCTGGTCGAGAGAAACTTCCCGGTTCTCTCGAACGCTGACAGGTTCGACCGCCTGGCGATACTGACCGAGCGGCAGCGCGACGACCTCATCCGAGACAACATCGGGTCAGACAATCTCGTAGCGATTCCCAATCCGTTCCATGGCGAAGCCATCAGATCGATCAAGCCGAGGAGCCGCGAGCGCGGAGTCACTATTGCGCGGCTCTCCGGAATCAAACGTTTGGACCACGCCGTCCAAGCCCTCGCTGCGATCACGCACCCCACGCCTCCGACACTCGACATATACGGGGAAGGGGACGATCGAGGCCGAATTGAGAACCGCATCGCACAGCTCGGGCTCAATGATTCCGTGCGGCTGCACGGCCACGATTCAAGAGCTCGCGACCAGTTCGCGAAATCCTCGTTCAGTCTTCTCACCAGCCGTTCCGAGGGGCAGTCACTGATGCTTGTGGAGAGCATGGCGAGCGGGTGCATCCCGATTGCATATGACATCGACTACGGCCCCTCAGACATCATCACAGACGGAGTCGACGGCTTCTTGGTCACCGCGGGTGATCCACGCGCGCTTGCAGAAGCACTCAGCCGCTTTCTCATAATGGATGAAGAAGACGTGGTCGCCATGCGGGCGGCCGCGGTCGAAACATCCAAGAGGTTTTCGGCGGAGGCCGTCACAGCACGATGGGGACAAGTCTTCCACGAGCTCACGGGTGCTCCCACGACTCCCAGCAGAGGAGTGAGCGCGAGCGTTTCCGCCCAGCTTGTCGCAGCAGAGGTCACTGACGAGAACCTCGAGTTGTCCATTCGTCTGGAGACCGGGGAGGCGGAGACAGCCTCCTGGGCGAAGCTCACGTGGATCGGCAGGGGAAAGGACGGGTACTTGCGTGTCGCGATGCGCCCGTCTGAGAGCGACCGCGGCCTGCTCTTCACGGGCGCTGTGCCGGTCGACCAGCTGATCCTGGGCCCCTCGGGATTCCTGGATCTATTCGTGGACGCCCGAATCGACGGAACACGGGCACGAAAGCGAGTCGCGGTCGGGCCCGACGTCGCCCCGGTCTCTATCGGCGCCGTCGAACTGTATGCGACGGCCCATGGAAACGCCAGTATCCGCCGTCCCGCCGACCCCGCCGCCAGCCCCGCGTGAACGGCATGGCCGCAAGCAGCACACCGACAGTCCGTACCTGATTCGTAGTATCACCTGCGAGCTGCCACCCCCGGCAGCTGTCCGCGTATACGGCATCACCCGACTCTGCTGAACGGATCGCCCGGACGGCGACGGCGTCCTCCTGGGCGACACATCCTTTCGCGACGCTCGCTGGCGGGGCGGCACGCCCGTCAGCCCAATCGTCTCAGCAGTCTCCGAAACGGGGATTCAAGAAGAACTGAACCTCCAGAAGGTGGGTCAGGTCGGCTCTCCGTCGATCCTCGACCTCCTGACGATCTGCGGGCACGAGAGCGAAAACTTCATCGCTGTGACCTTGGCGAAGCGCTCAGCCGTCGCCGCAGGAGATCACTGCTTACCTCGTCACAATGAATGTCTCCCCGATGTTCGGCACGCTCAAATAGACCCTGCCGCGAGCCGGTTCCGACGACACTCTCCGCTACCGTCTGCGGAACACTCGCGCAGCAAAGACCGGGTGGGCGAAGACCGGCACACTCATCGAACGACGCGAGGTCTGAGGTCGGTTTCTGAGACGTCCGCTCCAGGACTCGCTGGCGGGCTTCTGCCGAGGCCGGAAACGGTCGGTCGCGTTCTCCCACGTGAACGGACGCGCAGATAACCGTATGGGGTCTCGCGCCAGGCGTCCGCAGGCAGTGGGTCGCGGCGGTCAGCCCCTGCTGGAATTCCGCCATTTCTCGACTCTGTCTCGCGCTCGCAGCGGCAGCGCGACCTTTCGCGCACCTGCGCCTACTGTGAGGGATATGAACGACATCGTGGTCACCGTCAGGGGCTGGTGACGTGCGAAGGGCCGAAGGCCATAGCCGCGGCGGCTCCGGTGCCGGACCGTCGCGCATGAAGCTTGGCAGGACCGGAGCCTTCTGGACCGCAGCCATTGTTCTGGCCCTGGTCCTCTGGTCCAGTGGTGCGCCCAGCGTGCTCTATCCGATCTACGCGCAGCAGTGGGAGCTCAGTCCGGTGGTCGTCACCACCGTGTTCGCGACGTACCAGCTCGCGCTGCTCGTCGTCCTGCCAGTCTTCGGCAGCCTGTCAGATCAGTTCGGACGCCGTCTCGTGATGACCTGGGGCGTGACGCTGCTGGCGGCCTCCGCGATCGTCTTCGCCTTCGCCCCGCATGTCAGCTTCCTCTTCCTGGGGCGTGCGCTCCAGGGCGCCGGCTCCGGCCTCGCGATGAGCGCCGCCACGGCCTCTCTCGTCGAGAACAACACCACCGGGAACCCCCGGTTCGCCAGCTCGCTGGCAACGATCGCGACTGCCGTAGGACTCACCTTCGCACTCGTCCTCAGCGGAGTATTCGCGCAGTTCCTTCCCATGCCGCTGTTCTGGAGCTACATCGTCCTCCTGGCGCTGACCGTCGGGGCAGTGATCGCACTCGTGCTGACTCGTGACGACCGCCCCGCCTACACGCGGCCGTGGCGGCCCCAGGCTCTGCGCCTCGCTCCGGGGCTGCGCCTGAGCTTCTCGATCGCCACGCTGTCCGTATCGCTCGCATACTGCGTCGGAGCCATCTTCCTCTCACTCGGTGCACAGATGATCGAGCAGTTCACCCAGACGTCCGACACCGCTGTGGTCGGGCTGCTTCTCGGATGCTCGTCCGCAGCCATCGGCGTCACAGCGCTACTTCTTTCACGCGTGACCCCGCACGTCGCGGTCTGGACCGGAACGTTCCTGACCGTCGCCAGCCTTGCTCTCATGGCTTCGGCCGCCGCATTCGGATCGATCACGCTGTTCCTGTGCTGGTGCGTGATGGGAGGCGTCGCCTACTCGTTCGCGTTCACCGGCGGCCTGGGGGTGATCAACCACACTGCCCCGGTGCACAGTCGCGGTGCAGCGCTCTCACTGCTGTACCTCGTTGCCTACGCGCTCCAAGCCGCCACCGTCATCGGCATCGGCGCATTCGCCACCGCGGGGACGCTCCGCACCGCTGTGGGCGCCGCGGCGATAGTGCTCACTGGGCTCTGCATCGCGCTGCTGGTGCTCACCACCGTCGATGCACGACGAGCATCCCCACCGGTGAGTATTCACGCCTGATGGGGAGGTTGAGCCGCAAGGTAACCGAGCACCGTCCTGCGCAGCTGCACGAGCGGGTCCGGCATTGCACCGCCATCCAAACCACCCAGATACATCGCACCGACCAGTGTGGAAAGCCACTGCGCACCCGCACGCGGGTCGAGACCTGCATCCGCCTCACCTGCCTCAAGCGCCCGAGTGAGCAGCTCCTCGATCCCGGCCTGCTCCTCATCGTCGACTTCCTCGAGGATCGTCCGCACCTCCTCGTCACGCTGCGCCTGCATCATCGCCTCGAGGACGAGCTGTGACACCAGCGGATGAGCAGTCGCTGGCGCGGCGAGGTGTTCGACGAACGCCAGCAGCGCCTCGAGCGGGCTCTCTCGTCGTCGCAACTCCCGGAGCACCTCACCCGTCTCACCCCTGTCCGCGGTGAGTACCGCGATGAACAGCGGCTTCTTGCCGGCGAAGTAGTGATACAGGCGGCCGGGGCTCATTCCGACCGCGTCGCAGATCATGACGGTCGTCGTGCGCTCGAAGCCGTGCTCGGCGAAGAGCAGCGCCGCCGCATCCATGATCTGCCGTCGATTGGCCGCGTGCTTGACCGGGTCGACAGTCCTCGCCACAACGCCCTCCTACAATTCACAGACTGACCGCTCGGTTATACACTGGAGTCTCGCACACGAGCCGGAGGTCCTCCACCTCAGCACCGCATATCGGACTCGTCTGATCCCGAATCCATTCAGCGCCCCAGGAGCCCCGCGATGAGCGCACCATCCACCACGATCACCCTCGACCGCCGCCTCACACCCGTCTTCATAGGAGTGGGAGCGGCTGCCGGTCTCGCCCTGGCTTTCATCGCCGAACCCGTCACCGCCTGGCTGCTCGACCGCGTGGACTCCGCTCCGGTCTTCCTGCGCATCGTCGACGAGGTCCCGCTCGTCGTGGCACTCCCGGCGCTGACCGTGATCGGCGCGCTCGCAGGCTGGTTCGTGTTCGCGATCTGGGAGGGTGAAGTCGGCACAGTGACCCTCGATGCGGACGGCGTGCTCATCACGAAGGAGAAGTCATCGGCTCGTTTCATGACCGACGAGATCGCGGAGGCCTTCCTCGACGGCGACGAGCTGGTACTCGTCGATAACGCCACCCGGGAACTCTCCCGCACCACATCGGACAACGGGTTGGAACCGCGCCTTCGCACGGCCTTCGAAGCCCACGGCATCACGTGGCGCGGCAAGGAGGACCCCCGCGGTGCCGCGTTCCAGCCGTGGGTCGATCGCGGTGCGGAGCTCGACGCAGAAGACCACGCGCTGCTGCGCGCCCGTCAGCGAGCACTGACCGACAAACGCGCAGGAGAGGCCGCCACCCTGCGTGATCAGCTGCGCGATCGCGACATCGTCGTCCGCGACCGGGACAAGGCTCAGCAGATCCGACGCATCACCGGCTGAGAACCGGCGGGCCCCGCTCTCACCCCTCCGTGAACCTCGCAGCGATGAACTGGGCGCCCTCCGTCAACGTGAAGTTCGCCTCATCCAACAGCCTGCCGAAGTGCAGGTAGGAGTGCAGCACGCCCGGCACCTCCCGCACATCAGGGGTATGCCCTGCTCGCCGCAGCATCTGCGCGAACGCCGCTGTATCGTCCGCCAGCGGATCGAGTTCCGCAGACCGCATGAACACTGGTGGCAACCCGCTCAGATCCGAGTGCAGCGTCTGCACGTACGGGCTGTCAGCATCGGCCGGGTCTGCGTACAGCGCCTCCTGGAAGCCGGACAGGTCGTCCATCTTCATGCCGTCCCACCAGCCGCCCCACAACCGGCGTGCAGCGGAGTCCTTCAGCCCGAAGCCGCCGTAGATCAGCACCAGGGCCTGCAGCCGCGCGAACACGTCGGGAGCTTCATCCCGCAGCAGCAGTGCGGCCCCGATCGACAGACCCGACCCCGCGGAATCACCCGCGAAGGCCAGTCGGCTGCCGTCCAGCCCCAGCTCCTCGCCGTGCTCTGCCACATGAGCGGTCACCCCGGCGCATTCGCGCAGTGCCTGGGGAAACTTCACTTCAGGCGACAGCGAGTAGTCCACTGCGACGACCGCCGCCCCACTGTGATGGGAGAGCATCCGGTGGATGCGGTCGTGCGTGTCCAGGTCTCCCAGCGTGAAGCCGCCGCCGTGGAAGAACAGGATCGCAGGGACGCGGCCGGACTCGTCCGCGCTGCCGGCGGCGTCCACGGTCGCCGGCAGGTGGATCCGCACTGGCACATCCACCCCTGCAGCGTGGATCTGCAGCTCCCGTGTCGATGCCATCGTCGGCCCGCCCTCGTTCCAGAAGGCGCGCTCCGCGCGATACTCCGCCCGAGCGGCCTCGGTCGGGTCCTCCGGCAGGGTCACCTCCGCCCGCCTCCGGGCCTCGTCCTCGAACTGGTGCTCCAGGACGTCCCGCATCTGCGGAGTGAGCCGCTCCAGCAGATATGCAGGCAGGTCCTCGAGGCGCGACTGCGCCGGCGTCGAATCGTCGTTCACAGAATCTCCTTCCACAGAATCTCCTTTCACAGAGTCGTGTCACACAGAGCTGCCGCTCACAGCTGCGGGATGTCCGACAGCAGTGACTTCGTGTATTCGTGGGAGGGGTTCTCCAGCACGTCCTCCACGGTTCCACGGTCCACGATCACGCCCTTGTTCAGCACGTTGATATGGCCGGACACGTGCCTGGCCAGCGTGATGTTGTGGGTGACGAAGAGGATCGCCAGCCCGCGCTCCTCCCGCAGCGTGTTCAGCAGCGACACGATAGACGCCTGGACGGACACGTCCAGCGCACTCGTGATCTCATCGCACACCAGCACGCGGGGCGCGTTCACCAGGGCACGGGCGATCGCCGCACGCTGCCGCTCACCGCCGGACAGATCGCCGGGCCTGCGGTCGTAGAAGGACCGCCCCAGACGCACTGCGTCCAGCGCCTCTTCCACCGCTTTCTTGTGCTCGCTGCGGGGAAGCCGCTTGCTCATCTCCAGCGGAACGGTGAGCGACTCCCCGATCGTGCGTCGCGGGTTGAGCGACGAGAACGGCGACTGGAAGACGTACTGGATCTCCTGGCGGTGGTCGACCGTGCGCTTGCGCGTCGACTTCGCCAGCTCCTCGCCCCGGTACTTCACGGAGCCCGTGTACCCGTCCACCAATCCGGTGATGCAGCGCGACAGAGTCGTCTTGCCCGAACCTGACTCGCCCAGGATCATCGTGGATTCCCCCGGCTCCAGCGTCATGTCGATGCTGCTGAGCACGACGTTGTCGCCGAACTTCATCGCGAGGTCGCTCACCTGCAGCAGGTACGGCTCTGCCGCTTCCGTCGCCGAGGCCTCGGTCGCGGGAGTCGGTCCGGTCACCTCAGTCCTCGCAGCCTCGGACGCGGGCTCTGTGCCCCCGGCCTGGTCTGTGCGCCCGGCCTGGTCTGCACTCCCAGCAAGACCCGCACCCCCTGTCAGGTCCTTGCGACCGGCCAAGTCCGGCACTGCGGCCAGGAGCCGCTTCGTGTAGTCGTGCTGGGGCCGGTGCAGCACCTGCTGCGCCGGACCCTCCTCCACGAGCTCACCGCGCAGCATGACCGCGACCCGATCCGCCAGCTCCGCGACGACGGCGAGGTCGTGCGTGATGTAGAGGCTTGCGACATCGTGCCTGCGGGTCATGTCCCGGATGGTGTCCAGGACGTGTGCCTGTGTGGAGACGTCCAGTCCGGTGGTGGGCTCATCGAGGATGAGGACGTCCGGGAACATCGCGAACGCCATCGCGATGCCGATGCGCTGCTGCTGGCCGCCGGACAGCTGGTGGGGCCAGCGGCGCTGGTACTCGTCCGTCCCGGGCAGGCCCACGTCCTCGAGCACCTCCTTGACCCGCGCGCTGCGCTCGGCGGAGGACTTCCCGAACGCGTGGACGTCCAGGACCTCCCTGATCTGCTCCCCCACCCGGATGGCAGGGTTGAGGGACAGCGCGGGGTCCTGTGGGATGTAGGCGACGCGTGATCCCCGCAGCTCGCGGGTCTGCTCCGTGCTGAGCGATTCGAGGTAGAACGGATCCCCGTCTCGCGGGAACAGCTCGATCCCGCCAGCGGTGTGCTGGAGCCCTGTGCGGTAATGGCCCATGCAGGCGAGCCCTGCAGTGGTCTTGCCGGAGCCGGACTCCCCCACCAGTCCCAGGATCTGGCCGCGGTACAGCTCCAGCGAGATCCCCAGCAGGATCTCACTGCCGCCCACTGCTGACACTCGCAGGTCATCCATCCGCAGGACGGTCGACAGGCCCTCGGCCGTCTCTGCGGTCGTCGTCATCGCGGTACTCATGATTTCTCCACATTCGTCGAGGCCGTGGCGCGTGCGATCGCGTCGGCCAGCAGGTTCGTGCCGATCGTGAGGATCGCGATCGCGACGACCGGCAGGATCACGCCCCACGGCTGGATGCTCAGTGCGATGCGGTTCTCGTTGATCATCAGGCCCCAGTCCGCCGTGGGCGGCTGCATGCCCAGCCCCAGGAAGGACAGGGAGGCGATCGAGCCGATCGAGTACGTGAGCCGGAGTCCGGCTTCGACGCTCAGCGGCCCCATGATGTTGGGGACGATCTCACGGAAGATGATCCGTGCGCGCGGCACCGCGTACATCTCTGCGGCCCGGATGTAGTCCTCGTTGATGACGTTGAGTGTGGCCGCACGTGACACGCGTGCGATGCGGGGTGCGTGTGTGATGCCGATGACCATGATGAGGACCCAGCCCTGCGGTCCCAGCACCACGATCGCGAGCATCGCGAAGACCAGCTGCGGAATCGCCAGCAGCACGTCGTTGCAGCGCATGATGAGCGCGTCGACGGTTCCGCCGACGTATGCGGCCGTCATGCCGAAGGCCGCGCCGACGATGAGGCCGATCGCGGTCGCCGCCACGGAGTAGGTCACCAGCAGGGTTCCGCCTGCCAGGAACCGCGACGCGACGGAGCGACCCAGATCGTCCGTGCCGAAGAGGCCGGTGTTCTGGAAGGGCCGGTCGGCGAACGCAGTGGGCGAGTAGCCCGTGAGGACAGGAGCCAGCAGCGGGCCCAGGAAGGCGAGCAGGACGATGACGGCCGTGAGGAGGACGCCGATCCGCCCCTCCGACTGCGCCCAGACCCGCTGGACGACGTTGGTGGGCTTCGAAGCGGACTGCTTGAGCTCCGCTGCCTGGTCCTCACGGTGCATGCCGGACGGATCGACCACGGTGTTCTCACTCATGACGCGCTCCTCAGCTTGGGGTTGGACATGATGCCGACGATGTCGGCCAGCAGATTGACCACGACGTAGACGACGGCGACGATCATGGAGACCGCCTGCACGACCTGCACGTCACGGAAGGTGACAGCGTCGATGAGCGCCTGTCCGATACCGGGGTAGCGGAACAGGAACTCGACGACCACGACGCCGCCGGCCAGCCAGGCCAGCTGGATGGCGATCACCTGGGCGACGGGGCCCACGGCATGCGGCACTGCGTGGCGCATGATGACCTGCCGTTCCGGGACGCCCTTGAGCCGCGCCATCTCGACGTAGCCGGAGTCCAGGACATCGATCATCGTCGCGCGCATCATCCGTGCGATGTACGGAGCGACGACGAGCGCCAGGGTGATGGTCGGCAGGATCAGCTGCGATGGGAACATCCACACCTGCTGACCCGGCGGCGACATGGTCACCGCGGGCAGGATCTGGAAGACGGTCGTCGCGAAGATCGTCACGAGCACGATGCCGATGACGAACTCCGGCAGCGCCGCAAGCGTCAGGCTCACCCATGTGACCGCCTTGTCGCGGCGCTTGCCGCGGTGCAGGGCGGAGAAGATGCCGAAGCCCAGGCCCAGCGGGATCGAGATGACTGCGGCCAGCACCATGAGCACGAGGCTCGAGACGATCCGGTCGGAGAGCAGCGCACTGACGGGACCGCCGAAAGCGGTGGACATGCCGAAGTCGCCCATGAACAATCCACCCAGCCACAGGAAGTACCGCACGATGGCCGGCTGATCGAGGTTGAGCTGCGCCTGGAGTGCGGCCACGCGCTCCGGTGTGGCCTGCTGGCCGAGGATCGCGCGGGCGGGATCGCCCGGCAGCAGCAGTGTCGCGAAGAACACCAGCACGGACACTGCCAGGAGGATGAATACCGACAGGACGAGCCTGCGGAGGATCAGTTTCGCCATCATGAGACTTCACCCATCCAGTTGCGTCGGAATGTGTATCCGGACAGCGGCAGCCCCGTCGCGTTCTCGACGAACCCGCCCACATAGTTCTGGTAGGCGTCCGCCTGATTGCCGAATCCCCAGATGATGTAGCCGCCTTCTTCGTACAGCTGATGCTGTGCCTGGCGGATGAGCTCACCGCGCAGCCGCGGGTTGGTCTCCGACCGGGCACGGTAGAACGTGTCCGCGAAGTCCTCATCCGTGTACTGCGTCTCGTTCGTGCTCGATTCCTCGAGTGCGCACGATGTGGCCTGCGGGATGAAGTTGCGGGTGTACCAGAAGCTCTGGGCGAAGTCCCACGACAGGTAGTTCTCGCCGAAGAAGGTGGTGGTGTCGACGCGGCGGATGTCGACGGTGATGCCCGCGAGCTTCGCCTGCTCCGCGTACACCTGCGCCGCCTCGACGGCACCGGCCTGGATGGGCGCGGTCACCAGTTCGACCGTGAGGCCGTCGGGGTAGCCGGCGTCCGCGAGCAGCCGCTTCGCCTCGTCGATGTCCTGCGTGCGCTGCGGCAGGTCGGAGGGGTAGTCCGGGTCCAGCGGGGAGAACATGTCGTTGCCCAGCCGTCCGTGGCCGGAGAAGACCTGTTCGAGCATCTCCTCGCGGTCCACCACCAGGCGCATCGCCTGTCGCACGCGCACGTCGTCGAACGGCGCCTTGTCCACACGCATGGAGAAGGGCAGCCACATGCCGGTCTCAGAATTGAGGATGCGCATCCGCTCATCCGATTCGATGACGTCGACCAGCGAGAGGGGGATCTGGCCCACGCAGTCCACCTGGCTGGACAGGAGCGCGTTGATGACCGCGTCCGTGTCGTTGAAGTTCAGCAGGTGGACTTCGTCCAGGTAGGGGCCCTCGTCCCAGTAGTCGTGGTTGGCCTCGAGCACGGCGGACTGCCCGGGCTCGAACGACTTGAGCTTGAAGGGCCCGGAGCCGATCGGATTCTCCGGGTCGTAGCCGCGCGGCACGATCCCCATGGCGTACTGGCCGAGCGCGTCGTCCAGAGCACTGTTGGCCTCGTTCAGGCGGAACTCGACGGTGTGGTCGTCGGTCGCGACGACCTCGTCGAGCATCGACAGCTGCGCGGCGCCCGACTTCGGATCATCCGGGTTGGTGATCCGCTCGAAGGTGAAGACGACGTCGTCAGCGGTGAGCGGCTTCCCGTCGTGGAAGGTCACGCCTTCGCGGATCTTCGCGGTCCAGACGGTGCCGTCGTCGTTCGTCTCGAACGTCTCCGCCAGCCTGTGCTGCAGCTCGAACTCATCGCCGCGGATGAGCAGGGTGTCGTAGATGTTGATCACGCGCGCGGAGTCCCCGGAGTTCACCGGGATGTGCGCATCGACCGTGTCCGCGGACGAACCGCCGGACAGTCCGACTCGCAGTGCGCCGCCGCGCTGCGGCCCACCGCTCATGTCCACCTGGGCTGCGGGGCCGGGCCCGCACGCTGCGAGCAGCCCGACCGAGCCGACCCCGATGGCCCCTCCCAATATCCCTCTGCGGGTGAGCGCCTGCTCCACCCGTCTCAGTCCGGTTCCCGTTCTCATCGTGCCTTCCCTCTTCCTCACGTCGCCGGCTCAGCGAATCGCTCTCCGGCACACACCCAGCGGACACGGTCCGGGGACCGTCCCGCTCGGGCTCCTCTGTTCAGTCGTCGGTCGCGGCGCCGTCGTCGTGGTGCACGTCCTCGTGGTGCACGACGGCGCCGCTGGGCGTCAGATCCGCACGGCACGCCCCACCCAGACCGGCGGGGAGATCCGATGCTCCGCCGCCGAGGCCGCAGTCGCCTCCGGCAGCACCGTCGCCCGGCCGTCGGCCTGGCTGACATGGATCCCGAGGATCTCCTCCGTCGCGACGAGCTCGTCGCCCACGAACATCTCGTGGGCGAGGTGGAGCTTCTTCTGCGCGACGCCCACGACGTGGGTGCGCACTCGCAGCCGCGCGCCCTGGGCGACCTCCTGCAGGTAGCGGACGTGCGCCTCCACTGTGTAGAGCGAGCAGCCAGACTCCTGCCGGTAGTCGGGGCCCAGACCCAGTGCGTCCATCGCGGCATCGGTCGCGAAGCCGAACACCAGGACGTAGTAGCCCTCCGTCAGGTGGCCGTTGTAGTCGATCCAGTCCTCGAGGACGGGGGTCTCGTACGTCGTGAGGCTCATGCGGCGCCGCCGTCGGACCGCTGGCCGTTCGGCTGAGGGCTGGTCTGTGCGCCGGCGCCCTCCGCAGCCCCGGGCATGCTCGAGCGCAGTTCGCCGACGACCCGGCGGATGTCGATGATCGCGGCGTCGCGAGCCGCGACCAGGTCGTCGAAGGAGCGCCCGTCTGCCTCGTCGTCGCAGCCCGCGATGACCGCGTCGCGCAGCTCTGGTGTGAGCTCCGGTGCGGTGAGCCGGGTCCACGGGGAGAGCAGTGAGGGACCGAAGTGGTCGAGCATGTGGGCCATGCCGCCCTCTCCCCCGGCCAGTGCGAAGGTGAGCATGGGGCCCTGCAGGGGCCAGCGCAGTCCGGGACCGTCGGTGATGGCGCGGTCGATCTGGTCGACGGTGGCCTCGCCCTCGTTGACCATGTGGAGGGCCTCGCGCCACAGTGCCTCCTGGAGGCGGTTGGCGATGAAGCCGGGCACCTCGCGGTCCATCCGGATGACCGACTTGCCGATCACGTCGTACCACTTCGCGGCCCAGCCCACGGCGTCCGGAGCGGTGCGCTCGCCGCCGACGACCTCGACCAGGGGGATGAGGTACGGCGGGTTGAAGGGATGGCCGACGACCAGACGGTCGGCGATGCTCTCTTCGGCAGCAAGTGCGGCCATGTCCGTCATCGAGTAGCCGGAGGTGGAGGAGGCGATGACGACGTCATCGGCAGCCGCGCGGGCGATCCCGGCGAGCAGCTCCTGCTTCATCTCCAGGACCTCGGGCGCGGATTCCTGGACGAAGCCTGCGCCGTCCAGGGCCTCGGCCAGGTCCGTGTGGACGCTCCAGGCGTCCTTGTCCGCGCTCTCCGCCAGGCCCAGGCGGGTGAGCGCGGGCCATGCGGAGTCGATGAGGCGGCGAAGCTTCTCCTCGGCCACCGGGCTGGGGTCCCACACCCGCACCCTCAGTCCGCGGGACAGGAAGTAGGCGGCCCAGCCGCCGCCGATCGTGCCGGCACCCACGCAGGCGACGGTGTCGATGGAGTCGATATCGCGAATCTGCATCTCTCAGGCCTCCTTCGTCGCGGCGGAGGCGCCGGTGAGTGCGGGGTGGGTGGCGTGGCGGCTGGCGCGCTGGTCGACTGCCACGGGCAGGTCGAGCATCTCGCGGGCCTCGTCGGGCGACGCGACAGACGAGCCCATGCCCTCGACGATGCTGACCGCGCGTTCGGTGAGCTGCGCGTTCGTCCCCTTCACGCCCTTCGACAGGTAGAGGTTGTCCTCCAGGCCCACGCGGACGTGGCCGCCGGCCAGGACCGACTGCGCGACCCAGGCGAGCTGGTTGCGGCCGATCGCGAACGACGTGAACTGCGCGGTCTCCGGCAGCATGTTCACCATCGCGTGGAGCAGGCCCGCGTCCACGGGCGCGCCGTACGGGATGCCCTGGCACAGCTGGTAGAACGGCGGGTCGTCCAGGAGGCCCTCCTGGTGCATGACGTTCGCGAACCACAGGTTGCCGGTGTCGAAGATCTCCAGCTCCGGCTTCACCCCCAGCTCGCGGATGCGGGCGGCGCCGGCGCGCATCATGTCCGGGGTGGAGATGTAGGTGCTGGAGCCCTCGCCGAAGTTGAGCGTGCCGCAGTCCAGCGTGCAGATCTCCGGGCGCAGGGCCTCGACGTGCTTGAGGCGCTCCGTCTGGTTCACGAGGTCGGTGCCCTCGAGCTGAGTCGTGGGGTTCTCCGGGTCGATGACCAGGTCGCCGCCCATGCCCGCGGTCATGTTGATGACGGGGTCGACGTCGGAGGCGCGGATGAGGCGGGCGACCTCTGCGTAGAGCTCGGTGTCGCGCGAGCCCTGCTTCGTCTGCGGGTCGCGGACGTGGATGTGGATGATCGAGGCGCCGGCGCGAGCGGCGGCGATCCCGGAGTCCGCGATCTCCTGCGGGGTGACGGGGACGTGCTCGCTCTTGCCGGCGGTGTCACCGGCGCCGGTCAGGGCGCAGGTGAGGATGACGTTCCGGTTCACGGTGCGGTTCATGGTGGTGGTCCTTTCGGACGGAGTGGCTGAGTTTTCAGTCGGTGTGGCTGGTGTCAGTCAGAGGTCTCTGCCACGGGCGGTCCGACCTCAGATGGGTCTGCCCGACGACTGTCGTGTCTCGTCGTGGCGTCTGTGGCGTGATGTGTCTGGGGAGAGATGGGGGGCACATGCGCGGGCCCAGTGGTGCAGGGCCCGCGCCTCCTCGTCACGAGGAGTGCGCGTTGGAACGGTCCGCGGGAGGCGAGCCGTAGGGGCCCTGATGGTCGTCGTCGTCCATCCGGTGTTCGGGGGCCCGCTCTTCGTCGGTCCGATGTCCATCGGCGAGCAGTTCGTCGTCGATGTGGCCGAGCACGGCGGCGAGCATGTCCTGGGGATCCAGGAGTCCGGACAGCACGCGCACGCCCAGTCCGTCGATGAGTCCGGTGAGCTTGAGCACCGCCATGTCGAGCGGCTGGGGTCGGAAGGCGCCGGTGTCGATGCATTCGGCGACGATGTCGCGGATGGTCCGCTCCCAGCGGCCGTAGCTGTACTCGTGCTCCGTGCGGGCTGTTTCGCTGTTGGTGCCGGCGGCGGACCACATCTGCAGCCAGATCGACCATTCCCTGCGGGTGACGGTCTTCTCCGGCAGCTGGAGTCGGACCACTTCACGCAGGCGGTCGACGGGGTCGGCGATCTCGCCGAGCTCCGCGAGCTGGCGGTCGTATGCGAGTTTGACGCTGTACCGCATCGCCTCCGCGAAGATCTCCCACTTGTTCGCGAAGTGGTAGTGCACTGCGGGGGCCGATACCTCAGCGGCCTGAGCGATGTCGGCCATCCGCACGTGCTCGTACCCCCGCTCCGCGAACAGGGTCCAGGCCTCGACGACGATGCGCCGCCGGCGCAGTCCTCGATCCGTCGGGGAGTTCGTCATCTTGGCGGGAAGCGCTCCGGGCGACGGCGCGGCGGTGGATTCGCCATCGGAGTCCGTGCCGGTGAGCAGCCAGCTCACCGTCACACCGGTGACGGTGGCGAAGGAGAAGAGCTCATCCGGCTGGAAGCGACGTGCACCGGAGAGAGACTTCGACAGCTTCGTCTCGTCCAGACCGATCGCCCGGGAGACCTCACGCTGCGCCATTCCGGAATCACGGACAGCGGCACGGAAGCGCGCGGTCATCTCCGGCGCGCGCACATCACTCTGCTGTCCCATGTGGTCAACAGTAGAGGCTACTTGCGAGTATCGCAAACACTTGAGTCAGCTTCAGCAAGAATCGCAAGTTGTGGGGAGACATAATGCGGCCTGAGAGTTCACCACAAGTGTGGGTCAAGGGCGGCGGAGAGGAGCACTGAACGACTTCCACGAAAGACCAGAAGCCACTCGCACACAGACAGTGGATCAGGCGTCAGTCGCGACCAGCCAATATTGAGTGTCTGTCTCAGTGCACCCGTCAGGGATTATCGCGTTCTCCGGTGGCACCGCGAGCGCTCCCCCTCTGAGACTGATCACGTCACCGTCGGATAAAGCAGAGGTTCTCTCGTCCTTGCTGCCGAAGATGGGGATGAATGATCCTTCTATGTTCTCGCCACTGACACGAGTGCAGCCGTTCTGCGTCTCGATGGTTCCTTCCAAGAGAGCGGAGTCCCCTCCCTCGTCAATCGAGCTGCTCGCATAGGTCGCAATCGATTGAGGGACACCGGGAGATGAGCACCCCACACAGAGCAGTGCGATCGCCACCCACGCAGGTGAACCCAGAAGTACGTGGCGAGGAGTGTTCTTCACGGTTCCTCTGTCGAAGAGGTTCGCAGCCTGGAGTGCAGAAACCGCTCCAGTAGCGACAGGAGACCCCAGACGATCACCGCGACGGGGATCAGGACGAGTCCGTGCCCGCCGATAATGCGGGCTGCTTCGACGATCCCGCCTCCTGTCTCGTAGAAGAAGGTCACGACCCACATCCCGACGACGGTCACGATCATGCCCGTGAAGTAGATGCCCAGCGCAGCCCACAGTGCTCGGAGAGTGGAGAACGTGCTCCCGATCGGCACTTCTCGCAGAGGCCAGGCGAAGAAGGGTGCTGTGACGATGAGCCCCAGCAGCAGGAGGAACGCGTACCAGAGCAGGAAGATGGCGAAGCTGACGGGTGGAACGACAGCGGCGAGGATCAGCAGGATGGATACCGAGACTCCGTAGGGCAGCAGACTGGCCGCATACGCCTGCACAACACCCCTCAGCAGAGATGCCGCTCGAGGCTGCTCGCGGAACGAGCTCCCATCATCCGCGACAGCCCGGCCCCTCCCCCGCTTCAGCACATCTCCCACACCACGCCTCCTACAGCACAGGCCTCCGCGCGCCGTGGTCGGTGAGCTCCTCGAACGCCTGGGCGACCAGCAGCAGCTCCACGTCCTTCCCGGGTGCGGCGACCAGCTGCACTCCCACCGGCAGGCCGTCGCGCGTGAAGCCCGCGGGCACGGACACGGCAGGGCAGCCGGTCGCGGAGATGACCGTCGCGGCGCGCATCCACTCGAGGTAGTCCTCCATGGGCTTGCCGTCGATCGCCTCCGGGTACTCCAGGTCCGCGTCGAACGGCGCCACCGAGCTCGACGTGAGGACGAGCAGGTCGTGGTGTGCGAAGTACGTCTCGACCGCTCCCTGCAGCCGGGCACGTGCCGCATCCGCAGATATGAGCTCGTCCACCGTGAGGTTCAGGCCCATCTCCGTGTTCCAGACGACGGATTCCTTCACCTGATCACCGTGACGGCGCACCGTCTCGCCGTACCGCGCGGCGAACTCGTAGGCGCGGGTGACGCGGAAGACCTCGTCCGCGTCCCGGAGGTCCGGGACCATGCCGTCGACGTGACCACCGCCGATGGTGAGCGAGTCCGCCGTCCGGTCCACGACCTCGGCGACGGAGGGGTCGACCCGCAGCATCCCGCCCAGGTCAGTCGAGAAGCCGATCCGCAGACCGCGCAGGCCCGGACCGACCCGGTGCTCGCCGGGCCAGCGGAACTCGAGCCGGTCGAACACCGATCCGGGTTCCTGCACGGACAGCGGCGCACCGTCGGCCGGGCCGGAGGCGATGGACATCAGCAGCGCGACGTCACTCACCGACCGGGCCATGAAGCCCGACTGAGACAGCCACGACCAGGGGTTGCCGGGCAGCGCCTTCGGGATCCGACCGTTCGTCGGGCGCATGCCGACGATGTTGTTGAACGATCCCGGCAGCCGCAGGGAGCCGCCCATGTCCGACCCGTCGCCGGATGCCTGGACGCCCGCGGCGATCGCGGCGGCGGCGCCGCCTGACGAACCGGCCGCGGACTTCGTCGTGTCGTACGGGTTCACCGTCGTGCCGAAGAGCGGGTTGAACGTGTGCGAGCCGGCGGCGAACTCCGGCACGTTCGACTTGCCCGTCGTCACGACGCCTGCGGCACGCAGCCGCGCGATCACCAGCGCGTCACGGATCGGCACGTTGTCGGCCAGGGTCGGCGAGCCGTAGGTCGTGCGCATGCCTGCGGTGTCGTGCGTGTCCTTGTGCGTCATCGGGACGCCGTGGAGCGGGGTGAGGCGATCGCCGCGCGAGAACGCGGAGTCCGCGGCAGCCGCCTGCTCAAAGGCGCGCTCGTCGTCGCGCGTGACGACCGCGTTAAGGGTCGGGTTCACCGCATCGAGGCGGGCCAGGTGGTCGGCCAGCGCCTCACGGGCGGACAGTCGGCCCGAGGCGATCTGGGCCGCCAGCTGCCGCGTACTCAGCCAGGTGAGCTCGGATTCATAGGCGGACCCCTTCGCCGAGGTCCTGCCGGGAGTGACGACCCCGGCGCCTTCCGCTGCGCTCACGGCGGGCTCGAAGCGCGGCGCCTGCGCCGCCCCGCCGGTCACTTCGCCACCTGCGCGTTCCGACCGACCTGCGCGTCCTGACCGATGTTCTGACCCACGCGCGTGAAGAGCGCGGTGAGGCCGGCGCGGACGCCGGTGCGCAGTGTCGCAGGCACGTCGTCGGGGCCGAAGAACGGCGAGTGGTTGCCGCCGGGCACGCCGGTCTCGACGGTGCCTGCGGCGTAGCCGCCGAAGAACCAGTAGACGCCGGGCACTCCCAGCGAATCCGCGAAGACTCCGAAGTCCTCGCTCCCCGACACAGGTCTCGTCTCAGTCACGCTGTCTCCTCCCAGTTCCGCGGTGAGTGCGGCGAGGACCTCCGCCGCCTCTGTGTCGTCGTTGTAGCAGCGCGGGAACCCGTACATCCTCTCGACGTCGGGTTCCGGTGCGCCCGCGGCCTGCGCCTCACCGCTGATGATGCGGCGGACAGCGGCCAGAACGCGTTCCCGCACGTCCGTCTCGAACGTGCGGATGTTGAGCTCGAAGACCGCCTTCGCCGGGATGATGTTCTCCTTCACCCCTGCGTGGAACGTGCCGACGGTGAGCACCGCCATGTCCGAACCGGCGACCTCCCGCGACACGACGGACTGCAGCCGCGTCACCATGTAGGCGCCCAGCACGATCGGGTCAATCGCGTTCTCCGGCTGCGAGCCGTGCGCCTGCCTGCCGTGGACCGTCACGCGCAGGGAATCGGCCATCGCCATCGCGGTGCCGATCGACAGGTTGACGGTCCCGGCGACGCCCGGCCAGACGTGCTGGCCGTAGACGGCCTCGGGCCTGGGGACGCGCTCCCACAGGTCGTCCTCGACCATGGCTGCGGCGCCGGCGGCGGTCTCCTCGCCGGGCTGGAACAGCATGACGACCGTCCCCGTCCACGCGTCGCGGTGGCGGGTGAGGAGGCGGGCGATCTCGAGGCCGGCGGAGATGTGCGCGTCGTGCCCGCACCCGTGCATCACGGGGGTCACGGTGCCGTCGGGCAGGGTGCCGGTCGCAGTCGACGCGTACGGCAGGCCGGTGGCCTCCTCGATCGGGAGTCCGTCCGTGTCCGCACGGAATGCGACGACGGGACCATCGCCATTCTCGATGACGGCGACGACGCCGGTGCCGCCGACGGTCTGGGGCGCGAGGCCGTAGGACTGCAGGCGGACCGCGATCGCCTCTGCGGTCCGGTGCTCCTGCATCGAGAGCTCCGGGGCGGTGTGGAACTCGCGGTAGAGCTCGACGAGCGCGTCGAGCCCCTCCTCGAGACTCGAGGTGATCTCCGAAGGGAGGGCCATGGTGTTCCTCTCGTGGGGCGAACGGTTCATGGATGGCTGAGTGGCGGGCGAGGCACAGTACTCAGGCTATGCCCACTGTGCCCACTGCGTCATCGCCTGACCCGCCGCCCCGGCCCCTCCCCCTGAGCCTCTCATCGATTTGAGCCTCTCATCGATTCCGGTCTGGCGAACCAGGTGACCACGATCGGGAGAAGCACGACGGCGGCGGTGCCGCAGAGACTGCAGCCGCTTCGTGACCCTCCTCACGGTAACGCGGAACGGGGCGATCCGACAGGAAGGGTCCTGTGTTCGGGAAGGTTCTGTGTTCGGGAAGGTTCTGTGCCGAACCTGCCACACCTACAGCACACCTCCCACACGGCGCCGGAGTGGAATGGGGATCAACGACGACCACCCGGCGCAGTGGCAGATCCGTCCCGCCGGTCGAGGAGAGGTGATCCGTGCAGCGTTACCGACACGTACTCGGCCATGGCCGTTCATGCACCGCAGAGGACCCGCCGGCGGATCTCTACGGACTGCCCGCCCTGCCGCCGGACGAACCGATGCCCAAGCCCGCCCCCGCTCGCTCCGGCCCCGGTCAGCCCGGCTCCGCTCAGTCCAGCCCCGCTCAGTCCAGCCCCCGCCGGAGCAGGGTCCGCCCCGTATTCGTGTGGCTGGGTCTGGCAGCGGGCGTGGTGGCGACTGCGGCCTCGGCGGCGGCCTTCTTCTCAGCCTTCTGACTTGCCTCCTGACCTGCCGTCAGCCGAGGAGGCGCGCGAGCGCGGGGACCACCTGCGCACGAGTGAGCGGCGCGATCGTGAGGGCTGCAGAGTCCTCCGGCAGTGCGTCGGGGACGAACCAGGCGACGGAATCGATCTCCGCCTTCGGCCGGATCTCGTCGAAGTCGAATCCCTCAGGCATCCCCCGGTGGATGAACACTTCGCCGATGACCAGGTGGTCCGCCTCGTTCGCGGCCGGAGCCTCGAAGGTGCCGAGCTCCTCAAGGTCCTCAGAGGCGAGGGGAAGCCCCAGCTCCTCGTCGACCTCGCGGATGATCGTGTCGATCGGGGCCTCCCCCGGCTCGGGCTTGCCACCAGGCAGCATGTACGCGGCAGTGCCCCGCTTCCGCACCATGAGCATCGCGTCGCCCCTGCGCAGCACGAGCGCGCTCACGCGGATTGTGCGGATTGCTGTGCGGTCCCCCGGGCTGACGGCGCCGGGTGTCACATCAGTCGAGTCGGGCATCGAGCGGTCATCCTCTCCATATCGGCCGAGCCTCCACATCGGCGGACTCCCCATATCGGCAGACTCGCCACACCGGCAGAGCCTCCACATCGGCAGAGCGCCGATCTTACGCGGATGATGCGGATCTGCAACGCGATGCGCATTGGGTGGCCACCCTGTGCTCGCTATCCTGGGAGAACATCACATCGTAGAAACGGTCGCCGCACCGGTAACGTAGCGCACCGTGACCGGCCGATCGGCCACCGCCCGATCGTCGACCGGCAGACCATCAGCCTTCACAGCACCAACGCGCACCCGACAACTGGGAGAGAACAATGACCTACGGCAACCCCCCGTCCGACCCGTCTCAGGGCGGCCAGGGCCCCTACGGCTCAGGACCTTACGGATCCGGACCGTCGCAGCCAGCCGGACAGCCGGCCTCCGGACAGCAGCCGTACGGCCAGCAGCAACCCCCGCAGTATGGTTCACAGCCCGGTGGCCAGCAGCAGCCCCCTCAGTACGGTTCGCAGCCCGGTGGCCAGCAGCCGTACGGTTCGCCCCAGTACGGCGCACAGCCGTACGGATCCCCGCAGGGAGGAGCGCCGTACGGTGCCCCTCAACAGGGCGGGTCGCCGTACGGCGCTCCTCAGGGCGCAGGCGGGTACGGCGGTGCGTACGGCGCAGCACCGATGGGCGCCGGCTCCATCACGACGACGGTCCCGGGCGGGCCGCAGCAGATGGGCCCCGGCGGCGAACCCGCGCTGAGCCAGCCGCTCTACGGAGCGACCTTCATGCAGGCGACCAAGCGCTTCTTCAAGAAGTACGCGCGGTTCTCCGGGTACGCATCCCTCAGCGAGTACTGGTGGGCGATGCTCGCGATCGGGATCGCGATGCTGATCCCGACGGCCATCGCGATCATCGGCGTCATCATCATGTCCGCCGGCGCGGCGTCCGACCCCTACGGCTCCGCGGGCGGAGCAGGAGCCGCCATCGGCGGGATCCTCATGATCATCGGCTATGGCCTGCTGTTCCTCTTCAGCCTGGCCGTCCTCGTGCCATCGCTCGCGATCTCCGCGCGCCGCTTCCATGACGGCGGCTTCTCCGCGCTCTTCCTGCTCCTGTACCTCATCCCGTCGGTCGGATCGCTCGTGGTCCTCGTCTTCATGATCCTGCCGACCAAGGTCGAGGCTCGGAAGCCGGAATGGGACGATCCCAAGGGCGACTGACCGTCACAGCCAGGCGGAGAAGGCCGGGCAGTCCCCCGAAACCGCCGAGGTGCCGCCCGGGTTCGCATGCAGCGAACCCGGGCGGCATTCTCGTTCCCACACTCAGGCGTTGTCGGGGTGTCGGACGGTGCCGGGGTGTCGGATTCTCTGCAGACCCGCGCCCCTCTGCAGTGCCGCGCTTCCGGGTTATGTGTGGGTTCAGCTCTGGTCGTGACGGTGGGCAGACGGCATACTCAGGGAGTCTGCGTGACACTGAGATGTACCGGCATCTCTTGGGGCTCAACGAACATGGGCTCAACGCACCGCATGATGCCGTCGGTCGGTTACGTGTCCTCGGACTCCAGCACGGCGCTGGCCATCATCACGCCGAGCATGACGGGGCTGCGCACAGCGAGCGGGACCACTGGTTCATCGTTGACGAACTCAACAAGACCGGCCGTCTCCAGGCGGCGCAGTTCGTGCTGTGCTCTGAGGTGGAACAGCTGCGGCAGGCCGTCCCTGGGCGCTTGCACGATGTTAGAGTCCGGCACGATTGCTTCCATAATCCGTGCGATGGTCTGTGTCACGATGGGGCGAATCATCGGGCCCGCAGTGGTGAACAGGGGGTGGGTGACGATCTCGGCGACATAGACAGAGATGAGCTCATCGGCTATGTCCAGCGAGAGTGCCGCCGCGGAAGTGAGCGAATCGGCATGCGGTCCGGGACGAATTCTGGTGGAGGTCAGCTCGATCACGCCGGCTTCGTCCAGGCCGGTCCACCACGCCATCAGCTCAGGCAGCTCTTTGGCGGATTGCACGTACACTCGCTGCCGTTCAGACACCGGGCGGCCCAGTTCTTCAGCCAGTGAATCCCAGTCGGTGTGTGCTGGCCGTGTGGCGACCCCTTCGGCGGAGACGCCGATCATGGCCGCGACCGTTGCAATGTCGCGACGACGGGGTGCACCTGCCTGCGTGATCGGCTGTGAAGTCCCGATCCAGTTGAGCAGCTCCCGGGTGGCCGAGATTATGCGCAGCTCCGTCACCAGGGGGCGGCGTTGTTCGTCGTCTAGCTCTTCTGCTGCCTGTACCGCGTCCAGCACCGCAGCCGAGGCGTCGTCGTCTCCTTCCGCAGACGCCGTGAACACGTTATGGGCTTCCTCCCACCCTTCACGGTCCTGGTCGGTGTCCATCCGAAAGTGCACATAGTCATGCAACACCTCACACGCCCGCTCGGCCTGATGACGGGGATAGAACTCGTCGACCATGTCCCACAAGGCGACGAACTCGTCCGGTAGATGCGGGTCGATGCCCTCGGTCGTCGCCTGCTCAATGATCGCCTTCAAGACGGTGATCTTGGTTTCGGTGTTTCCCGTCGTGGCGCCCTGGTTGTTCTCGAGCCAGGCGCTGAACTCTGTGACGAAGTTCTGCGACGAGACCGCAGCGGCGGCCGCCGGACCGAACGCACTGCCCGGCGCTGCGGACGTGTGACTCGACCGTGCTGCTCCGGGCAGGTATCGATCCGCCAGCTGCGTGAAGTCAGTCTGCTCGTGCTCGGCGAGTGCGACCACAGACGCTGCGACCAGCAGTGCGCTGCCGTGTGCCAGTGCTAGGCCGCCGTGGTTGCGCATCAGGCTGTTCATCGAGGCGTAGGCGCGGCCTTTACGCGCCAAAGCCAGCAGATCCGGGGCGGCCGAACGGCCACGTCCCAGCTCTTGAGGCACACTCAGTCTCGCCAACGGTGCCTGAGTGGGCCCCTGGGAGTGCCACGAATCCAGCAGCTCCATGCTGGTGCCGATCAACTGTGCGGCGCTGGGTCGACGGGAGGTTGCGTCTGGCTCGATGGTGTCGAGGATCCGCCCGGCCCGAGCTGTGTTGCCCTGCTCCACGGCGTCGCTGATGTCTCGCAGTGTCGCCAGTGCCAGGGACCGCTGTTCACCCACGGCGGTGAACAGCTCCAAGTTGTGCCGTTCGGTGGCGTAGTCCAGGGCAACATTGAGCCGGTCAATGTCGATATCGGCGTCGGGGTCGTTGAGGTCAATACCTTCTTCGGCCAGCAGCGGAGCCAGTTCGTCCAGCATCTCGTCAGCCAGACCGGGCCGATGCACCACGCCAGCTCTCTGCATGGCGGCTTTGACTTCCGGATCGTCGAAGGGTGATTCAGGGTCAGCCACATGCAGAAGGATACCAGCGTCGTTCGGGCGAGCTCTTTCAGCGAAACCCCTTGCGGCGCCATGCGTTCGACTATAGAATAGAACTATTCGATCGTTGGTGATCGAGTCATTGAAGGAAGGGGAGCACGGTGCCCACCACAGACGGACTCCCTTCGAATGCCCACATCGCTCATGAACGCGGGATCTGCAGTATGTCGGACGTGCACGCCGCCCTTGCCCACGGGCACCCCGTTCTCGGAGATGTCGAGACGCTGCTGAGCAACCTGCACATCGGCACGTCCGGTGTCGACCAGACCTCGGTCACCCAGACGTCGTCCGAATCCACGCCGTCCCAACTCGCGGAGGATCTCTCCTCTCATGCGGCGATGATCGACCGGCTCCGAGCACACGAAATCGTCCACCTCGCCACCACCTCTCTGTCGTTGGCTCTGACCCGTCGTCGTTCCGAGGACCGGCTCGAGGATCTGCTCGCCGACGAGGAACCCGACGGCGCGGACACGAGCGCCTTCGCCGCTGCATCTGCAGTCGTCGCCACTCCCCTGAGCTTGGAGGACCCCGAGCGCTTCCTCACCCGCGCGGAGTATCTGCTCGAACGTGAGCACGAAGCCGTCCTCAACGTGCGGCTGAACGCGCGAACGGGTGACTCACGCCGTCGCCTCGGGCTCGCCCTCACCGCATACATCGGGATGCCGCTGCTCCTGCGGTCGATGCTCATCGGGCAGATCCGGTTCAATCGGTGGGAGGCTCTCACTCGCAAGCTCAAGCACCTGCCGCTCGCCCACCTGCGGGCCCTCGATGCATTCCTCGCCGGACTGGATCCCCGGTACTCGCTGGGGCAGTTCCTGCGTCATGCCGCATCGTTCCTCGCGCAGTTCGAAACCGAACCCGTCCTCGCTGCCCGGGCCAGGGCAGATCGCGATGTGTGGGTCGAACATCTGCCGGATGGCCTCGCGGTCCACTGCATGAAGGGCCCAGCACCCATCATCGAAGCGCATCACGCGGCGACGAAGGGCACGGCCAGCGCGATCTTCAGAAACCAGCTGAAGAGCATGGCGGTCACACTCGTCGACCGCCCCGGGCATGCGGGGAACGGTGATGCGTCCGAGCCCGATGGACTACCCCGAGCCGGTGCGCGGCCGAACTCCGGTGATCAGCTCGACGCGGGTGAGGTGCTCGCCACTGGTGAGCTGCCGGACCTGAGCGATCTGTCCGTCGCTGACCAGCGCACGCTCCGGCAGCTGATGTTCGACCTCCTCATCGGCGCTCGGCCTCGCACGCAGACCGTCGTAGAGCGGGTGACCGCTGAGGGAGAGACGACCGAGCGCTACCACGTCGACGTCGTGTGCCCTGACGACGCCACGGTCCTTCGCAAGCAGGCCACGGTCGTCGTGACAGTACCGATGACCACGCTCCTGGGACTCGACGACAGGCCGGGGACCATCGCCGGCGAGCCGCTCCCGGCGGACATGGCCCGCGCCATCGCCGCATCCTCGAAGACCTGGTACCGCATGCTCACCGATCCGGCGACCGGACAGGTGCTCGACGAAGTCGCCCTCAAGTACAAGCCCGACAAAGCCACCCGGCTGTCGGTGCTCGGGAAATGGCAGACCTGCACACTGCCCGGGTGCAGCAGACCTGCGCAGGAATGCGAGATCGACCACGGCGTCCCGTTCAACCACGAGCACCCCGAACTCGGTGGCCGGACGGAGCCTGCCAATCTGCATCCGCTCTGCAAGTCGCACCACCAGGCGAAGACGGAAGGACGGATCCGCATGCGTCGCACCGGTCACGACCAGGTCGAGTGGCTGCTTCCCCTGGGCACGACGGCCACCACGGTCGCGCCCTCCGTCGACGACGGCGGCATTCTCACGGCTGCGTGTGCGCCGGCGGACACCGCCGAACGGCGGAAGTCTCGGAGTGCGGTGGAAGAACGACTCGTCCGAGATCCACTCACGCACCGCCGCACCGCAGACGCCGCATTCGACCAGGCGGGGAGGGAGTTCCTCGCGGCAGAACGTGCCCGGGAGGAACGACAGGCCGCCAGGGCGAAGGAACGAGTCCCCCTCATCGAGGAACAGAAGAGGGTGAGGCAGTGGTCAGAAGCGACGACCGCAGACCTGCAGAACAGGGAAGACCGGGTGCGCGACCGCGAAGCCGCGGCGTGCAGGAGGGAACGGACCCTGGCTCGCGACGAACGGCTCGCATCACTCCAGCATTCCCGTGCGGAATCGCAACTGGCAGAAGCCAAGCGACTATCCGCAGCAGCGAGGCACCCGTCTGATCAGACGCAGTCGACACGACGAGCGCGGTTCCGGACCATCATCCCCATGAGGACGGAGGAGTTCGACCTCGGGAACGGAGTGACCAGCAGTCTTCATTCCCCTGTCTTCTTCGGGGCCGAGCCGCTGGGCGACGGCGTGTCGAAGGACCACGGTCTGTCAGCGGCCGACAAGTCGATGGCGACCGCGATCCATGATGCATTCGCTCGAAAGCAGATCGTCATCGACTGCAGCCGCGTGGATCAGAGCCTCATCCTGAAGCCGCCCCGAGAACCACGGCCCACGGACGGCTTCGACGACGGTGAGCCACCGTTCTAGCACGGAGGCCAGTCCCAGCACACAGGACAGGGCCCCGGTTCCCACAGGAACCGGGGCCCTCGCCAGCGCGAACTATGCCGACCAGCGGTCGGACGCAGTCACACGGTGAACGCGGTCACACGGCGAACATCATGCTCAGCGCTTCTTGAAGACCAGCTGCTTGTTGACGAACTCGTCCATTGCCAGCGGTCCCAGCTCACGGCCGACACCCGAACGCTTCACGCCGCCGAACGGCAGGTGCTCACGCGTGCCCTCCGGCGTGTTGAGGAACACCATCCCCGCCTCGATCTTCGAACCGACGCGCTCCGCCCGCTCCAGGTCGTCGGAGAACACCGCGGAACCCAGACCGAACGGCGTGTCATTCGCAAGCGTCACGGCCTCTTCATCAGAGCCGACCTTGAACAGCATGAACGCCGGACCGAACAGCTCCTCGTGGTACCCGCGCATTCCGGGCTTCACGTCTTCGAACACGACCGGCTGCACATACGAACCAGCAGTGTCGTAGTGGTCACCGCCGGACAGCACCGTGGCACCGCCGGCCTTCACCGCGTCGACCTGCTCCATGAATCGCTCACGCGCTGCAGGCGAGGACAGCGGCGACAGGCCCGTGTCACCCGTCGACGGATCAGCCGGCGTCGCAGACTTCGCGAGACTGGTGAGCTCGTCGCGGAACTCGTCGTAGATGTCGTCCATGACGATCATCCGCTTGGGCGAGTTGCACGCCTGGCCGGTGTTGCCCATGCGGGCCTGGAAGAACGTCTTCGCGGACTTCTTCACATCCGATGAGTCCAGCAGGAGATACGGATCGGAACCGCCCATCTCCAGGACGACCTTCTTGAGGTTCTTGCCCGCCGCGGCAGCGACCGCGGAACCGGCCCGCTCAGAACCGGTCACGGACACACCCTGGTTCTTGGGCGACGGCAGGATGATGTCCGCGACCTGCTCGTTCGTCGCGTAGATGTTGATGTACGCATCCTTCGGCACACCCGCCTGGTGGAAGATCTCCTCCATGACGGCCGCCGACTTCGGATCCTGCGGCGCGTGCTTGAGCATGATCGTGTTGCCCAGCGCCAGGTTCGGCGCCGCGAAGCGCGCCACCTGGTAGTACGGGAAGTTCCACGGCATGATGCCCAGAAGCGAGCCCACGGCCTTGCGACGCACGAACGCCTCTTCGTCCTCGCTGGTGCCGCGCAGCTGCTCGTCGGCCATGAACTTCTCCGCGTGGTCAGCGAAGTAGCGGTAGATCAGCTGGCAGAGCTTGATCTCACCCTTCGCCTCCGGGATGGCCTTGCCCATCTCCATGTTGATGATCTCTGCGAGTTCATCGGAGCGCTCGCCGTAGATGTCCGCGACCTTCGTGAGGATCGCAGAGCGCTCTGCCACCGTGGTCTCCGACCAGCTGGTGAACGCCGCCGCGCTGCGTTCCTGCGCGTCGACGATCTGCTCGTCGGTGGCAGTGGGATATGTTTCCACGACTTCGCCGGTTGCCGGGTTGAGGACCTGATAGTTCGACATTGACTGCTCCTCCTCGTGGGGTACGAACACAATCGGCGAACGAGCCGACTAGTGTGGTCCCCACGTTAGGCGGGTCACACCCCCCGGAGCAAAAGGCAGACAGCGGATATGGACGCCCGCGTCTATCGACGTGAGAAGACTCTGTCACGCAACGGCTGCCGAACCCGACCCCGCGGATCCGTACGAGAACGGCCACGGAACCGCACGAGAACGACCGCTCGAAGAGAACACCCGCACGAGAACGACTGACACGCGATCGGCAACGGAGGACCCATGTCACGCACCGAGGATCTGGCACGCCACTACTACACCGTCGTCGACGCCGGCGACGCGGACACGACAGTGGCCCTCTTCGCGCCGGAAGCCACCTACGATCGCCCCGGCTACGACACGCTCACCGGTCCGCAGATCGGCGAGTTCTACCGCGGCGAACGCGTCATCGTGTCCGGCGCCCACACCGTCACGGAGATCATCGCCGATGGCCGGCGCGCCGCGATCCGCGGCACGTTCGACGGCGTCCTCAAGGACGGCGCAGAGGCGCACGAAGGCTTCGCGGACTTCATGGAGTTCGACGACAAGGATCGCATCGCGAAGCGCACCACGTACTTCTTTCGCGCCGCGGTCTGAGACGGCCGGGTCTCAGGGCAACCCCACCACCGCCGAGGCCCCGGTCCCGGTGCGGGCGAGGCCCGGGTCCCGGTGCGGGCGAGGCCCCGGTCCCAGTGCGGGTCCGTCACCTCACTCGAACTCGCCACGGTCGAACGCGTCTCACTCGAACTCGCCTGCCCGCTTCCGAAGCTGGAGGATCTCCTCCTGGATGCGGTCGCGCTCGCGGGCGATCTCCGGCCGCGGCGGCAGTCCGTAGGCGTCCTCGGCCTGTTCGAAGACCTCCGCCATCCCGTCGTCCGCTAGGTCCGGCTCGTGCAGATCGATCGCCGCGAACGACGGCCCGATGTGCTCCATGAAGCCGCGCAGACCGTGCTCTCCCCCGCCCAGGTGCATGCCTTCGAGCGGGCCCACCGCTGCCCAGCGCAGCCCCAGTGAGCCCTTCACGACAGCGTCCAGGCCCTCGGCGTCGACGACACCGGTCTGCACCAGGTGGACCGCCTCCCGCAGAATCGCGTTCTGCAGGCGGTTGCCGACGAACCCGCGCGCCTCCCGGGCCAATGCGACCGGCTCGCGACCGTACGCCCTGTAGATCTCGAGCGCCCTGGCCACCGACCCCTGCGCGGTCCTCTCACCGGGCACGATCTCGACCAGCGGCATGATGTGCGGCGGGTTGAACGGATGCCCGATGAGCATCCGCGCGGCGGCATCGTCCGACAGATCAGCGGCGATCCGGGTCGGCAGGATCGCGGACGAGGACGAGACGAGCAGGGCGTCCGATGCAGCGGCCTCGGCGAGTTCGACGAAGAGCGCAGCCTTCGCGTCCGGGCGCTCCGGACCGCTCTCCTGGACCAGCTCGGAGCCGTCCGCAGCCTCGGCCGCCGAGGCCGCGAGGTCGACAGCATCCGGGCTGACTCCGGCGGAGGCGACGGTCGCGTTCACAACCTCGGCCAGATCGGGCCGGGGGTCGAAGACGGTGACGTGCGAACCATGGGAGGCGAAGAGCCTCACCCAGGACAGCCCGATCGTCCCTGCCCCGATGACAGCGACCCGAGACGGAACCCGAGACACGACCCGAGACGGGACCCGAGGCTGGGACGATGCTGGGTTCGGGACGCTGGTTTCCATCCCTCCACACTACGTCCGGCGGCGAACCGCCTCGTGTCCTGAGTCAGTGGCCCACTGTCAGTGGCACAATATGGACATGGAGACGCACGTCACGCAACCGGTCAGCCAGGAGCACCTCGCCGCCGCGGAGGAGGAGCTCCGGGAAGCTCTCGACAGCGCGGGCATCGATGTGCGGATCATCGAGTCCGCTGAAGCCGCAGCAGAGGCGTCCCTGCTGCTCGACGAGGTCTGGAGCGTGACAGGTTCCGGCACGACGGTGCTGGAGCCCAGCCTCTTCATCGCCCTTGCGCACGCCAAGAACTACACGGCCGCAGCGTATGACCGGAGCAGCGGGCTCATGCTCGGCGTGACCGTGGGATTCTTCGCCGCCCCCGTCGGGACGTCGATGCACTCGCACGTCGCGGGTGTGCGGCACGAAGCGGTGGGCCGCGGCATCGGCGCCGCGATGAAGCTCCATCAGCGTCTGTGGTGCCTGGAGCACGGCATCACGCGCATGTCGTGGACGTTCGACCCACTCATCGCGCGCAACGCCTACTTCAACATCGCACGCCTGGGCGCCCTTCCCTCCGAGTACCACCCGGACTTCTACGGTCAGATGCGCGACGGCGTCAACGCCGGCCACGCCTCCGACCGCGTGTTCGTCGAATGGGATCTCACTGCGCCTCGCCCTGCCTCAGAAACGGGCTCACCCTCAGAGGCGGGCTCACCCTGGGACGCAGACTCACCCTCAGATTCAGACTCATCCTCGGAAGCACGCACACCCGACGGGACCGCGCCCAGCGAAGCAGCTCCGCATTCGCACGGGACGTCGCCGGATGACGCCGTCGCGGCCGTGCGGATCGATGCCGACGGCCGCCCGCTCGAGTTCGACGTGCCGCGCGAGGCGACACTGGTCTCCATCGAGATGCCCAGCGACATGGAGACGCTGCGCGGCACAGACTCGGAGCTCGCCTCCCAGTGGCGGGAAGCCGTGCGCCGGGCGTTCCTCGAGCTGTTCGACGACGGGTGGGAGGTCACCGGCTTCCGCCGCAGCGGCGCCTACCTGCTCACCCACCCCTGAGGGGCGGGAGGTCCGCAGCCCTCCAGCCGCAGCCCCCCCCCAGCCGCAGCCCTCCAGCCCTCCCGTATCAGCCCTCCAGCACAGTGAACAGGTCCGTGCGCAGCGTCGCGGGGTCCATGTCCGGCGTCGGCTCGGTCGTGTAGACCTCCCAGAACGGCATGGCGACCCG
Source organism: Brevibacterium sp. Mu109 (assembly GCF_900169375.1). NCBI lineage: Bacteria > Bacillati > Actinomycetota > Actinomycetes > Micrococcales > Brevibacteriaceae > Brevibacterium > Brevibacterium sp. Mu109. The sequence continues at coordinate 42,950 of NZ_FXZF01000005.1, forward strand.
CTCGCCCTGGGCCTCGAGCGCGCCGATGAACGTCTGCCACGCCTCGCCCAGGCGGTCGTACCCGCCCAGGTGTGCGGCCGTCGCGATCCGGCCGCCCGGCTTCGCCGAGGCCCGCGCGACGAGCGCGAACGCTCCGCCGTCCGGGGTCTCGATCCGGCCGAGGTCCACCTCCCCGTCGAGCACTCGGTCCACGGGAATGCCCACCTCGAGGTCGACGGTGTCCGCCGGCACCCTCGAGTACAGCGAATACGCGGCACCCACCGGCTCCACGCCCGCCTGTCCCAGTGCGGGGAACAGGCGGGAGAACACACCGTCGAACAGGATCGGCAGGTGCGCCCCAGGGAATCCCTCGACTCGCACGGATGCAGTCACCAGTTCGGGGGCCTCGGTGAGGGCCGGCCGGGACGGGACCGGGACGTCGGAGCCCGCTCCGTCGTCAGGCCCGGCCCCGTCCGCCCCACTACCTTCTGCCCCAACACCGCCCGCCATCAGGTGTCCTCACCCAGGTGCTGCGTGCGGAGCACCTTCTTGTCGAGCTTGCCGACCGACGTGCGGGGCAGTTCGGTGACGAACTCGACGGTGTCGGGCAGCTGCCACTTGGCGAACTTCACCAGCAGGCCCTCGCGGACCTCGTCGGCCGACACCGTCTCTCCGTCGCGCAGGACGACGTAGGCGACGGGGCGCTCGTCCCACTTCTCGTCAGGCACGGCGATGACGGCGGCCTCGAGCACCCGCGCATCGTCCATGATCGAGTTCTCCATGTCGATGGAGGAGATCCACTCGCCGCCGGACTTGATGACGTCCTTGAGGCGGTCCGTGAGCTTCACGTAGCCCTCCTCGCTGATGACGGCGACATCGCCGGACCTCCACCAGCCGTCGTCGAACCGATCCGCGTTGTCATCCAGCTTGTGGTACGCCGTCGCGATCCACGGTCCGCGGATCAGGAGCTCGCCCATCGACTGCCCATCGCGCGGCAGCTCTTCGCCTGTCGGGTCGACGACTTTGACCTCGACACCGGCGACCGGCAGACCCTGCGACCGCTTGAGGTCCCAGTACGCGTCCTCGTCCAGCTCGCCCAGCTCCGGCTTGATGTGCCAGTTCACGGTGACGACCGGGGTCGTCTCCGACGCGCCGTAGGCGTGGATGACCTCCGCCCCCGTGAGGTCGCGGAAGCCCTTCATCAGCGACACCGGCGGTTCCGTCGACCCGCTCACAAGGCGGGCGCGGGACAGATCGGGCGTCTCCTCCTGGGCGCGGATGTACTCGAGCAGCCCCGCGAAGATCGCCGGCGCACCGTTCGCGACCGTCACCTCCTCGTCGACGAACGCCTTCGCGATCGCGCCCATCTCCTCGGCGGAGAACCGGCCCGGCAGCACGACCTTCGCTCCGGCGCCCGCCGCCATCTGCGGGAAGCCCCACGACAGCACGTGGAACATCGGAGTGATCGGCATGATGACGTCGGTGTAGCCGGCCTTCAGCCCAGCCGTGATCGCCATCGTGTGCAGGTAGGAGGCGCGGTTCGAGTAGTACACGCCCTTCGGCTTGCCCGTGGTGCCCGTCGTGTAGCCGGCGTACGCGGCCGTCGACTCCTCGACCTGTTCGAAGTCGTACTCCTCCGGCTCCTCGCTCATGAGGTCCTCGAGGAACACGACGTTCTCAAGCGACGTCTCGATCTGCGACGACGGTGTGTCCGAGGCGACGATCCACTGCTTCACGTACGAACCGGCGGCCAGCTTCTCTGCGATCGGCAGCAGCGATTCGTCGACGACCACGTACTGGGCCTGCGAGTGGTTGACGACGTATCCCAGGTCCGCCTCGCCCAGGCGCAGGTTGAGCTGCACCATCGTCGCGCCCAGCGCCGGGACCGCGAAGTACAGCTCGAAGTGCCGCCGCGAGTTCCAGTCGAGCACCCCCACCGTGTTCCCGGGGCCGATACCCAGCTTCGTGAGCGCGTGCCCCATCCGCGATACGCGACGCAGCTCCTCCGCGTACGTGCTGCGCCCCCAGTCGCCGCCCGACCGGCGGTACACGACCTCCGTGTTCGGGAAGTTCACCGCAGCGTGGCGCAGGAGTGACAGGACATTGAGCTGATGGGCATCGCCCATCGTGGACGGGATTCCGCGGAGCATCGGCACCTCCGGTGCGTTGATCGTGGGACAGGATTCTGGATGTGACTCAGATCCTGGATGTCACTCAGAATCTGGATGTGACTCAGAATACTGTGTAGCCGCCGTCGATCACCACTTGCTGACCGTTGACGAACGACGAGCCCGATCCCGTGAGGAACACCGCGGCCGCCGCGAAGTCCTCGGGCGTGCCCCATTTGCGGAAGGGCACCCGCGAGATCACCTTGTCGGTGAACTTCTGGCTGTCGACCGAACCCTCCGTCATCTCCGTCTCGATCCACCCGGGCAGGATCGCGTTCGTGCGGATCCCCTCCCGCGCGTACTCCGTCGCGAGGCCCCGCATGAGCGACAGGACCGCGGCCTTCGTCGCCCCGTACAGGGTGTTCCGGGTGGGTGCCTCGATGCCCGCCAGCGAGGACACGAGGACGAGCGAGCCGCCCTCCCCCTGCTCCATGAGCGCGCGCACCGCGGCCTGGCAGCTGAGGATGACGCCCTCGACATTCACCGAGGACACGCGCCGCCAGTCGTCGACCGACAGTTCGTGCAGCCGCCCGTACGCGCCGGACACACCGGCATTGGCGATGAGGGTGTCGAGTCGACCGAACCGCTCAAGGGTGCTGGCCATCGACCGGGTGACGTCGGCCTCGTCGGCCACGTCGCAGGCGAACGCCTCGGCGTCGCCACCCAGCCCCCGCAGCTCCGCGACCGCCGCCGCGTTCACCTCTTCATTCCGTCCCCACACCGCGACCGAGGCCCCGGCCTGCACCAGGCCCCGCGCCATCCCGAGGCCGATGCCCCGGTTGCCGCCGGTCACCACGACCACCTTGCCGGTGAGGTCGAGCCCGACGGCTGCTGCGCCTGCCGCCTGTCCCGTCGCCGAGGCCCCGGTCGCCGGATTCTGCTGTGCATCGGTCATCGTCAGGCCTCTTCTCGTACCTGGAGCAGCACCTTGCCGTGCACGCTGCGCGTCTCGAGCTCCTTGATCGCCTCACCGGCCTGCTCGAGGGTGTAGGTCCCGTGGACGACGGGATCCAGCCTGCCCGCGACGAGGTGGTCCCACATCGCCTCCCACTGGCGGGCGATGAGGCCCCGGTCCTTCGCGAACGCCGCGCCCCAGCCCACGCCGGCCACGCCCACGTTGTTGAGGAGGAGGCGGTTGACCTTGACCTGGGGGATCTCGCCGGCGGTGAAGCCCAGCACGAGCACGGTTCCGAAAGTGTTCAGGCAGCGCAGCGAGTCGGTGAACCGGTCGCCCTCCTTCGGGTTGCCGACCGGGTCTGCGACGAGGTCGACGCCACCGGGCGCGATCTCCTTCACCGCGTCCTTGAAGCCGTCGCTCAGGACCGCGTGCTCAGCACCCAGGGACCGGACGGTCTCCGCCTTCTCCTCTGTGGACACGACACCGATCACGGTCGCGCCCATCGCGACTGCGACCTGGACGAGCGCGGTGCCCAGTCCGCCTGCGGCACCGTGGACGAGCACGGTCTGCCCGGCTTCCAGCCGTCCGCGCACGCGCAGTGCGAAGTCTGCGGTCAGCAGGTTCATCGGCATGCCCGCCGCGGCGGACAGCGACACCGAGTCCGGCAGTTTCACAGTCGCGTTCGCCGGCGCGGTCAGCACCTCGGCGTAGCCGCCCTTGCCTGCGATCGTGGCGACGCGGTCACCCACGGCGAGGTCCTTCACCCCGTCGCCGACTGCAGAGATGACGCCGGCCGCTTCGGAACCGAGTGTGAAGGGGAGCTCGTGCTTGATCTGGTAGAGGCCCCGGGTCTGGAGCAGCTCCGGGAAGGTGACGCCTGCATAGGCGACCTCGATGAGGACCTCTTCCGGTCCGGGGGCGGGTGTTTCGACCTCGGCGACGGAGAGGGAGTCGGGACCGTCGAGAGTGGTGACCTGTACGGCTTTCATAGATTCCTTTCGGGAAGCGCATTGGCTGGAACTGTGCAGGATTGGCTTGGTGCAGCAGGATCGGATTGGTGCAGCAGGATTGGCTTGGTGCAGCAGGATCGGCTTGGTGCAGCTGGTGATGGCTGGTCGGGTCAGCGGCCCCTGTACTGGGGTGCCCGCTTCTCGCGGAACGCCGTGGCGCCTTCCTGCGCGTCCTCGGTCCCCAGCAGGTGCGTCTGGCCGACGACCTCGCGGTTGAGGTCGGAGCGCAGGGTCGGCAGCGCGATCTCGTTGATCGCCTGACGGGTGGCCGCCATCGACAGCGGTGCTCCTGCGGCGAAGGATGCGGCGACCTCCTGCGCGCGCTCGAGCGGGGAGGAGTCCTCGACGAGTTCGCTCGCGAGTCCCCATTCCAGCGCCTTGGCACCGTGGACCCGCTCCGCGGTGAGTGCCATCCGCATCGCGCGGTGACGGCCTGCGGAGGCCGCCACGAGGGCGGAGGCTCCACCGTCCGGCATGAGCCCGATCTTCGTGAACGCGAGCATGAAGAATGACTCCTCATTCATCACGACGTAGTCGGTCGCGAGCGCGAGCGAGCAGCCCACTCCGGCGGCGGCACCGGACACTGCGGCGACGGTCGGCACGGACGAATCCTTCAGCAGCATGATGATCTCGTTGACGTCGTCCAACAGGCTGCCGGACGACTCGCCCTCGGCCTCGGCCTTCGCCTGCAGGTCCGCGCCGGAGCTGAACGAGCGGTCGTCGCCCGTGAGCACGATCGCGCGGACGGAGTCGTCGGTCTGCGCGTCCTCGAGCGCCTTCCTCACGGTCGCGACACTCGCGAGCACGAGCGCGTTGAGACGGTGCGGGCGGTTGAGCTGGATGGTCATGACGCCGCGTTCGTCGGTGGAGACGAGGACGGGCTTCTCAGCGGTGTCGGTCATGTGTGTTCCTCTCGAGTGCTGGATTCAGGTGAGCGTGGGACTGGGGTACAGGGGTACAGGGGTGCGTTTCAGCTGCGCGCCAGCGTGGGGTCGAGGCGTCTCTTCACGAGCTTGCCCGTGGGGGTGCGCGGCAGCGATTCGATGGTGTGGAAGCGGCGTGGGATCTTGAAGTTCGACAGGCGGCCGTCCAGCCAGACCCGCACCTGACCGCCGAGGTCCTGCGACGGCTCGACGTGGTCCTCGGGCTCCAGGTACGCGACGACGATCTCGCCCAGCTCCTCGTCCGGTTCGCCCACGACCGCGACATCACGGACGTCCGGATGGAGGGCGAGCGCGTTCTCGATCTCCTGCGGGTAGATGTTCACCCCGCCGGTGATGATGAGGAAGCTCGTGCGGTCAGCGAGGAAGAGGTAGCGGTCTTCGTCGATCCACCCCATGTCGCCGGTCGTCACCCACGTGCCATGGTCGGGATGGCGGGATTCGGCCGTCTTCGCCTCGTCCCCGAAGTACTCGAAGGGCGTCCGTCCCTCCGCGACTTCGAAGTAGACGAGTCCCGTCTCCCCTGCAGGCAGCTCCTCCCCGTCCGGACCGCAGACATGGATGGTGCCCATGTATCCGTCACGTCCCACGGAGCCTGGCTTGCGCAGCGCTTCCTCGGAGCTGATGAGCGTGAGGCCCGCAGCTTCCGTCGACGCGTAGTACTCATAGATGACGGGCCCCCACCACTCGATCATCCGCTTCTTCACCTCGGCAGGACACGGAGCCGCCGCATGGATCGCGTACTGCATGGACGTTACATCGTAGGAGTCGCGCACCTCCTGCGGGAGCTTGAGCATGCGGATGAACATCGTCGGCACCCACTGCGAGTGCGTGACGCGGTACCGCTGGATGACGGCGAGCGCCTCCTCCGGATCGAAGCGAGGCATGATCACGGCGGTGCCGCCCCGTGCGTGCGTCGTCATGACGTAGCGCAGCGGTGCCGCGTGATAGAGCGGGGCGGGCGACAGATAGACGGTGTCGGCGTCGAAGCCGTAGACCTGGGTGAACAGCTGCACGAGCGGAACATTGGGGTCGTCGACCGGCTGGTCTTTGAGTTCCGGCAGGATCCCCTTGGGCCTGCCGGTCGTCCCCGACGAGTAGAGCATGTCGTCCCCGCGCGGCTCGTAGTCCGGCTTCACATCGTCCGCAGCGGCGAGCACGTCCTCGTACGAATCGAATCCTTCGAGGGGCTCGCCGATCGAGATGCGGTGGTCGACGTCCGCGCACAGCCCGGCGAGCTCCTCGACCTTCTCCAGGCCGCTGGAGAGCAGGACCGCCTTCGCCTGGCAGTCGTGGACGATGTACGAGGCCTCGTCCGGGGTGAGGTGGCGATTCACCGCGGTGATGAGCGTTCCGGACCGGAGCGCGGCCCACAGCACCTCGACGATCTCGAAGCGGTTCTCCGCGACGATCGCCACGTGGTCTCCGGGCTCCAGCCCGAGCGACCTGAAGTGGTTCGCCAGCCGGAGCGAACGCTCCTCGAGCTGCGCGTAGCTGAGGACCTCTTCCGTGTCCGCCATGATGAGAGCGGGCTTGTCCGGGTGCGTAGCTGCGTGGACTCCTGGATACATCGTGATCACTTCCCTGTGACGGTCGATGTGCCGATAACGGTTCTTCCTGACGCTACACTCAATTTGAGTGAACGTTTGCTCAGGACCCTAGCGGGATCCTGAACCACAGACAAGGATCGTCCGCGCCCCCGTCCCCACCAGCGGCTCCACGCCGGACCGGACACGGGCGGGACGGACACGGGCCGAACGAACACGGCCCGGATGAACTCGAGAGGACCACCATGGGACAGCGCTCCCCCGCCGCACAGCATTCTGCCGTCGCCCAGCATTCCCCGTTCGCGGAGCATTCCCCGTTCGCGGAGCATTCGGCCGGGCTCACCCGATCGCTCGCGCACGCGCTCGTGAGCGAGACTGACGACGCGGTGCTGGCGGAGACGGTCCGCTCGCTCGCGACCCGTCTGCTCGAGGCCGCCGCCGATCCCGCAGCAGTCACGGTCGACGACCCGCACCCGCGCAGCGGCAGCTTCCCACAGGACCTCACGCCGATCACCTCCGCTGTCAATCCGCTCGCCCCGCCGATGGCCATCCGCCGCGAAGGCGACGAATCGGTGAGCGACGTGGCGCTCCCCCTCCAGTACCAAGGACCGCCCGCCCGCGTGCACGGCGGGATCGTCGCCCTCATGCTCGACCAGGTCCTGGGCAATGCCGCGCACTCGATCGGCCTGCCCGCCTCCTACACGCGCGAGCTCACCATCACGTACGACGCCGCGACCCCGCTCGACCGTCCCGTGCGGGTCGTCGGACGGATCGACCGGGTCGAGGGCCGCAAGCGGTTCATGTCCGGCGAGATCCTGGTCGACGGCGCACCCAGCGCTCGGGCCCACGGCCTGTGGATCAGCCCCCGCGAGGCTCAGACTCCCCGCCCTGCGCCCCAGGATCTCTCCCGACCTCATTCCTGACCGACCACCTGGTCGCTCAGAGCGCGCTTGTCGACCTTGCCGACCGCTGTCTGCGGAAGGCTGTCGACGAAGAAGACCTGCTTGGGCGCCTGCACGGCACCCTTGAGGTCTTTGACGTGCGCCATGAGCTCGTCCGGCTCGACCGAGTGACCGGCTCGCAGCACCACAGCCGCGGTCACCTGCTCGCCCCATCTCTCGTCGGGTACACCGAACACCGCCATCTGGGCGACCGCCGGATGCGTGGCCAGCGCGTCCTCGACCTCGCGGGGGTAGACGTTGAAGCCGCCGGAGATGATCATGTCCTTCTTCCGATCGACGATGTAGAGGTATCCCTCCTCGTCCTTCCGCGCGATGTCTCCGGTGTGCAGCCACCCGTCGATGATGGTCTCCGCCGTCAGGTCGTCGCGCTGCCAGTAGCCGTCCATCGCCCCGCGTCCGCGGATGCACAACTCTCCGGATTCGCCCAGCGGGACCTCTTCACCCATCGGGTCGAGGATCCGCACGTCGACCGACTGCACCGGCTTGCCGCAGGACAGCAGCCGCGCCGGATTCTGATGATCCTCGCGCGACAGGACGGAGATCGGATAGCACTCGGTCTGGCCGTAGAGCTGCCCGAACACCGGACCGATCCGCTCCAGCCCCTCCCGCAGCCTGGACTCCGACATGGGTGAGGCGCCGTAGAGCACGTACTCGAGGCTGGACGTGTCGCGCGCGTCCAGGTCCGGGTGGTCGAGCAGGGCGTAGATCATGGTGGGGACGAACAGCGTGAAGTTGATCCGTTCCCGCTCGATCGTCTCCAGGACGGCCGCGGGGTCGAACCCGTTCATCAGATGCACCGTGCCGCCCCTGGCCAGAGTCGGTGTGATGTTCGTGCCCGCCACGTGGCTCATGGGCGCGATCAAGAGGTAGCGGGGCGAGGCCGGGAGCTCGAAGTCCGCGAGGATGTCCGCGGTCGACGGACCCATGTTGAACTGCCGCCGTGTCACGCCCTTGGGCCGACCCGTGGTGCCGCCCGTGTAGTTGATGATCGCCCGATCGTCGGGCCGTCCCTCTTCCCGGAAGGACTGCGGTCCCGCCTGCGCCGCGGCGGTCTCCAGGTCCCCGGCGTACTCCAGGTCCCCGACGAACTCCGCGGGGCCGAACGACCACGCGGTGAGCCCGGCGCCGGCAGCGAACTCGATGAGCTCACGACCCCGCTCGGGATGATGCAGCTCATCGACGACCAGTGCCGACACCCGGGCATCCTCGATCTGGAAGATCTGGTCCGAGACCCCGCCCATCGGATGCAGCCACGTGGCGTAGAGGCCCAGCGACTGCACCGCAGCGCCCAGTGCCCAGACCTCGAAGCGGTTGGCGCCCAGCGCGGCGATCCCGTCTCCGCGGCGCAGGCCCGCGTCCGAGAGCACCGCCTGATAGCGACTGATCAGGTCGAGGACCTCGGCATAGGTCTTCTCCCCGCGATCCTCCTTGAAGGCGACCCGGTCCGGATAGCGCTCGAGGACGCGCCGGAACTGGGAGGCGAGTGTCGGGCCTGTGAGGTGTGCTGCGATCTCCATTGATCCTCCGTCTCGTGCTGGAATGGTCCAGGTCTCGTACTGGAGTGGTCCAGCTGAATGGGTTCAGGTGGGAATAAGTTCAGGTGGGAACGGGCCAGGGGTGAATGGGTTCAGGGGTGGATGAGACCAGGCCCCTATGCACGGGCCCGGTCGTATCCGCGGGCGAAGTCGTCGACGATCTGCTCGACGGACCGCACGCCGCGCACGCCCGCCACCGAATGCCCGGCAGAGTGGATGTCCGCCCAGCGCTTGGGGCCGATCCCCCTGGCACGGTTGCCGAAGAGCTCTGCCGCAGATTCCCGTGTGACGCCTTCGTCGAGCGACTCCGGGTCCACCCCCGCCGTTCGCATCGACTGCGTCAGCATGTTCGTCTGGAGACCGGTGAAGGCCTTCGTGAGCATGATCCCGTCCGGGTCGGATTCCACGATCTCCTGCTTATAGGACTCTGAGGCGGGGCTCTCGCTGCTCGCGATGAAGGGGGTGCCGGAATAGGCGAGGTCATAGCCGGCCACGCGCGCCGCCGCGATGCTCCTCCCGCCTGTCATGCCTCCGGCGAGCACGACGGGCCCGTCGAAGAAGTCGCGCACCGCGGTGATGAACGCGAACGGATTGAGCCACCCGGTCTGCCCTCCGGCCCCGGCGGTCAGCAGAACGAGGCCGGTGGCGCCCGCCGCCACCGCCTTGCGGGCGTGCGCCACCGTGGCGACGTCGGCGAACACGGCGATCCCGGCCTCGGCGAACAGAGGAGCGACCGGTACGGGCGATCCCACTGACGTGATCACCATGCGTGCGGAGGATGCGGCGATCAGGTGCGCGTGACGCACGGAATCGGCATCGGCCATCACGAGGTTGGGGCACAGAAGGCCGGTCGACTCGTCCTGCACCCGCCCGAGCTCGTCCAACCACTCCCGCAGAGTGGTCTCCGACCGGGCGTTGAGCGTGGGGAACGACCCGACGACCCCCGCACGCAGCGCTGCGGACGTGAGCCGCAGATCGGACACCCGCAGCATGGGGGCGACGATCAGCGGCAGTCGGAGTCCGGAGAGTTCGGGCCCGGAGAGGTCAGGAATCGTACTCATCGCGCGAGGAACGCCTCCGTCCACGTGTCGAGCATCGGTTCGGTGCGGTGGTCGCGGCCGGAGAACGTGTAGGTCAGAGCCATCCCGCGCATGCTCGTGAACACGAGGTCGAGCGTGCGGGGGAACCCGGGCGCAGCGGACACCGCCTCACCGAATGACTTCGCCGAGGTCTCACGCACCCGCCGCAGCACCCGCCGTTCGTGGTCGACGATCTCTCCCGCGAGCTCCGGATCGGTCCGTGCGGCGATCCACGTCTCCATAGCGGCCCAGAAATTCTCCGCGAAGAACGTCTCCCACATGCGTCGCACGGCCCACTGCACTCGGGAGGGCACGTCGTCCGCGGCCGGTGCGTCGGCGAAGTCCGACTCCTGCGCCGCGTCCATCCGGTCCTCCATGAGCCGCTTCACCGCAGACGCGATGAGAACCCGCTTCGACGGGAAGTGGTGCAGCAGCTTGCCCCGCGACACCCCCGCCCGCTGCTGGACGCGGAGCGTCGTCGTCGCCGCGTACCCGTCCTCCAGCAGGCAGTCCATCGCCGCGGCGAGGATCGCGTCCTTCGCGATCCGACCGCGCTCCTGACCACCGCCGAGGCCGTGCTGGTCTCCGAGGCCGTGCTCACCGCCGAGGCCCAGGCCGGCTGGGGCGGGACTGCTCCCCGAACCGGCCGGGACCTCGGCGGCGGTGTTCTCGTGCACGTCGATCGGGCTGCCGATCAGCGCGGAGCCATGCGGATGGCGCCGTCCAGACGGATGGTCTCGCCGTTGAGCATGGGGTTCTCCACGATCTGCGCGGCCATGAGCGCGTACTCGGCGGGCACGCCCAGGCGGGACGGGTGCGGCACCTGCTCGCCCAGCGAGTTGAGCGTCTCCTCCGACGCACCGAGCATGAGCGGTGTGTGGAAGATGCCGGGCGCCACCGTCATGACGCGGATCTTCGACGACGCGAGGTCACGGGCGATCGGCAGGGTCATACCCACGATGCCGCCCTTCGATGCGGAGTAGGCCGCCTGCCCGATCTGCCCGTCGAACGCCGCTGCGGACGCCGTGTTGACGATGACGCCGCGCTCCTCGCCCACCGGATCGATGTCCTGCATGAAGACCGAGGCCAGACGGATGACGTTGAAGGTGCCGATGAGGTTGACGGTGACGACCTTCGTGAACTGGTCGAGCGGGAAGGCGCCCTTCCGGCCCGCCACGCGGTGCGAACCGCCGATGCCCGCGCAGTTCACGACGATGCGGAGGTCACCCAGCTCCTTTGTGCGCTCGATCGCGGCCTGCACCTGCGCTTCGTCCGTCACGTCGCCCTCGACGAAGATCACGGAGTCGCCCAGAGCTGCGATCTCGTCGGACCCCTTGAGGTCGAAGGCGACTGCCTTGCCGCCTCGCTCGACGATCGCCTGCACTGTCGCGAGCCCCAGCCCGGAAGCGCCTCCCGTGACGAAGGCGACCTGGTCCTTGATCTGCATGATGATGCTCCTTCTCCGAGCCCTGTGCTCGCTAGAAAACGATTACCAGTCCATATTGACTGGTTTAGGCGGATATGTGAAGCTGGGCACATAATCACCGAACATTCGTTCAGTCGGATTCACGAAGTTCGATCAGACTCACCGAGGAGAAGCCATGACCGATGCAGTCATCGTCGCCGCGCGACGCACACCCACAGGAAAGCGCGAGGGCGTGCTGTCCGGCGTCCACCCCGCGGACCTGTCCGCCCACGTCCTCGAAGACCTCGTGAAGACGGCCGGCGTCGACCCAGCGCTCGTCGAGGACGTCATCTGGGGCTGCGTCACCCAGGCCGGTGAGCAGACGGGCGACATCGCGCGCACCGCGGCCCTGTCCGCCGGCTTCCCGGAGACCGTCACCGGCGTCACCGTCGACCGCCAGTGCGGATCCTCGCAGCAGGCGGTCCACTTCGCCGCCGCGGGCATCGTCTCCGGCCAGTACGACATCGTCATCGCAGGCGGCGTCGAGTCCATGTCACGCAACCCCATGGGCTCCTCCGCGATGGGCAAGAACCCGTACGGCGACCGATTCATGGAGCGCTACGGAGCCAAGCCCAACCAGGGCGTCGGCGCAGAGATGATCGCCGAGCAGTGGGGCCTGTCCCGCTCGCAGGTGGACGAGCTCGCACTGGAGTCGCACGCCCGCGCCGCAGCGGCCACGGACTCACGAGCCTTCGAATCGCAGATCACCCCGGTCCAGACGGAGCACGGGCTCATCTCCGCGGACGAGGGCATCCGCCGCGGCGGCACCGCCGAAGGACTCGGCAAGCTGAAGACCGTGTTCAAGGAGGACGGCGTCGTCACTGCCGGCAACTCCTCGCAGATCTCAGACGGATCCTCCGCCCTCCTCATGATGAGCGGCGACCGTGCGAAGGAACTGGGCCTCAAGCCGATCGCACGCGTCCACACGGCAGTACTGGCAGGCACCGATCCCGTCATCATGCTCACCGCACCCATCCCCGCGACGCAGAAGGCACTGAAGAAGTCCGGACTCAGCGTCGATGACATCGGCGTGTTCGAGGTCAACGAGGCCTTCGCCACCGTCCCGCTCGCCTGGCAGCAGGAGCTGGGCGTCGACTTCGCGAAGGTCAACCCGAACGGCGGCGCCATCGCGATGGGCCACCCGCTGGGCGGATCCGGCGCGCGCCTCATGACGACGATGGTCCACCACATGCAGGACAAGGGCATCAAGTACGGCCTCCAGACCATGTGCGAGGGCGGCGGACAGGCCAACGCGACGATCCTCGAGCTGCTCTGATCCGGGCAGACCGGTGAAGGACGCAGGCATGAGCACGAACATGGGAGTGAGACAGTGAAGCGAGAGCTCTACAACGAGGACCACGAGGACTTCCGGACGACGGTGGCGGCCTTCTTCGACAGGGAGGTCGTGCCCCACCAGGATCGCTGGGAGGAGCAGGGCGTCGTCGACCGGTCGATGTGGAAGGCCGCCGCAGAGGCCGGCGTGATCGGCTTCTCGCTGCCGGAGGAGTTCGGCGGCGGAGGGGTCACCGACTACCGCTTCGAGATGATCCGCGGGGAGGAGTCCGCGCGCCGCGGCATCCAGTCCTCCACCAGCGGGTGGGGCGTGTCCGACGGCATCGTTCCCGGATACCTCACCGGATTCGGCAGCAGGCACCTGCAGGAGAAGTACCTGCCGGGGCTCGCGGCCGGCGACCTGATCGGCGCGATCGCGATGACGGAGCCGGGAGCGGGATCCGACCTCCAGAACATCCGGACCAAGGCTGTCCAGGACGGCGACGACTGGGTGATCGACGGCGCCAAGACGTTCATCACGAACGGGCAGACCTGCGACTTCGTCATCGTCGTCGCGAGGACGGACCCGGATGCCCGCGGCTCCCGCGGCACCTCCCTCTTCATCGTCGACGACGGCACGCCCGGCTTCACGAAGGGCCGGAAGCTCGACAAGGTGGGGCTCGCGGCCCAGGACACCTCGGAGCTGTCCTTCGAGAGCGTCCGGGTCCCCGGCTCGCAGCTGCTGGGTCAGCTCAACGAGGGCTTCATCCACCTGATGATGAACCTGCCGTACGAGCGGATGGGGATCGCCTCAGGCGGTCTCGCAGGCGCCCGCGCAGCCTTCCAGTGGACCGCCGAGTACGTGTTCTCCCGCCAGGCCTACGGCGGCACGATCGGAGACCTGCAGGCGACCCAGTTCGAACTGGCGGACCTCGAGGCGCGCATCGACATGCTCGAGGCGTTCGTGGACCGCTGCGCCCTCGCGCTGAACGCGGGAACCCTCACCGCGATCGAGGCGTCGAAGGCGAAGATGCTGGGCGCGGACCTCCAGATCGATGTCGTGACCAGGGGGCTCCAGCTGCACGGCGGCTACGGCTACATGCTGGAATACCCCATCGCCCGCGCCTTCCGCGACAGCCGGATCCAGTCGATCTACGGCGGCACGTCCGAAGTCATGAAGCACATCATCGGCAAGGACATCCGCTCGCGCTACCGACAGGACCGGTGACGCACCGGAGACTCCGGATGCGCTGACTTCCACGCCACTGCGATCACGAAGGGGCGGGCCATCGGCACGCCCCTTCGTGCGTCCGAACGACAGTCAGCAGGAGCGACTAAGATCACAAGTTGAGCAAGGCCTCGATTCTTCGACGGTCTCCCCTTGCGCTCTGGGTGATCAATCGATAAGTTCTACCCCGAGGTCGGCGATCCCTGGATCGGCACCCGGCACAGAAGCCGTGATCGGTCCGACCCCGATCCAAGACCAACGGGCAGCGGACACCCGCCTGCCCGTCCAATGAAGGCGAAGGTGACTTCAATGACTCGAGTGAACGCAGGCATGGACAAAGTGCTCTCCGTGCTCACCGCGATCGCCGTCGTAGCGATGATGCTGCACGTCGTCGCGCACGCGCTCATGCGCTTCTTCCTCAACTCCCCCCTCTACGGCACCAACGAGATCGTGTCGTACTGGTACCTGCCGATCGTCGCGCTGCTGGGCATTCCGGCGGCCCACCTGCAGAAGGAGCACATCACCGTCGTCCTGCTGGTGGAGAACCTGGGCCGGAAGGTCCAGAACGTCTTCCTGGTCTTCGCCTGCCTCATGGGTGCTCTCGTGAGCATCGGCTTCATGGTCTTCGGCTTCCGCGAGGCCATGGACAAGATGTCCATGGGAGCGACCGCCGGTGTGACCGACATCGTCACGTGGCCGGTGTACTTCCTCGTGCCCCTGGTCTTCTTCGTCCTGGCCGCGCTCTACATCCTCGACATCTTCGTCGTCGCCCGCACCGGGAGCCCGGACATCGACGTCCGCACCGGCGAGAAGGCCGACGCCGAACCGCTCGACGAGACCGCACTCTGAGACCTCGTCACTGACGAGCCCCCACTTCTCTTGGCGAAGGACCCCACGATGACAGCTTCGAACCTCACCACCGACGGCACCGCAGCCGCCGGTGCCCAGCAGCCCTCCTCCTTGGCCTCGGGCACCCTCCTGCCCTCGGGCAACCGCCGCAAGCCCGGCAAGACCGCGCTGATCGTCTGCTTCGTCCTCCTGGCCGTGTGCCTGGCCGGGTTCTTCACCAGCGCGTCCGGCCCCGTGGCCGGTCTGTGGTGCGTGGCGATGATGATCCTCCTGATGTTCATGTCCGTACCCGTGGCATTCGCCCTGGCGATCCCCAGCCTGATCGGCGTCTACGGACTCTCCGGCGTGCCGGCCATGACGAACATCCTGGCCACCTCACCGTTCAATGCGGTCTCCTCCTGGACCTACTCCGTGCTGCCCATGTTCATCTTCATGGGCATGCTCCTGGCCCAGTCCGGCATGGCCGCCCGCATCTACCGGGCCACCGACCGCTGGTTCTCCTGGCTGCCCGGCGGCATCGGCATCGGCACCACCGCAGCCGGCGCCGGCCTGGCCTCGGTCTCCGGCTCCACCATCGGCATGACCTACACACTCGGCCGAGCCGGAATCCCTGAGATGCTGCGCGCCGGCTACGACAAGCGCGTCGCCGTGGGCACCGTCATCGTCTCCGGCCTGCCCGGCGGACTCATCCCGCCCTCGATCCTGCTGGTCGTCTACGCAGGCATCGCCTCCGTGCCCGTGGGCCCCCAGCTCATGGCCGGCGCGGTCCCCGGCATCCTCATCGCAGTCACCTTCGGCCTGTTCATCTTCTGCCTGGGCATCTTCGCCCCGAAGCTGGTGGGCCGCGGCAAGAACGCCGTCGTCGAGAAGGAGAAGGTCACCTGGGGCCAGCGCTTCCAGTCGCTCGGCGAGATCTGGGGCTTCCCCCTGATCATGATCGTCCTCTTCGGCGGCATGTTCTCCGGTGCCTTCACCCCCACCGAAGCCGGTGCCGCCGCGGCACTGACCGCGATGCTGCTGACCCTGTGGTACAAGCGCAAGGACAGCCCCGTCGGCAACGTGTCCCGCGCCGCCGTGTCCACCGTCTCCTCCACCGCCGCGATCTTCTTCATCATCATCGGTGCGGAGATGCTCACGAAGCTCCTGGCCATCACCGGGCTGGCACCGGTCATCACCGAGTTCATCACGGGGCTCGGCCTCAACCGGATCGGCTTCCTGCTCGTCCTCGTCGTGCTCTACCTCTTCATGGGCATGTTCTTCGACACCCTGTCCATGATGCTGCTGACCATCCCGATCCTCCTGCCGACCCTGACCGTGATGGAAGTCAGCCCGCTCTGGTTCGGCGTGTTCGTCGTCCTGCTGGGAGAGATGGGCATGATCACCCCGCCCGTGGGAATCCTGTCCTTCATCGTCCACAACATCGCGAAGAATCCGGAAGTCAACCTCGGCCAGACCATCACGCTCAAGGACATCTTCACGTCCCTGCTGTGGTTCCTGCCCGTCGCGGTCTTCTTCCTCGTCCTCATGATCTCGTTCCCCCAGATGACCGAATGGCTGCCCGACCTGCTCGAACGCACAGCCGGCGCCACAGCCACCCAGTAGCACAGCAGTACCGCCACACAGCCACACCGCAGCAGAGCCACACAGCAGTGAGGTGCCGACCGGCCACGCGGTCGGTCGGCACCTCCTCGCCCCACCAGTTCGCAGATATTTCCGGGGGTGACCCTCCCGGCAGAAAGTGAGACCACGATGGTCCTCTCCGCAGCGCGCACCGCGCGTCTCCGCCGCCTGGCACCCGCCGTCGCCGGCGCCAGTGCACTCGCATTCGCCCTCACCGCCTGCGCCGGTTCCGCCGGAAGCGGCGGCGGCGGAGGCGGCGGCGACGCCGCCGGCGCCTACGAGGCCGGTGCCAGCCAGGAGGACGTCGACGCGGCACTCGCGGACCTCGAACCGGTGGAGATCATCTACCAGCCGTCTGCCGCATCCCAGGAGTCCGTCCAGTCGCCGTCCGGGACGGTGCTCGCGGAAGCGATCGAGGAGCGCTCCGGCGGCAAGATCACGGTCGACACCGTCTGGGGCCAGGCGATCGCCGGGTACTCGGAGATCCACGACGCCCTGGGCGACGGCCGCATCGACCTCGCCTACACCCTGCCGGTCTACGACCCCGCACAGTTCCCCGCGGTCAACGCTCTCGGCGATGCGCTGGGCGGACTGGATCCCTCGCCGTTCATGGGCGAGATGATCACGAACGCCGTCGCCACCGACGTCGCGTGGCAGACGCCGGAGATCGTCGCCGAGTACGAGGAGCTGGGCATCTCGCCGATCGCTCCCACCGTCGCATCCGGCGGCTACTACACCATGTGCAACACCCCCGGCGTCGAGGAGTCCGACTTCGACGGCCGCCAGGTCCGCATCGCGTCCAAGACGCAGGGTGAGCTCATGTCCAGCATCGGTGCCTCGCCCGTGTCGATGGAGTACACGGAGACCTTCGAGGCGCTCCAGCGCAATACGGTCGACTGCACCCTGGGCCAGCTCGTCCCCTCTGCGGAGAGCGGCATCTTCGAGGTCGCCCCGCACATCGGATACATGACGGAGACGAGCATCTCCCGCAGCCCCGGCGCCCTCATCGCGGGGTCGGGCGTCGACGACCTGCCCCTGGGCTACCAGCAGGTCATCTTCGATGCCTACACCGACTACTTCCACGGCCAGATGATGACCACGATCAATGGCAACTCCGTCGCCATCGGCATGGCCAAGGAAGCCGATGGTGAGATCGAGCAGATCCCCGAGGAGTTCCAGCAGGAGATCGCCCAGTTCAGCGAGGACAAGCGCGCGGAGCTCGCCGAATCCGGCGTGGCCGGCGACGAGCTCCAGGCACGGGTCGAGGAATCGGCCGAGAAGTGGGCGACTCGCATCGAGGAGATGGGCTACTCGGACGAGGGCACGACCGAGGACTTCGACGAGTGGTTCGACGAGGACACGGACTTCCGCCCCGTCGGCCAGGCGATCTTCGACGAGGTGATCCTCCCCCACCGTCCGTCCTGATCCACACAGTCCCACCACGCAGTCCCACCCATCGAGCGGCGCTCACAGAATGCGCCGCTCGGTCGACTCAAAGGAGAGCCGATGACCACTGCACAACTGACTCACCGACTGCCCCGAGCTGCGACCGCGGCCGCCGCGTTCAGCGCACTCGCGCTGACGCTCGGCGCCTGCGCAGGAACGGCGGGCACCGGGGAAGGAGCCGGCGGAGGGGGTGAAGCGGGCGAGGGCTTCGCCTACGACGCGCCTCAGGAGGACGTCGACGCGGCGCTCGCGGACCTCGACCCGGTCGAGATCACCTTCCAGCCGTCCGCCGCCTCTCCGGACTCCGTCATGGCACCGGCCGGCACGGTCTTCAAGGAGATCGTCGAGGAGCGGTCCGGTGGGAAGATCACCGTCGACATCGTCTGGGGCCAGGCGATCGCCGGCTATGCGGAGGTCCACGACGCACTGAGCGACGGACGCCTCGACGTCGCCTACACGCTGCCGGTCTACGACCCTGCTCAGTTCGCTGCGATCAATGACCTGGGCACCGTCATGTCGGCGGTCGAGCCCTCGCCGTACACGGGCGAGCTCATCGCGAACGCCGTGGGCAACGAGCTCGGATGGAACAACGAAGACGCGCTGACCACCTACGAGGAGATGGGCCTGACTCCTCTCACTCCCTTCGCGGCCTCAGGCGGGTACTACACCGTCTGCAACACCCCCGTTGAATCGGCTGACGACTGGGACGGTCTCCAGGTGCGGATCGCGTCCACCGCCCAGGCGGCACAGACCCAGCAGCTGGGCGGTTCGCCCACGTCGATGGAGTACGCGGAGACGTTCGAGGCGCTGCAGCGCGGCACCGTCGACTGCACCCTGGGTCAGCTCGTCCCGTCCGCGGAGGGCGGCATCTTCGAGGTCGCTCCCCACCTGGGTTACACCACGGAGGCCTCCTTCTCACGCAGTCCCGGCGCCTACCTCGCAGGGTCCGGCTTCAAGGATCTCCCGCTGGCGTACCAGCAGATCATCTTCGACTCGAACGCACTGGCGTCCGCCGGCGGCATGGAGGCCGTGATCGGCGGCAACGCGGATGCCGTGCGGCAGGCGAAGGAGGCCGGCGGTGAAGTCACTCCGTTCGCCGATGAGCTCCAGGAGTCGATCAGCGAGTACTCGAAGGAGCTCTCCGAAGAGGCGATCGGCAACGGCCTGATCGGCGAGGACATCCTCGAGACGATCAATTCTTCGGAGGAGGAGTGGTCGGCCCGCTTCGAGGAGCTGGGCTACACCGATGAGGGCACCGTCGAGGACTTCGACGAATGGTTCGACCAGGACACGGACTTCTCCGGCTACGCGAAGGCCGTGTACGAAGAGGGCACTGCGCAGGAGCACCGCCCCAGCTGATCCTCTGCTCGTCCCCCGCTGTTCCCACCGGAGCGTGCGAAAGGGCCCGGGATCTCGATCGGTCATGACGACCGCCGAGGTCCCGGGCCCTTTCGCACGCGCCTGGCCGTTCGCGTGTGCTTCGCTGTTCGCGTGTGCCGGACAGCTCTCACATGCTCAGTACCGGCTCACATGCTCAGTACCGGAAGGTCGCGATGGCGTCGGCCGACCACTCCCACGCATCCCAGGTCCGCACTGAGCCCCGGGCACGGACCGTCGCGAGCACGGCCTCGTCCGCGAGCTCCGAGGCATCGGGAGAGCTCAGCCGCTGCCCGTCGCGCGGCAGGAAGAGGGTGTCCACGCGACCTTCCCGCGCGGCCGCAGCGATCTCCGCCAGGTCGAACGATCCTCGACCGTTGTGGGCCTGCGTGAGGGCGCGCTCCGACTCTTCCTTCTCCACCGCCTCGGACCGTGCCCCCAGTCGCTTCCACGCCTCGGACCTCAGTGCGTCCGGCGAGGTGTGCTCGGGGTTGCCCGCGATCACCTCGTCGTGGATCACCGGATACGGGCAGACGCTGCGGAAGATCGAGAGGTACTCCGCGACGGAGGCGAGCACGAGCGGCTGCGACCGGGCGGTCCCCAGCCTCGCGGCCACCGCTTCGCCCACTGCGCGCAGGAACTTCTCCGTGAGCATCGTGTCCGCTTCGTCCGCGCCGCCGTGGCCGTGGAAGGCGGCCTGGCCCGCACCGATCGAGCGGTGCTGCAGCTGCGGTTCCGGCAGTTCCCCGATGACGTCGTCGAAGTCCGTCGGGATGTCCCCCTGGGGCAGCTGCTCGATGCTGTTGCGGGTGGCGTCGAAGAGGCGCACGGAGTTCTTCGACAGTGCGAGCACATACGCCCTGCCGGCGTTCTCCACCACCGGCACGACGGGACGGACGTGGAAGCGCTCACCCACCGTCACCGCATCGGAGACCTCGATCGGGATGCGGTTGGCCGAGTGGAAGCCCGCCGCCGCGAACACGACGAGTCCGCGGCTCTGCTGCCGCCAGTACGTCGAATCGGAGACCAGCTCACGCACCGGTGCGAGCAGCGCGGACGCTTCCTCCTCACTCAGGCCCTCCTCGCGGAGGCGCGACGCCGCGGTCTTGACCTGCGCGGCGAGGATCGCTGCGGACGTGTCCGCGGTCGTGCTCCGGACTTCCGTGGGGACATAGAAAGTGACCTTGGGACCCGGGACCGCATCCGCTTCGACGACGGTGTCGAATGCGAGTGTGTCTACGATTCCCTGGGGATTGGTCGTCATCGGTGATGACCTCCTTGGCGGCAACGCGTCTACGGTGACGTAGCTGACGCTTCCCACCCTAGTTCAGGCGGCTCCCCCGGTCACCGCTTCGAGGGCCTCCTCCAGGTCCGTCCAGAGGTCCTCGACGTCCTCTATGCCCACACTCAGGCGCACGAGGCCCTCCGGGACGGTCTCCGGCTCCGCCGTGTGCCGACGACGGCGCTCGATGAGGCTCTCCACGCCGCCCAGGCTGGTGGCGGGCGTCCACAGACGGCAGCGGGCGACGAGTGCCTCCGCTGCCTCTGTCGACCCCAGGTCGATCGCGATGATGGCCCCGAAGCCGTCCATCTGCACGGCAGCGCGGTCGTGGCCTGGATCGCTGCGCAGGCCCGGGAAGCGGGTCTCCTGCACCCCGGGGTGGGCCGCTAGCCGCTCCGCGAGCGTCAGGGCGTTCTGCCCGGAGCGCTCCACGCGCAGCGCGAGGGTGCGCAGACCGCGCAGGGCCAGCCACACGTCGAACGGCCCGGCGATCGCACCCTGGATCGAACGGTGGTGCAGCAGCAGGTCCCGGACCGGGGCCTCGGCGGGCACGCATGCGCCCAGGACCACGTCCGAATGCCCTGCGAGGTACTTGGTGACGGAGTGCACGACGACGTCCGCCCCGCTCTCCAGCGGTCGCTGCAGCAGCGGCGTGGCGAACGTGTTGTCCACGACCACGAACGCGCCGTCCGCCTTCGCCCGTTCGACGAGGGCGGGGAGGTCGGCGACCTCGAGCATCGGGTTCGTGGGGGATTCGATCCACAGCATGACGGAACGGTCGTGTCCCAGCGGGGCCTTCGCCTCGGTCGCGCTCCGCACAGCCGCGATGACGGCCTGCGTGTCCTCGATGTCGACCGTCACCAGGTCGAAGCGCCCGGTCCTCGCCGTCTCCTGCGCGCCCAGCAGCGCGCCCTGGTACGTGTGGGTCGGCATGATGACAGTGCCGCCCGGGGCCACGAGGTCGAGTGCCGAGGCGATCGCCGCCAGTCCGGACCCGTAGACGAGCGCGGGCACGTCCGCGCCCTCGAGACGGGCGAGCGCGTCCTCGAACGGATCCCACGTCGGATTCGAGTACCGCCCGTACGCCCGGGCACCGCTCGCGACCTCGCCCGTCCCCACATACGTGGACGACAGCGTGATGGGCGGGTTCACGGGGGTGTCCTCGCCGCGGGCCGGGCGGCCCAGATCGACGACACGTGTGGCGGGACGATGATTCCGGGGTGAGGACTTCGACATATCCCCACTGTAGACCCGGGTGTCCGATAGTCTTCCCCCGGCTCGAAACGAGTCGTCACCAGGTGTGAAGCCCCAGACCATCTCCCCGAGGAACAATGACTGCTCAGATCATCGCCCTGGCGATCTTCATCGCCCTCTTCGCCCTGGGCGCCATCCGCGGTGTGCACATCGGTGTGCTCATGTTCGCGGGTGCGGCGGGCACCGCCCTCCTGCTCACGGACATGCCGCTCGAGGACGTGGTGGGCGGCTTCCCGCTCTCCATCATGGTCCTGCTTGCGGGAGTCACGCTCTTCTTCGCGATCGCCCAGCTCAACGGCACGATCGACAAGCTCATCGACCGCGCACTCGCGAAGGTCGGCTCGAACGCCCTGCTGCTGCCGTTCGTCTTCTTCCTCATCACCGCGGCGATCGCCTCGATGGGCGCACCGCTCGCCGGCCTCGTCATGATGCCCGTCGGCATGCAGGTGGCCCGCCGCTACGGCATCGACTACGCGCTGATGGGTCTGTCGATGTGCTTCGCGATCGGCGCGGGCGGCTTCGCCCCCACCAGCCTCTACGGCATCGTCACCTACTCGACGGCGCACGGCGCGGGCATCGATCTGAACCCGTTCCTCCTCTTCGCGATCGCCGTCGTGACCTACCTGCTCATGCTCGGCTTCTCGTACTTCGTGTGGGGCTTCAGGAAGTCGGCTCGCGCGCCCGAGGCCGTGGCGGCTTCCGCAGGAGCCGGCGGCGGCACACTGACCCGCGGCAGTGCGTCGACCTCGTCGATCGAGTTCGGGGAGGGCGACGACGATGATGCGCGCTTCTCCTCCGCCGACGTCGACGGCGACGGCAATACGGACGGGGACGGCAATGCGGACGGGGACGGCAATGCGGACGGGGACCACTCCCAGGCCTCCACGGCCGCACCCTTCACGTTCGAGCAGTCCGCGACCGTGCTGGCGATCATCGTGCTGCTGGGCTCCGTCGTCCTCGTCGCGGCGCTGGGCGGCGACCCCGACATCGGCATCCTGTGCTTCGGGCTCTCCTCGCTGCTGCTGCTCCTCACGCCGTCCCGCGGCAAGGAGGCGGTCACCCGCATCGACTGGTCGACGGTCCTGCTGGTGGGCGGCATCATCACCTTCGTGAGCGTCCTCCAGGAGATGGGCGCCGTCGACCTCCTGGGAGAGGGCGCGAAGGCACTGGGCTCACCGCTCGTCGCGGCGTTCGCCCTCTGCCTGGTGGGCGGCCTCGTGTCCGCGTTCGCGTCGACGACCGGGATCCTCGCCGCGCTCGTCCCGCTCGCCCTGCCGCTGGTGGCGGACGGCAGTCTGCCCGGCTGGGCACTCATCGCGGCGCTGGGCGTGTGCTCGGCTGTCGTCGACGTGTCGCCGTTCTCCACCCTGGGCGCGACCGTGGTCGCCACCGCACCGGAGGAGGAGAAGCCGCGCCTCACCCGGGTCCTCATCCGATTCGGCATGTCGATGGTCGTCGTCGGGCCGGTCCTGCTGGTGGGCGGCCTCGTCGTGCCCGCGATGATCGCGGGCTGAGAACCGGGCGAAGACTCAACCAGCCGATTCGACTCAGTTCGGCAGCGTGACTCTGTCCGGCTGCATCACGTCGAGCCGAAGAATGCTCAGTCCAGCTGCTTCTCCAGCACGACGAACTCCAGATCCTTGCGCTGGGGACGCCCGAACTGCTCCTGCCCGTAGGGGAAGGGCTCGGTCTCGCCGGTGAGGGCGAATCCCCGCCGCTCGTAGTAGGCGATGAGCTCCGAGCGCTGCCGGATGACGGTCATCCTCAGCGTCGTCGCACCCCAGCGATCGCCGACCGCCTGCTCCGCCGCCGCCATGACCAGTGAGCCGATCCCGCCGCCCTGCTGCTGCGGGAACACCGCGAAGGTGCCGAAGTAGGCGACGCCGTCGCCCCTGTCCTCCAGCTGCACGCAGGCGACGGGAGGAGCCGGGGCGCGTCCGGTGGACGCGGTGACGGCTTCGATGCCCTCCCCCTGCCAGAAGAGGAGGACCAGGCTGCCGGCGGCATCGATCATGTCGCGCCCCATCGCCTCGTCCAGCCGCTGGCCGGCCAGCAGGTCCGCCTCCGTCGTCCAGCCGGCGCGGGAGTCCTCGCCCCGGTATGCCGATTCGACGAGCGCCACGAACGCGGACACGTCGTCGGCCTGCGCTTCTCTCCAGGTGAGTGCATCGGCCATGCGGCCCCCTCCGTCAATAGGTCAGTCGTTCAGTCGTTCCCCCGACCGCGCCAGACCGCGGCCGAGACGACGACATCCTCCCACGACATCCCGGTCGTCACGTTCACGATGGGACGCCCCGGAGCGGGATCGGGGGCGTCCGCCGTGACGACGTCGCGCAGCGTGAGGACCGCGTCCCACGACAGGTGCCCCTCGCGGATCGCGATCCCCACATCGCCGGACTCCGCCTCCGCACTCGCACGGCTCTCCACGATCACCTGCGACCGTGCCAGCAGCGCACCCGGCAGCTCGCGCTGATGCGCTTCGTGCGCACCCATGCCGATGACGACCGCGTGGTCCGGCACTGCCTCCGCGGACAGGAGCGGGTCATCCGACGAGGTGGCGGTCACGATGACGTCCGCATCCCGCACGGCCGCGTCCAGCGCGGGGCCGATGAGGGCCTCGGCGGCGGTGATGCCCTGCTGGGCGGCGACCTCCCGCAGCGCGTCTGCTCGGCCCGCCGTGCGGACTCCATAGGTGACGTGGGTGACCGGCACGACGCTGCGGGCCGCGTCCAGGTGCAGACTCCCCTGCACCCCGGTGCCCACGATCACCAGGCGGATGCCGCCCGGGAAGCGCGCACGGAGGGTCTCCGACACCGCGGCGAAGGACAGTGCCGGCGTCCTGAGGTTCGTGAGTGCGGCACCGTCGAGCACCGCCTGCAGCGTGTGCGTCGTGCTGTCGGAGAGCAGCACCGCCCCCTGGATGAAGGGCAGGCCGCGGTCCGGATTGCCGGGGGTCAGGGTGAGGACCTTGATGCCGGTGTGGGCGCCCACCTCGGACGGCATGAGGACGTAGTCCCCGTTCTCCATGGGCACGCGGGTCCGGATGCGGTCCGACTCCGGGTCGAAGTCCACGACAGCGTCGCGCAGTGCCGCGATGGCGTCAGCGAATCCGACGGACGCGACCTCAGCGGGACCCAGCATGAGAGGCGCGCCGGCTGCGGCCTCGGGCGCGGTTCCGGGGGTTCGGGCACTGTCTGGGGTGCTGGTGCTGTCCGGAGTCATGCGTCCTCCGTGAGCTCGCGAAGATGATCCGCGAGCACGAGCGCGTGGTTCTCCTCCTCGTCCTTCGCCGCATACAGGAGGACCAGCAGGTCCTTCCCCGACTCCGCGAAGCGGTCGAGCAGATCCTGCGGGGCGTCGGAGCGCCGCAGTTCGGCCTCGTAGGCCTGCGCGAAGTTGTGGAAGGTCAGGTGCCCGCCGTGGAATCGTCGGCGCAGGTCGTCCGACGGTGCGACGTCGCGGTCCCAGTCGTCGTGGCCGAGGTCGGACTTCGCCACGCCCCGCGGCCACAGCCGGTCCACCAGGACCCGGAAGCCATCGGGCTGGTCGTCGCGGTGCAGCCGGACTGCCGCGATGCCGTCGGTGTCGTCGATCTTCGTCGTCTCGTCGTCACTCATACATCCACGCTACTCGCACCGGTGCCGGGCGGCGAGTGGTGAGTGCGGGTCTGAAGGGCCGTCGGGTGTGATGGGCCGTCGGGTGGTGAGACGGCCACGGGCAGTGTGGTCCAGGGCACGTAGACTGACGCCGTCCGGAACTCACCGTCCAAACTAGGAGGAGACGACGTGGATCTGACTCCGATCATCGAGAAGCTCAAGACCGGGCTGTTCATCAACGGCCAGTGGCGCGACGCCGAAGGCGGCCGCACGCTGGAGGTCCGCAATCCCGCGAACGGATCTGTCATCACGACGATCGCCGACGCGTCCGAGGCCGATGCGCTCGACGCCATCAACGCCGCACGGGACGCACAGGCCGGCTGGGCGGCGACCGCTCCGCGTGAGCGCGCGGAGATCCTCCGCCGCGCCTTCGACCTGCTGCACGAGCGCGCCGACGACATCGCGGCCATCATGACTGCGGAGATGGGCAAGCCGCTCGCCGAATCGAAGGGCGAGGTGGCCTACGGCGCCGAGTTCTTCCGCTGGTTCTCCGAGGAGGCCGTGCGCGTGGGCGGCGACTTCGTCCAGTCGACGGACGGCAAGAACCGCCTCATGATCTCCAAGGAGCCCGTGGGCCCCTGCGTGCTCATCACACCGTGGAACTTCCCGCTGGCGATGGGCACCCGCAAGATCGGGCCCGCGATCGCTGCCGGCTGCACGATGGTGCTCAAGCCCGCACAGCTCACCCCGCTCACGTCGTTCATGCTCGTCGAGGCCCTGCGCGACGCCGGTCTGCCCGATGGTGTCCTCAACGTCGTGACCTCCTCCTCCGCACGCCGTGTCGTCACCCCGTGGATGGAATCCGGCATCGCCCGCAAGATCTCCTTCACCGGGTCGACCGAGGTCGGCGTCAACCTCATGAAGCAGGCTGCGGAGAGCGTCATGAAGACGTCGATGGAGCTGGGCGGCAACGCACCGTTCCTCGTCATGGACGATGCGGACATCGACGCGGCCGTCGAAGGTGCAGTGCTCGCGAAGATGCGCAACAACGGCGAGGCCTGCACCGCCGCGAACCGGCTCTACGTGCAGAAGCCGGTGGCCGAGGAGTTCTCGCGCAAGCTCGCGGAGCGCATCGGCTCCATGAAGGTGGGCGACGGCCTGGTCGACGGCACCCAGGTGGGACCGCTCGTCGACCAGGACCAGCTGGACAAGGTCGCGGAACTCGTCGACCAGGCGGTGGGCGCCGGTGCGACGGTGCTCACCGGCGGCAAGAAGGTCGAGGGCGACGGCTACTTCTTCGCGCCGACCGTCCTGACCGACATCCCGGAGTCCGCCACGCTGCGCGTGGAGGAGATCTTCGGACCCGTCGCGCCCATCGTCACCTTCGAGACGGACGATGAGGCGATCGAGCTGGCGAACGGCACCGAGTACGGTCTGGCCGCCTACCTCTTCTGCAGTGACCTCGAGCGCTCGCTGGGCCTGTCGGAGCGGATCGAGTCCGGCATGATCGGGCTCAACACCGGCCTGGTGTCCAACCCGGCCGCACCGTTCGGCGGCGTCAAGCAGTCCGGGCTGGGCCGCGAGGGCGGCACGTCCGGCATCGACGAGTACCTCGAGACGAAGTACGTCGCCGTGCCCCGCGCGAACGCGAAGTGATGCGCACAGCCTCCTGATCGGCGCAGCGCCTCGTGATCGGCGCAGCGCCAGAGGCATGAAGAAGGCCGCGCCCACGTGGAATCACGTGGGCGCGGCCTTCTTTGCTGTGCGCTCAGGCTTCGCTGTGTGCTCAGGCGCGACGGCGGGCGAGGATGTCGCCCAGCTGTGCGGGCTGCTCCGCGGCGGGAGAGGTGCTGCGACCACGGCTGCTGCCGCTGCCGCGGATGGCCGCACGGCCGTGGCCCAGAGGCCCGTCCGAGCCCGTGGCCCTCTCAGTCTCAGCCTTCGTCGACTGCACGCTCTCCTCACGCGCCGCGTCTGCGAGCGCAGGACGGTAGCCGAGCTCCTCGGCGAACTGCGCGGCGAGCGATTCGTGGTTCGTGGGTGCCAGCGAGTAGGAGGATGCGTCGGCGACGACCGGCGAGGGCTCGTCCCTTTCGGCGACGGGCGCGTCCACGTAGGAGGGCGTCGGCAGGACGGACGGTGTCCACTCCCCCGGCGCGCGCCTGCGTGCCAGCGATTCGGCGATGGTCGGCGCCTCCGGCTCCGGCAGCGCCGAGGCCGCGAAGATCGACCGCGTGCGGCTCGTGGCGGTGTGCTGGGCAGAGGTGCCTGTCTCAGATGTGTCAGCCTCAGAGGTGTCGGACTCGAACGTGTCAGACCCAGACGTGTCAGCCTCGGACGCGTCCGCAGGAGCCTGCACATCATTCGCAGGCTCTGAGGTCACGTGCTCTGCGCGCGTCGACGCAGTCTCTGCCTTCTCAGCCGGAGTCGGCTCTGCTTCTGCTTGTGCGCCCTCTGTCTGTGTGCCTTCTGCCTGTGCGTCGTCAGCCTGTGATTCCCCTGCGGCGGCGGCTTCGCGGACGACGGGGATGTCCGCGGTGATGGGCTCTTCCACCTCGATCACAGTGCGCGCCGCAGCGGGCGCAGCGGCGTGCTTCTGCGGAGCCGGACGCTCGGTCGCAGCCGGACGCGCCGGCGAGGTGGAGCGAGTACGAGGAGCTGCGGGGGCCTCGGCGGTCATGCCGCGACGCAGGACCCTGATCTCCTTGTTGAGAGCGCGCACCAGACCGAGGCAGGCGAGCCCCAGCGCTGCGGTGACGACCGGCACGCCCCAGGGCATCGATCCGAAGGCGACGAAGCCCACGAAGACGAGCGTCAGCAGTGCCAGGCCCATCAGGGCGAGGCCGCAGAAGGGCAGCACTGCCCTGAGCGTGCGCACGCGCTTCCGTGCAGATGCGTCCATCGTCGGACGAGCGGGACCGGGGCGGTGGCTGCCTCCGCGCGCACCGTGGTGCGTGTGGGGACGAGGCCCGGCTGCAGTCGACGGGCGAGACGACGAGCCGGACCCCGAGCGTCCCGAGGAGGGCTGTGCGAGGCGTGCGCGGATGTCCGCGGGGAGCGCGCTCGGCATGCGCTCGGCGGCCGCATCCACACGTCGAGGAGCGGGGCGGTGCGAGGAGTTCATGGGAAGGTCCATCGTTTCGTGATCAGTGGATCCTGCGGTGGCGACGACTGTCGCGCCCGCGGGGGCGAAGGCGAGGACGTCCGCGGTGCCGGTGGCACTGCGGACGGCGGAGGATGTCGGAGCGGAGAGATCGAGCGGAGCGGACTGCCCCACCGCCATCGGCAGGGCTGCTGCGTCGCTCTCCCATCCCGGTGGGGCGTGGGTGTCCGTGTCGACCCGGTGGTCCGGACGCCTGTCCGAACCGGTGCGCGGCGTATGAGACCCGCCGACCACTTCCAGTGCGGGACCCTCCGTGCGGAGGCTCAGCCGCGGTGCTGCCCGTGAGGTCTCCACGTCCGGCACCGGCAGGTCGATCCCCGCCGGGTGCGAATCGCCCCGCAGAAGATGTGGGCGCGAATCGTCCGTCGTGCAACGCGGGGTGCGGTCGACGTCGACGGTCTGTGCCCGTTCCGGAAGCCGCTCCTCATGCTTCTCAGCGCTGCGCTTGAGGATTGCGGGCACGATGACGGCAAACAGCACTACTGCGAGAAGCAGGAAGGCGATGCTCGTGTCCACGGTCCAACCTTAGATTCGCAGGCGCGGTCACGATCGGATCACCACCCGCGTGTCTCTGATGTTTTCGCTGGAAGTGTCACCGAAGTGCCCCGCCCGCCCGGATCTCGTGCGATTCGGGAGCATTCGACTGAGAAACGGTCCGACTCTGAACCGATCCGGGTCGAGGTCAGTCCGACTCCGGATCAGTCAGACTCAGAATCAGTCTGAGTCGCCCTCATCGACCGGGTCTCCCCCGCCCGCCAGCAGACCACCGTTGAGCCCCTGGTCCTGGGAGTACCAGTCCATGAGTCCGAACGGGACGTCCTCGCTCAGCAGACTGAACACGCGATGGTCCCGCCAGTCGCCGCCGATGTGCATGTAGCGCTCCCGCATACCCTCGTCGCGGAAGCCCAGCTTCTCCACCACCCGCAGACTCGCCGCGTTCTCCGGGCGGATCGCGACCTCCATCCGGTGCAGTCCTGCGGCGAAGCAGTGGTCGGTGGCCAGCGCGACCGCAATGGGCATGCAGCCACGGCCTGCGACTCGACGATCGATCCAGTAGCCCAGGCTCGCGGACGCCAGGGACCCCCACTGGAAGCCCGAGACCGTGAGCTGCCCGCGGAAGCGGCCGTCCAGCTGCAGCGCGAACGGAAGCGAACGTCCTTCGCGACCACTGCGCGCGGACATGCTGCGGACCTCCGCGAAATCGGGAGCGCGCCACGTGGGGTCCGGGACGGTCGCCTCCCACGGACGCAGCCAGTCGGCATTGGCCCGGCGGACCTCGACGTACTCGCGACGGTCGCTGCGGCGCAGCGGGCGCAGCAGCAGAGGCCCCCAGCTCAGCTCAGCCGGCCACATCCGGTCACCGGCCATCTGCGCAGCGCTCGCCGGCGGGCTCAGTCGTCGAGGCCCGCAACGAACTCCTTCAGCCACCCGCGGAGGTCGGCTCCCAGGTCCTCACGGCGGCTGGCGAGCTGGATCACCGCCTGGATGTACGCGAGCTTGTCCCCGGTGTCGTAGCGATCACCGGTGAACACGACTCCGTAGACGCCCTGCTCCGATGAGCTCGCAAGGTCCTTGAGCGCGTCCGTCAGCTGGATCTCGTCGCCGCGGCCCGGCGCGGTCCGGTGCAGCACCGGGAAGATCTCCGGCGCCAGCACGTATCGGCCGATCACCGCGAGGTTCGACGGCGCGTCTTCGGGAGCCGGCTTCTCCACGAGATCGGTGATCTTGACGACGCCGTCCGTGCCCGTCTGCTCGACTGCCGCGCAGCCGTACATGTTGATCGATTCGTGCGGGACCTCCATGAGTGCCACGACGCACCCACCGGTCTTCTCGTACACGTCGATCATCGTCGGCAGGATCGGGCTGCGCTCGTCGATGAGGTCATCGCCCAGCAGCACGGCGAAGGGCTCGTGGCCCACGTGCTGCTCGCCCTTGAGGACCGCGTGTCCCAGCCCCAGCGGGTCGCCCTGGCGGACGAAGTGGATGTCTGCGAGCTCGGAGGACTCGCGGATCAGTTCGAGCTTCTTCTCGTCGCCCTTCGCCCGCAGTGCCGCTTCGAGACCGTCGACGCGGTCGAAGTGGTCCTCCAGCGGCCGCTTGTTGCGTCCGGTCACCATGAGGATGTCGGTGAGCCCGGCGTGCACCGCCTCTTCCACGACGTATTGGATCGCCGGCTTGTCGACGACGGGAAGCATCTCTTTGGGGGTCGCCTTCGTCGCCGGCAGGAATCGCGTGCCCAGTCCAGCGACGGGGACGACGGCCTTGCGCACCGCTGCGGTTTCGTTCTTCGACATGCTGGTCATTCTAAGCTGGAGACGATGAACAGTTCAGGCACTTCTGCAAAATCCGCTCTGAGAGCGTCGATCCGAGCGCGGCGCACCGCCCGGATCGACGCGTCGCGCGCGGATTCCGGAGGTGCTCCCGCCCTCTATGCGGAGCATGTCGCCAAGCTCGTCCGCGCGGTGCGGCCCGCCGCTGTCGTGGGCTATGCGGCGCTGCCGGGCGAGCCGAGCCTCGATGCCGCGCTCACAGCGCTCCTCGACTCGCAGACCCCTGTCCTCCTCCCCGCCACGCGGAAGGGCGAGCCCCTGCAGCTCGGGCACGTCACCGGCCCCCTCGACGATCTTCCCCGCGGCACCTGGGGCATCCGGGAGCCGGACCGCACCCTGCCCGCGCCCGAGGCCCTGGCCCGGGCCGCAGATACCGCTGCGGCTGGTGCTGGTGTCGGTGCGGGTGCGGGTGCTGGTGCTGGTGCTGCGCCGATCCTGGTGCTCGTTCCGGGCCTGGCCTACGACACCCGCGGGGTCCGCCTGGGCAACGGGGGCGGGTTCTACGACCGGACCTTCGGCCCGCAGGGTCAGTTCGCGGGGGGCGTCGCAGACGGCGTCCTGGCACCGCTGCGAGCGCGCCTGCGCTTCGTGGGTGTCTGCTGGGACGACGAGCGCACCGACGACCTGCCGCGGGCCGCATGGGACCTCACAGTCGGAGCGGTGCTCACCGAATCCGGCCTTCATCGCGTGACTTCCGACACCTGACGCTCCGTCCGGAAGACGGGAGCACTATCATTCAGAGGGTCCCTGTCGCGAAAGGTCACAATGCCCACCTACTCTTACCGCTGCAAGAACTGCGATCACGCGTTCGACATCCACCAGAGCTTCTCCGACGATGCGCTGACAGCCTGCCCGTCATGCGGCGAGGAGCGGCTGCGGAAGGTGTTCGGCTCCGTGGGCGTCAGCTTCAAGGGGTCCGGCTTCTACGCGACCGATTCCCGCTCGAGCAGCAGCGCCAGCACTCCTGGATCGTCCGACGCGTCCTCCTCGTCGTCGGCATCGGAGTCGACCTCATCGGCCGCCGCGTCGTCCTCGACGTCCGGATCGTCAGAATCCAGCGGTGCCGCGGCGACGACCTCGGCGGCTTCCGCCCCGGCCGCAAGCTGACAGCAGAGCACGCGCGGCACAATCAGCCGCAGCAGCACCACTAGCGGTCACAGGTTCGCATCCAGGGGCGGTCTCCATCCACAGATGGGGGCCGCCCCTGGCGGACCGTGACCAGTCCCGGCACAGTCGGAGCATGGACGTCCTCTCCACGCTGCGCACCGGACTCAGTCGGCCACGAGCACTGCTGGTCCGCATCCCCGCACGCCCTGCGGGGGTCGCGCTCCTCTGCGCGGCCACCGTGCTCGGGGCCTGGACGATCGTGCCGCGCACCGGGACGGAGTCCGTGCTCGTCGCTGCGCACGACCTGTCACCCGGCACTGCTCTGCAGGCAGGCGACGTGCGCGTCGCCGACTATCCCCCGGAGCTCGCGCCCGCAGGCGCGCTCACGGAGTCCTCGGCCGTCGACGGAGCCGTGGCCGGCGGAGCCATCGCGTCCGGCACTCCCCTGACCTCGGCGTCACTCGTCGGACCCGACTCCGGGCTCCGCCCGGAGGGCACGGTCCTCGTCCCCACCGTGTTCGGCGATTCCCAAGCGGTCTCCGTCATCCGCCCGGGCCATCGCCTGCGGGTCTACACCGCGAACGATGGAGCCGATGAAGCAGGCGCAGATACGGACGACGCAGACCTCCCCGGAGCAGCGGGCGGCACCGACGCCCTTCTCGAGGACGCAGTGGTCACCGCCGTGCATACGCCGTCCGGCGGCATGGGGCAGGGCTCGACAGTCGTGACGCTCGCGATCTCCGAGGAGGAGGCCGCGGCACTCGCACGCGAAGCGGGCTCGTACCTGAGCTTCGCGCTCCTCAACTGAGCGTTCGGCAGGGGCCCGTCATTCCTCCGCCACGCCCTGAGGTCCCCGTGATCATGCGGCTTCCCTGTGATCCGAGGCCCCGTGATCATGCGGCTTCCGTGCGACGTCTCACACGAGAGATGCTCAGATGCTTTGCACACGTGATCAACATGTGTAGTCTCGATCCTCGCAGTACTGTAGAAAGCGCTGAGCCCTGTCATGGACGTGATCGTCAGCTCCGTCGCCGCTCCGTCTCATCGAACACGACGCTGCGAATCACCGCCGGGATCGGCCCTTCAGCCAACTCCGTCGTCGCGGTCGCGAAAGGATCACCCGAAATGTTCCAAGGCTTCAAGGACTTCATCCTCCGGGGCAATGTCATCGAGCTGGCCACTGCGGTCATCATCGGCGGCGCGTTCACTGCGATCGTCACGGCGATCTCCGACAAGGTCATCAACCCGCTGATCGCCGCGCTCGGCTCCCCGGACATGGGCGGGCTGGGCTTCCGGATCCGCCCCGAGGTCGAGGCGACGTTCGTCGACCTGGGCGCCGTCATCACCGCGGCAGTCAACTTCCTCATCATCGCCGCTGTCGTGTACTTCATCATCATCATGCCGATGAACAAGATCTCCGAGATGCGCAAGCGCGGAGCAGCTGAGGACGACATCCCGCCGACCAGCGAAGAGCTGCTCGCCGAGATCCGCGATCTGCTGTCCAACGGCCGCCAGCTGCAGGTCCCGGACCAGCGCGCCGACGGCGACGATCCCGAGGTCCCTCGCCACTGAGACGGATCCAGCCACTGAGGCTGATCCTGCCACGTCACAGTGGCTCGCTCCATCGCTCATGACTCAGGGCGTGGATGACGTTCACCCGTCATCCACGCCCTGAGTCATTGTCGTGGCCGGCACTCATACGATGCGGCCCTCATCCGACCGCGGCGCTCATACGATGCAGTGCTCACGTGCTGTCGTCGCGTGAGCGAGATGCCTCACTGCGGGGCGGAGCCCAGTGCGGGGGCCTCTCCGCGAGGTGCCGTTCCAGGTCGCTCCGCGGCTGACCCATGGCAGCATCGCCTGGTTCGGGATCGGCCACGTTGCCCATCAGCCGCCGGTAGCGGGCGATGGCGGCCTGCGCAGCGGGACTGAGCTCCCGGGGAGCATTGCCCGACTGCTGAGGCACGCCGTCCGGAGTCGTCGAATCGCTGTTCGGCTTCTTGGGAGCGTTGTCCGCGCCCACGGTCGTCAGTCCCTCGGAGTCGGGGAGTCAGTACCGGGGTCCGCCTCAGGGTCGCCCGCATCCGCCGCGTCCTCT
The DNA here is from genome assembly GCF_900169375.1 of Brevibacterium sp. Mu109. NCBI lineage: Bacteria > Bacillati > Actinomycetota > Actinomycetes > Micrococcales > Brevibacteriaceae > Brevibacterium > Brevibacterium sp. Mu109. The sequence goes on from NZ_FXZF01000005.1 coordinate 77,156, forward strand.
GCCGCTGTGGAGTCAGCCTCGTCGGTAGAACCTGAGGCGTCGGTGGGACCAGAGGCGTCAGGAGAACCTGCTGCGTCAGTGGAATCCGCAGTGTCGGCAGAATCGTCTGTCGTGGCCGCGTCGTCTTCTGCCAGGACATCGGTGTCGTCCGCCGGTTCCTCGGCATCAGCGGTCGCGGCGGTATCCACGGGCTCAGCGGCGGTATCCGCGCCGCTGTCTGCTGCGCCGTCTTCCGGGGAGTGGTCCTCCGAGGAATCGGCGTCCGCTGACTGCGTCCATTCCCGCAGACCGGCATCCCGCAGTTCAGCGTGGCGGAGGCTGTCCGTGTCGTACGACGGGATGATCTGGTCGGCCGGGATCGCTTCGGGAGCCGCGTCAGCATCCTGTGCGTCCTCGTCCACGACGGTGCCGGTCGACGGCGTCCGGGCAGCGGCCTCGGCGGCGGCAGCCTGTTCAGCGACCCGGCGCTGGGCACGGGTCAGCGGAGCGTCCGAGGTCGGATCCGATGCGGCCGAATCCTCGGAGTCCTGCTCCGTCTGCGCTGACGAGTTCGACGCTGCGCGCTTCGAGGCCGCCACCCAGGCGCGATAAGCCTTCACTGCGCTGTCCAGTGCGGACTCGGTCCGAGCGGAGCGCAGCTTCTGCGCCAGCGCGGCGCGCAGCTGCTCCTTGAGGTCCGTGTCGGAGCGGGAGACGCCGTCGGACTGGATCCACTCGATCATCGCGATGAGCTGCTCATCGGTGTACATGTGCATCGGCAGACCGGACGCCACACGCGGGCGGCTGCCCTGACGGTCGACGACGACCGCTGCGGCGCGGGCCGCGTTGAGAAGCGCCTGCGGAGACAGTTCCTCGACCGTCTCCTTCCACGCTTCGAAGAGTCGGTTCGCCTGGCGCTGCGGGTCGACGAATGCATCCGTCGTCCAGATGCGCACGGACCTCCATCCGCGACGTGCCAGCTGTTCGGGGCGCAGGCGCTCCCGCTGGCGGATGCTCTCCGTGTTCGCATACATCGCGCCGTCCGATTCGACGGCGACGACCATGCCGTGGACGGCATCCGCGGAGTTCGCGATCGCCAGGTCGATGCCCTGGTAGTCGAGGTGTGCGAGCACGCCCTTGCGGCTCAGCCGTTCCGCGAGGTCGGTCACGATCGGATCGCCCAGTTCCGCTGCCGGCTCCGTCGCGATCCGGTTGGCCTCTTCGCGGTCACTGCGCACCATCGTGCCGGTGCCGGTCACAGCACCGTATGTGCGCTCCGTCGGTTCACCACCGGATGCGATCTCGCCGAGCAGGGCGGGCAGCAGCGCTGCGCCGTGGTCCAGCCGCGCAGGGTCGAAGTCATCGGCTTCGAACGCGGACACGACGGTGAGGCGCCTACGCGCACGGGTGACCGCGGCCGCCAGAAGCCTGTCGCCTCCGGGCTGGGACAGCGGGCCGAAGGAGTGGATGACGCGTCCGTGCCGAGTGCGGCCGTAGCCCAGGGACAGGATCACGGCGTCGCGATCCATGCCCTGGATCTGCTCGCAGTCCGTGACGACGAACGGCTCCTTGTCCGGGTCCTCGAAGAACGCGGCGACGTAGGGGAACTGTCGGATCGCCTTCTGGATCCCCGCCGCGACGCGCTGCGCGTGCCAGGGCGTCAGCGTGATGACGGCGAGCGACTGGCGCGCACGGGTGCGCGCGTGTCGGATGACGAGGTCGACGACCTTCTCCACTTCGACGTCGAGGCTCTCGACCTGTCCCGTCGCGGTGTCCGGCGAGCCCATCGCGTCGGGGACGTAGGCGAACTCCAGTCCGCTGCCCTCTCCCGTGAGCGCGGTGGGCACCGTGCGGATGTGCCCGTCGTAGAAGTGGCGGTTGGCCAGCTCCACGAGCTCCAGCGGGGAGACCCGGTAGCTGGTGTGCAGGCGGTGCAGCGGAAGGAACTCCGCGAGGTCCTCCCACACGCTCTTCGGCGCCTCCTCCGGCGTGAGCGTCCGCCGGTCGACGGTGACGCTGAAGTCGCGGGGACCCGGCAGGCGCATATCGCCCAGGGCTATGACCTGCTTGGCGCGGGCCAGGGCCGGAAGGACCTCTGAGGTCGTGAGGCGCCCGGCATCCGCCACGATGACGGTGTCGAACAGCGGCATGTCCGCGAAGAGCTCCGGCACCTGGAAGGGCGTCACAGTCCACACGGGGGCCAGGGTCGTGACGATGTCCGGTGCGCGTGCGGTGATCTCTGCGACCGTCGGCCGATCGGACCGCAGGGTGTCGCGCACGATCTGCGCCTGATCGCGTTCGTCCGCGATCGCCCGCTTCCACCTGCGTGCGTGCCCGTAGCGCAGACGGGAGGCGCCGGCGGCGACGTACTGACGGTCGGAGATCCGGTAGTCCGCCGCGATGCGATGGAGGACGGCGCCGTCGTGAGCACCGATCAGTGCGTCTGCACCCGCGAGGTCCTGGAGGATCGTCGCCCACAGCGCCAGATCGAATTCGAGTCCCACGACGTCGTGCGAGACGCGGCGGTCCCGCAGATCGTCGAGCAGCTCACTCAGACCCGCATCGCGCAGCGCATCATCCGTGCGGGTGCGTGCGGGGAGGTCGCTCAGCGACTCGTTCTCTTCGGCGAGCGCCTGCAGGCGCGCTTCGAGCTCCTCGACGAGCATGTCTTCGAGTTCGCCCCCGTCGGGGGTCGTGGCGAGCGTGGGACTGAGCGCAGACAGCTCTGCGGACAGTGCTCGGTACTCGGCGACCGCTTCGGGGATGCCGCGGGGCACCTTGGGGCGGATGTCTCCACCGGCGAGCTCCTTGAGCTCCTTCCGCTGCTGCGAGGCGGCCAGCAGCCCTTCGTGCATATCCGTGACCTGGGCGCCGGGGCGCAGGAATTCGCGAGCAGCCTTCTTCAGCCGGTTGCGCTCGAAGAGGCCCATGTCGCGACCCGCCTGGGCGCGGTACTCAGCGGTGCCGGTGGCGGCGATGAGGTCGCTCAGACTGTGCTCGAAGACGTCCGGGCTGAACACATCGAGGGTCTTCCTGAGCTCCTGCAGCAGCAGGAGCGCACGGCCCCATGCGCCGATGGTGCGTTCGGGGTTCAGACCCGATTCGCGCAGCACGGGCAGCGCGACCCGCGAGAACTCCGGGACCAGCTCGACGGACTTCTTCGCGCGCTCCTGCGCGCGGGTCACTTCGTCACTGGAATCGACGCGCGCACCGAACCAGACGGTGTCGCTCACCTCCATCGTGAATGCGCCCATCCGTGACAGCTCGAGCAGCTGGGTCCGCAGATCCGCACGGTCCTGCGTGGACAGTTCCAAGACGGTGCGGTCGAAGCGCACGCTCGTCGAGGGTCCGGGCCGGACCGCGGTCAATGCGGCCAGTCGCTCCATCACTTCATACGCGGAGACTCCCCACGGTTCGCGGATGCGGTGCAGGGACTCCCCGTGCTCGCGCAGTGCGGCCCGCTGCTCCGAGAGCCGGTCCACCAGTCCGGTGAGCTCCGGCTGCGGCGTGCGCTCCGCAGAGCTGATGAGGCGGATGAGGCTGCGGCGGAGGGCTTCGCCGTCACCGCGGCCGTCGATCGCGAAGCCCTCGAGGCCCGCCTGGGACATCCGCTGCGAGAAGTCGCCCAGCTCGTCCTCGTCCTGCGCCACGAAGAGGACGCTGCGACCGGAATGCGTCAGCGAGGTCGACAGAGCCACGGCCAGCTGGGTCGCGCCCGTGCCGGGAGGGGTGTCGACGACGAGCGACGCACCGTCGAGTGCCGAGTCGACCACGGCCTGCTGGTCGCCGTCGACGTCGATCGCGAGGAACTCTTCGTGCGGAGCACGGTCCGGAAGCGGACGAGGGCCCTGGTCCGCAGGGTCGGACATGTCGATGCGCTCCGTCGGCACACCGTCATCCGTCGCGCCCGAGGCTGTGGACGAGACGGCTGTCGCAGCCGAGTCCGTGGTTGCGGTCGAGTCTGAGTCTGCGTCCGGATCTGTGTCCTCGTCCGCCCAGGTGCCGGGCAGTCGGAAGCCGACGCGGGCCTCGGCGTCGCCTGCAAGAGCGCGCAGCAGCGGATGCGCGGCCGGCAGCGATTCAGACGCGTACGGCGCCGTGATGTTCGCGAACGTCGACACGACGAGCCGCTCGTTCACGAGCATGCCCAAGACCGGCCGGGTGAGTGTCCGGAGTCGGTTGAAGACGGGGGCCGGATCGAAGCCGTGCGCCAGCCCCGTCGCGGCGACCCATTCGTCGACGTCGACGATGACGTCGTGCTCCTGCCGCAGGTAGTCCACGAGTGCCGGATTGATGCGGACTTCGTCGGAGAGGCTGATCTCGTAGTCGTCGACGCTGCTGCCGCGCGGCAGCAGGTTCACGTGGCGGAGGATCACGGGAGCCGCGAAGTCTTCGCGCCCGCTGTCCTTCGGCCGATTCCACGACGCGAAGCCGATCGCCAGCTGCGCGGCGGCAATGCCGCGCTGGCGCTGGAGCTGATCCGCCTTGCTGCGGATCGACCGGGCGCGCCTGCGTGCGTCCGAGAGGTGTTCGGGGTCGCGCAGGAGACTGGAGAGCCGCGTCGCGCGGCCCGCGAGCAGCTGGGCGAGGCCGGAGGGGTGGGCGCCGGTCAGATCGATCGATCCGTCGCGAGACTCACGGAAGTGCAGCATCGTGTCGCGACCGCCGATCCGGGCAGCCTGAGCCCTCCAGTCGACGAACACGTCATCGACTGACGGGGGAAGAGCGGAAGCAGATTCTGACACGGCTCCGACACTACCGGGTCGTACGGACACGGCACGATGCGGCGCACCGAGGGCGGCGGAATTTCCAGGAGGCGCCTGACCAGCGGCCCATTCCGCGGCGCACGAAGTGCAAGAACCCGCGCTGGGCGGAGCGGGCCAGAATTCGCGCAGGGGTCGACAACCAGCAGTAAGGCGACGTTCACGCGCACGAGCCTGCGAGCACGCCCCCGCAGCTCGGGGGATAGAGCACCGCTCTCCTAGAGCGAGCGCCGGCGACCCTCAGCGATCCCACCCCGGAACTCCCACTGATCCGGGAAACGCTCCGCCCACCGAAACAACAGCAGTTGCGATACAAAATCTGAAGCCCGACGATGTACAGCATGAGCCAACATCCACTGCCGCCTGCCGGATGGCATCCCGATCCGTCGAATCCCGGACAGCTTCGCTACTGGGACGGAACCGCATGGACGGATCACACTCATCCGACCACTGTGCATTCACCGGGCTCTCATCATGAGTCGGCCCTCTCGCCCGGAACGACGCCAACAGGAAGCGGCGACAGCACATTGAAGCTCTGGAGAGTCGCTAGGATCTGCGGCTGGTCAGCGGGGCTGCTGGCCATCGTTCTCCTTGCGCTGAACCACTTCAACCAGCCTTCCCTCAGCGAGAACCTGTTCCTCAACCGAATCGACTACAGACTCCCGCTGGTGATCATCCTCGGTGCAGTTGTTGCCGTTGCCCTTGAGTACGTCATCTATTTCGCCACGTTCAAGAAGCTGACGCGTCTATCCAGAAAAATCTGGGGCGCCGCCCTCCCCGTCGTCACCGGCGCAATCGTCTTCCTCACAGCTTTCGCCCTCATTTCTCTCTCGAGCTACCTTCGTTTCGAAACAGGCCTCACCTCTCCGGACACACTCGCCTCCTACGAAGACGACGCCCGGTCTCTTGTGGACACTTACGCGGTCACGGACAGCGAATGGCGTGCGCTCAGTGGCGACGCATCAGTGACAGATGTATACGGCGACAGCAGTGACGCCGCAGTCTTCGTCAAGACTATCGACTTCACGTGCGAAGAGGGACTGTCCGGCGAGAAGAGCAGCTTCGACTTCAAGCACATGAAAGATGCCGACAATCAGGAACCCGGCGACGAATCGATCGTCGAAACTGCGAACGCCACCTTCCCGTCGCCAGGCGCCGACTTCTCCTGGGCATACGACAATGATGGCTTCTACGGAACCACCTGCCTGGCGGAATTCGCGTATTTCATCGACAACGACAACAGGGGAGTCATGGACATCAGTGGCATCGATACTCCTTCGCTGATCGTCTATTCCTACCCGGACAGTAAATACATCGAGCCGGAGATCGAAGCGCTGGACGAGGACACCGAACTCTACAACTCAGACGAAGACGGCTTCATCGACGGGGAAAAATTCATTCCGGCTGAACTCTTCGACCGTGGGCTGAACGCCACCACCGTCTTCCCGAACGAGAACACCGGAGTCAACGATATCGTGTTCTCGTGGGCTACATTCGACATCGCCTTCCCCGTCAAGGATGTGGACTCTACGTCGATGATCGCGGTTGCACCCCTGGGCTTCACGATGGGGGACGGCACGGAGCGACCCGGATCCGGGATCAACGAGCCCCAGAATGGCGTGCCGCCTGAGGCCGTCGATCAGACGAGTCCTGACTACGAGTTCGGCGCCGAATCCGTTTCGGTCCAGGACCCGAACGAGATGGGTACCATCGACGACTTCTAGCCGGGCTCTCAGGGATGCGGGGACTTGTAACCGACGCCCGCTGGGAGCCGCGAGTTCGCACTGAAGGCGCAAGGCAGTAGTATGGCGACGTCCACACGCACGCTCTCGGGCGAGCACGCCGTGGGCACGCCCCCGTAGCTCAGGGGATAGAGCACCGCTCTCCTAAAGCGGGTGCCGCGAGTTCGAATCTCGCCGGGGGCGCGATCACGACTCGGACACCATGTGTCCGCGCCATCGCTCGACCGCCTCACCGTTCGCGGGCGGCCCGCCGATGCATGGCCGCGAGCGACAGCCGGGCCTTCTCACTCAGCTCGACCTCGTCCGACGACAGCCGGGCGGAGATCTCCTCGATGATGCCGGCGATGGAGCCGTTGCACGCCATGATCCGAGCTTGCAGCGAGTCGCCCGCGGCTCGCACCGCTTCTTCATTCCCGCTTCTCACCGCATCGTCCAGCTCCCATGACGCGTCGCGGACACCATCGAACAGCAGAGCGACGTCCGCCGTGTGGCGGATGATCTCCTCCGTGTCCGGCACGGACGACAGCAGATTCCACCAGGTCACCAGCGCGGCGGAGAGGCGACTGCGTTCGCGCACGACGGCCCTGCGCAGCTCCTCGGTCCCCGCCAGCAGCGCATCCGGCCCGTGCGACGCATCCGGGATGGGGAGTCGACGCGGCTCGGCAGGCCACTGACCTGCACGACCTCGCTCCGCGTCAGCCAGCTGGCTGAGCATCTCCGTGAGAGCCAGACGAGTCACGGGCGCCCACCGGCGCCGTGCTGCGCGCTGGATGAACCGGTCGATGAAGAGCGTCGTGAACAGGAACGTCACGACACCGGCGACCAGCCCGGAGACGATCACGAGGTTCTGCCAGACAGGAGTCGTCACATCGATCCAGATGACGACCGCGATGACTGCAAGAGCCGATGTGAACGCGACCGCACGCCAGAGAGAACCGAACACGACGCACCTCCAGAGGTGATTGAACCGGAACCGCTGATCTCAGAGGCGCAGCGGGGAACGCCTCAGACCGTGTAGCCGGCGGGGAACGGGTCGGACGGATCGCCGCGTTCACAGGACGGCGCACCCGCTCAGCAGGGCGACGGCGCCGGCCGCGTGGACGCCCACCCCCGCCGCGGACACCGGCGCGATGAGTGCCGCGAGGCCCGCACCCGGCCACCGCCGGGGGCACTGGCGCCGGCCCACGAGGGACGCCACCCGGGCACTCGGTCCGTCCCCTCTGCGGGAGCCTCCTCGCTCCGGCGAGCCTTCCCTGGGGCTCCCGCCTGTCGCCCCCAGGGCGAACAGTGCTCCCGCAGCGCGGACCTCCGGTTTCGCACCCGAGGCCGTTTCCACTGCAGAGGCACCGGCCGCCTCGGGGACCCGGGGATCCTCCGCGTCCTGCAGCTTCACGAGCGCGCTCACGAGCGCGCTCGTCCCGGCCGTGCGCAGTGCGCCCGTGTCCGCGTCGATCTCCAGCAGGTCCAGGACCGTCCGTTCGCACGTCGCGATGAAGGGGACCCAGCGCAGCGGCGCCGCGATTCCCATCGCGAGGGCGGCAATGAGGTGGTGCCGATGCTTCAGGTGAGTCGCTTCGTGTGCGACGACGGCGCGCAGCTCGTCCTCGTCGAGGATGTCGACGGCACCGCGGGAGACCACGATTCCGCCGCACCGTGCCGGCAGGGCATAGGCGAAGGCCGTGCGGTCATCGTCTATCCGCACCCGCACACCGGCCACCGATGCGGTCGCACGGAGGTCGGCACGACCGGTGCGGCACACCCGCGGAACCAGGACCACGAACTCCCGCAGCACGGAGCCGGCGATCACAGCGATACTGAGCGCGGAGGCTCCGATGAGGACCGCGCTCGGTATGCCCGCCGGGACCGGTTGCTCGGGGAACGGGTTGGTCGCCGCGAGGCACTGCTGACAGACCTCACCCACTGCACCCGGCACCAGGCCAGGGCCGGTCACCGACCACGTGAGGACGGGGCCGACGGCGATGAGCGCCAGTACCCATGCCGCACCTCCCGCGGCGACGGCGGCGATCGATGTCTTCGGGCGCGCGGAGAGCTGAGGCCGCACCGCGCCGAGCGCCACGGGCCCCACGAACGCGACGCAGACGAGGGCGGCGAGCAGGGCCGCCGCGAGGGCGAGCGCACCGGGCATGTCAGCGCTCCCCGCCCTGTGTCCGCAGGTGCTCGCGGAGCAGGTCGAGATCCTCCGCGGACATCGAGTCCGCGAAGCGGAGGATCGTCGCCGACCGGTCGCGGCTGGCGGCAAGCACTCCGCCCATCACCGCGGCGTCGTGGTCGGCCCGGCTGGTGACCGGCACGTACCGGGTCGAACTGCCCTCACGCTGAGACCGCACATACCGCTTGCGCTTGAGGTTCGTGAGCACAGTCGCGATCGTCGTGTAGGCGGGGTCGGTGGGCAACTGGTCGATGACCTGCCGCACCGTGAGTGGGCCGTGGTCCCAGAGGATCTCGAGGACCTGCCGCTCGAGCGGGCCGAGCGCCTTCGGCTGTCGATCCACCGGATCCCCTTCCATAGTCGTCGTCGGGTGTCGCGCGTCGCTGCCCGCACGGCTCATACCGATGTCCGCAGTCGCGGCACGGGGCAGGCGACCAGGCCCTGCAGCCGCCACAGCAGCGCATACCCGGTGAGGGCGAGCGCCAGGACCGCGAGGATGGGCTGCAGCGGCGCGAAGTACGTCAGCGCTCCCGTGTAGCCCAGCGCCAGGAGCGCGATCTTGTTGCAGACCGGGCATCCGACGGCGAACCACGCGAGCACAGTCCCGAGGATACCCATGCGGCCGCCGCGCGAACCGCTGCTGCCTCCGCCCTCGTGTCCGCTGTCGCTCGCGCTCGGTTCCTCTCCGGGCGTCCTGTCCCGTCGCACCGGTGAGTCGATGCGCACATAGGTCGCAGAGAGCATGCCCGTGAGACCGGCCATGAGGACGAGGACGGGCGCATTCCACCACACGGGCGGGATGTCGCGCGCGAAGACGGGGTTCGGGATGAGGACTGTCGCCACACCGATGAGGCTCCCGACCAGCACCGCCACGGCACAGGCCACAAGAGTCCGCCGCAGCGTCCAGGTCCGCAGGCCCAGAAGCACCGTCCGCCCATCGATCCGCCAGGGCATCCGCCCCCGGGGCTTCCGACCGGCTGGGCGTGCTGACGGCGAGCTCGTGCGGTCCGTCGCCACCGACGGACCGCCCTTCGACTGCTGCGGTGCGGACACGGCGGGCTCCCTCAGTCGGCTTCGGCTCACGCCGCCATGTGCGGCGTCAGCGGTATGACTATGCACATCAGTCGACTATGCGTCATAGTATTAGTCGGTCTCGCCCACATGGACTCGGCACAGATCCCAGGAGGTCTCCATGACCGCACGCTCAACGCGCCACCGCCGCCGCAGGTGGTGGATCCCCGCGACCGTCGTCGTCGCTGCGGCCGCCCTCGTGACAGCGGTTCTCGTCGTCGACCGCGACGGCGACGCGGCGGCTCCCTCGGCGCAGACCACGGAGACCTCCGGCACACAGGCCCACGACGCCGCCACCGACGTCCAGGGGCCGGAGCAGGCCGCTTTCACCGAGGCGGAGACGCGCGACGAGGGCGACATCCAGGCGATCGGTCCGGTCGACGCACCGGTCGTGCTGGTCGTCTTCTCCGACTACCAGTGCCCCTACTGCGCGACGTGGGCGAACGACACGCTGCCGGTGATGATGGAGCACGTGGACAGTGGGGACATGCGCATCGAGTGGCGGGACGTCAACGTGTTCGGCGACGCCTCCGAGCAGGCAGCCAAAGGTGCGCATGCCGCAGGCCTCCAGGACTCGTACTGGGAGTTCCACGACGAGCTCTTCGCCGGCGGAGAGCATCGCCCCGCAAGCGGACTGACCGCAGAAGCACTCACGGAGACCGCGAACGATCTGGGCCTCGACGCCGACCAGTTCCAGCAGGACATGGGATCCGACGAGACACAGGAGAAGGTGGACGCCTACGCGCAGATGGGGCTGGACCTCGGTGCGTTCTCCACTCCCGCCTTCCTCGTGGGCGGCGAGCCGATCGTCGGCGCCCAGCCCACGGACGTGTTCGTCGAGGCCGTCGACTCCGCGCTCGCGGCCCAGGGCTGAAGCGCACTCGTGGACATCGGCTTCGTCAGCGCGTTCGTCGGCGGGATCCTGGCCCTGCTGAGTCCGTGTGCCGCCCTCCTCCTGCCGGCGTTCTTCGCCTCGACGGTGGGAGCGGGAACCCGCCTGCTGCTCCACGGCACCGTCTTCTACATCGGGATGCTGCTGGTGCTCGTCCCGCTGGGGATCGGTGCAGGGGCGCTGGGGTCCCTCTTCACCGCCTACCGCACGCAGATCGTCATCGGTGCGGCGATCATCCTCATCGTGCTGGGCGTCGCCCAGTTCGCAGGACTCGGCTTCGACCCGGCGAAGCTCGTGCCGGGCGGTGACGCAGCGCGCACGCGCACGGCGCAGATGAGCGGGATGCCCAAGACATTCCTGCTGGGAGCCACGAGCGGTGTCGCGGGGATGTGCGCCGGCCCGATCCTCGGCGCAGTGCTCACTCTCGCAGCCGCTCGCGGCGACCTGGTGGGATCCGCCATCATGCTCGCGGTCTACGGGGCCGGCATGGTCGTCCCGCTCCTCGTCGTCGCGGCCCTGTGGCACCGCCTGGGCGGACGCGGGCGGGCGCTGCTGCGCGGGCGCGAGGTCTCGATCCTCGGCATGCGACTGCACACGATCTCCATGCTCACCGGAGCACTCATGGTCGTCGTGGGGATCATGTTCTGGACCACGAACGGGCTCGCGTCCATACCGTCATTCGTCCCCCCGGACCTTCTCGCGGAGCTCCAGTCGTCCGCATTCCTCACGAGCGCCGCGGCAGACATCACCGCGATCCTCGTCGTCGCGGCTCTCATCCTCGCACTGTGGTTCGCTCGTGACCGCCGGAACAGGCGGGCGGACGCTTCCGCCTCCCAGACGGAAGGAGCGGATCATCAGACGCATCGATAGCAGCCCGGTCGATATACGCCCGTTCGCGAAGCCCGCCCGGACCCGCACAGGATTCCGCCGCCGTCCAGCGGTCGTTGCGGTTTCCGTGGCCGCCGCCCTGACCCTCACCGCGTGCACATCCCACGGAGTGACCGAGGGTCAGGACCCCGCCGAGGTCGAGGGGCTCGATCGTGTGCCCAACGCATCCTCGGAGCATCTGCCCGCGGCCGACACCTCCGACGTGCGCCTGCCGACCCAGTTCGATCAGCTCGTGACCGTCGAACCCACGTGGGATCTGCCCGTGCAGCGCGGCGGGGACGTCTTCCTGTCTGCCGAGGAGACCGACCGGGCGCTCGTGTATCGCGCCGTCGACTCCACCGGCACCGTGCTCTGGACCGCGCAGCGCCCCCTCGCCTGCGCGGGCTTCGTCGTCACCCAGGATTCGGAGGGCCGCAACCTCGCGGTGCTCACCGATGCGGAGACCTCCGACAGCAGCCTGTCGATCACCACGGCCAGCGCCTACGACCTCGGCAGCGGCGAGCAGGTGTGGGGACCGGTCGAGGTGCCCGGACCCCACACCGGTCCGGGTCTCGTGTTCGCAGCACCGCCCGAGGGATTCATGGGCGAGAGCGGTGAGTCTGTGGCGCTCGACCCGACGACCGGCGAGCCGCTCGGCGACGACGGCAGAGTGATCGGCGAGTTCGACGGCACGGGCCCGCTGCTCGACCTCGAATCCGGTGAGGTGCTCGGTGAGACGGTGCACGACGCAGCCCACGACGCGGGGGCCGGCATCACTGCATTCCTCGACGCTGACGGCCTCACTGTGCGCGACGCCCACGGAGAACAGCAGCTGGCGATGTCAGTCCGGGAAGGGACGACGCTCGAGGCTGTCGTCGGGGCACTCGTCTACCTGCGCGACGGCAGCTCCGTGCGCGTCCACAACGGCGTCACCGGACGCGTCGCGCAGGCCTATGCACAGGACGGCGAAGGCCCCGTCGCCGTCCCCGACCTCGTGACTGAGAAGGGGGCCGGGACGCTGACCGTGGGTGGTCGGACCGTCCTCGCAACCGAACGGGCAGACGAGCAGAAGGGGTGATGCGCGACCGCGTCGCCCCTTCCCCGCGCGGCAGCTTCCCCGCGCGGCATGCTCAGCGCTTGACGCGCACCACCATCGTGGGAGCGGCGGAGTAGGGCAGGACCGACTGCGAGGTCGAGCCCAGGAGGAGCCCCGCGAACCCGCCGCGGCCTCGGGAGCCGATGACGAGGATGTCGCACGTGTCCGACGCACGCACAAGCACTTCGGCCGGCTGACCGTCGAACAGCGTCCACCGCACGTCGAGGTCGGGGTGCTTCTCCGCCAGCGCGGCCCGAGCCGCCTCGAGCTTGTCCGTCCCTTCCTGGATGAGCCGCTCCAGGTCACCCTGGGATGGGATCCATTCCGGCCCGATCACCGTCGTCGTGATGACCGCCTGGATGTGGAGCGGCGAGTTCCGCCGCATCGCGATGTGCGCTGCTTCCCAGAGCGCAGGCGACTCCTTGCCCAGCGAATCGACGCCCACGACCACCTGACCGGAGTAGTCGATGCCCGGAACCGTGTCCGTCTCCTCCGACCGCTCGATGGGGCCCTCCGCGCTGCTGTGGACCGGACGGGACGAACTGGGCCTGGCCTCGCCCGTGCCCTCCGGCGTCCACCCGACCGGCACGACGATCGTGGGACATGCGGAGTGCGCCGGCAGCGCCGAGGACACGGTGCCCAGGAGTCGCCCGGCGAAGCCGCCCTTGCCGCGCGACCCGACCACCGTGAGGCTGGCCTGCTTCGACTCCTCGACGAGGACGCCCGCGGCATCGCCGATCTCGATGATCGCCTCGACGGGCACGTCCGCCGCCTTCACCTCTGCGGCGGCCTCCTTGAGCACCGTCGTGACGGAGGAGCGCACCGCAGAGTCATCGATGGGCACGTAGGACACGTCGATGGTCGCAGCAGCGACGCTCGGCACCGTGTATGCACCGACGACGCGGATGGAACGGCCCAGGGACTTCGCCTCACCGATCGCGAAGCGGAGCGCGTTGCGGCTGGCATTCGACCCGTCGACGCCGACGACGATCGCATCGGGGTCCGCAACCTCCGAGGTCTGGTTGTCTGCCATGTCTCCTCCTCCGTGTCACCACGTGCCGCACTGGGCGGTCCGTGCCTCGCTCACCCCATGTGCGGGTGCGTCACAGCACACATTACCGGCGAAGCCGTCCTACTGGCCGACTCACCACCATGTGATCGACCCGCACCCGCATCCTGGACCGCCGCGCGGCGGCCAATGCACTGACTCTTGCAAGTCTCCTTGTAGGCTGGATCGGCGCACTCATCTGCGGTGCGCTGGGTGCTGTGGTCGGCGGCTGGATCGGCGGCGCAGTGTTCGGCACTGGCGTGTCCGAGTTCTGGTCGCTCAGCTCATGGCTGCTGGCAATCCTGGGCGCCCTCATCGTGCTGGTCGTGTGGGGCTTCATCTCCCGCGCCATCAGCCGGAAGTGACGCCGCTCGCGCAGCAGCGCGAGCACAGCTGACGCACAGGGGCGCGTCGGAGTGGGAACACTCCGGCGCGCCTCTGTCATGTGCTCACGGCGCCACACAGCGACCGGCCGCTCCAGACTGTGCAGCCTCAGGCAGACTGTTCAGCCTCAGGCAGCCGGCGCTGACACTGCCGCCGAGGTCGTCGTCACCGCAGCTCTCCCACTCCGCTGGCCGTCGGGCACGAGGAAGGGACGCCACTCCTCGACGGGCTCGTCGATCTCGCGCAGCCAGAACCGCCCCACCCGCGGCGGCGCCGGGGTGAAGCGCAGTTTCCACCGCATCTCCTCCGGCGTCCGATTGCTCTTGCGGCAGTTGCACGCCCGGCAGCAGGCCACCAGGTTCGTCCACGTGTTCTGCCCGCCGCGCGAACGCGGCAGCACGTGATCGATCGTCGTCGCGTGCGCGCCGCAGTACGCGCACAGATGGCCGTCCCGTCGCAGCACGCCCCTGCGGGACAGCATGACCCGCCGGTTGCGGGGCGGCTTCACGTACCGCGTGAGGATGATGACCGACGGCCGGTCCAGCTCGAGGGATTCGCTGCGGATCGGGACGGCGTCGTCCGACTGCACCACTGCCGCCTTGCCCGTCAGCACGAGCACCACTGCGCGCTTGAAGGACACGACGGACATCGGCTCGTAGCCGGCGTTCAGGACGAGGGTCTTCACGACACACCTCCGGGACAGCGCGGATGCGCGTGAATGACGGAACGGCGCCACACATGCGTGTGACACCGTTCGTGGTGGACCGACCCTGGGCCGAAGAGAGGGGATATCGCCTCTGGGCATATCCCCTCGACAGGTATGAGATGAGGGCGTATCTCCTCCGCGCCGGTCACGGCGCGTCGGATGCCGGCGAGCGCAGACGGCACTGCGAAGCCACGCGCGCACAGTGTGCGGCGCGTGCGCATCACCGGCGTCGTCGCCGTTGGCAGTGCGTGCCTCTCACCCATGACCCCTCCTGGACTCACTTCACCAAGGGTAGGCCCATCCGGGCTCGATGTGGAGTACTGCGGCCCTTGTGTCATCGACCGTGCCGTCTGCGTTCCCGCTTCGTTCACCTGCCGGGGCGGGACTCACGCGCAGTCGTCAGGAGCGCAGGAGACGGGCGATCGCGTCCGAGGCCTCCTGCATCTTGGCGTCGGCCGCCTCGCCTCCGACTGCGGCGGCATCGACGACGCAGTGCTTGAGGTGGTCGTCGAGCAGCCCGAGGCCGACATTGCGCAGTGCGGAGATCTGAGCAGAGATCTGGGTGAGGATGTCGATGCAGTACTGCTCATCGTCGACCATGCGGTGGACGCCGCGGGCCTGACCCTCGATGCGCTTCAGGCGGGTCAGGTACCGCTTCTTGTCGGTGATGTAGCCGTGGTGACCGTGCTGGTCGGCGTCGGTCGGTTCGCCATCGGCGGGCTCGTGGGACGCGTCGTGCTCCCCGGTATGAGTGCTCATGCGGATGTCCTTTCGCGGGATGTGGTGCCCGCCCAGCTGCGGAAGCGGCGCAGCCGCAGGCTGTTGCCGACCACGAAGACGCTGGAGAAGGCCATCGCCACTCCGGCGAGCATCGGGTTGAGCAGCGCGAACGCTGCGACCGGAATGAGTGCTGCGTTGTAGGCGAACGCCCAGAACAGGTTGCCCTTGATGGTACCGAGGGTCTTCCGGGAGAGGCGGATCGCGTCGACGGCAGAGAGCAGGTCATTGTTCATCAACGTGATGTCGCTGGCCTCGATCGCCACATCCGTGCCCGCGCCCATGGCCAGGCCCAGATCGGCGCGGGCCAGTGCGGCGGCGTCATTGACACCGTCGCCGACCATCGCGACATTGCGCCCAGTGTCCTGCAGGCGCTCGACTTCGGATACCTTGTCCTCGGGCATCACGCCTGCGATGACGTGCTCCGCGTCGATGCCGACCTCTGCGGCCACGGCCCGGGCAGCCCCGGCATTGTCACCCGTCAGCAGCCACGGAGTCAGGCCCAGGTCCTTGAGCCCGCGCACGGCCTCGGCGGAGGTCGGCTTGACGGTGTCGCGCACCGCGATGACGCCGGCGCTGACGCCGTCGATCTGCACCACGACGGGGGTGCCGCCCTGGTCCTGAGCTCCGGTGAACGCGTCCTGCAGATCCGTGGAGAGGTCACCGGCGGGACGGCCGACAGTCACTCGCGCTCCCTCGACGGTGCCGGTCACGCCATGGCCTGCGGTGCTGCTGAAGTCGGTGACCTCGACGAGCGGCGCAGAGCGCTCGGCCTCGCGGACGATGGCCTGGGCGATGGGATGCTCGGAGGCTGACTCCACTGCCGCCGCCATGGCCAGCACCTCGGTGGGGTCGAATCCAGTGGCGGGGGTGACGTCGCGGACGGACATGACGCCGGAGGTCACGGTACCGGTCTTGTCCATGACGATCGTGTCGACCTTCTTGGTCGACTCCAGGATCTCCGGCCCCTTGATCAGCAGCCCCATCTGGGCGCCGCGCCCGGTGCCGACGAGGATCGCCGTCGGCGTCGCCAGACCCAGGGCGCACGGGCAAGCGATGATCAGCACCGCGACGGCGGCGGTGAAAGCCGTGGCCACGCCATGACCCAGCATGATGTGCACGATGAGTGCGACGAGCGCGATGACGACGACTGCGGGCACGAAGATCTGGGAGATCCGATCCACCAGACGCTCCACCGGCGCCTTCTTCGCCTGCGCATCAGTGACCAGCTTCGCCATCTGGGACAGCGTCGTGTCCGCACCGACGCGGGTGACCTCCACCAGCAGACGGCCCGACGTGTTCAGGGTCGCGCCGGTGACCTTCGTTCCCACGGTCGCCTCGACCGGCACGGACTCACCGGTGAGCATGGACTCGTCGATGGCCGACGAGCCCTCGACCACCCGGCCGTCGATCGCGATCTTCTCACCCGGACGGACGATGAAGACATCACCGATCTGCAGCTGTGTGACGGGCACCCGGACCTCGGCACCGTCACGGAGCACAGCGGCGTCCTTGGCGCCCATGTCCAGCAGGGTGCGCAGCGCTTCCGACGAGCTCCCCTTGGCCTTCGTCTCGAACCAGCGGCCCAGCAGCAGGAAGGTGATGACCACAGCCGCCGTCTCCAGATAGATCTCATCCATCGTGGAGTTCGTCGGCAGCAGATGCATCTCCATGGTCATCCCGGCGACACCGGCGTTGCCCACGAACAGCGCCCACAGGGACCAGGCGTAGGCGGCAGTCGTCCCCATCGTGATCAGGGTGTCCATCGTGACCGCACCGTGGCGGAGGTTCACGAAGGTGGCTCGATGGAAGGGTGCGCCGCCCCAGACGTAGACGAGGGTGGTCATCGCCAGTACCGCCCACTGCCAGTTGGTGAACTGCAGCGCCGGGACCATGCTCAGCCCGGTGATCGGCACCGTCAGGATCGCCGAGCCGATCACCCGCTGCTTCAGATCAGCGGCCTCCCGCTCACGGGCAGCCCCGATCTGGTCCTGCGGACCCACTGCCCCTCCAGTGGAGTCACCGGACTCGTCACCCCCGGAATCAGCATCACTTCTCAGAGCGAAAGCGTCATAGCCGGCACCGCGGACGACCTCGATGAGCTGATCGGTGTCTGTCGTGCCCGCTTCGTACTTCACCGTCGCGGTCTCGGTGGAGAAGTTGACGCTCGCGTCCACGCCGTCGAGCTTGTTGAGCTTGCGCTCGACTCGCGACGAGCACGATGTGCACGTCATCCCGGTGACGCCCAAGTCGATCTCGAGCAGGTCTACCGATGGTGGAGTCTGAGTCATCAGGGATCATTCCTTCGAGCAGATGAAGACGATGGGGGTTCGGCCGGCACGCTGCGGCGAGGCCGGGAGGGGTTCACAGCTTGACCGTGTAGCCGGCCTCTTCGACTGCGCCGACGATGTCCTCGTCAGTGAATCCCTCACCGCTCACAGCGACCCGGCCGCCGTCCACAGTGGCTTCGACGGAGGTCACGCCCGCGACCTCGCGCACTTCCTCCTCAACGGAGGCCTTGCAGTGGCCGCAGGTCATACCCTCGACCGTGTAGTTCTTCGTCGCTGTCGCCATGATGGAACCCTTTCGCTGCGAATCTGCGGGGCGGGGCCGCCCCGTCACCTTATACCCTATACCCCTATGGGGCATGAATCAAGGGCGCAGTCTCCCCCGACTGTGATACTCATCATCGAGCGGTGCGGACCTCAGTCACTCGCAGGCGCACACACGAAGACACCCGCACTCCGTCCGGACCTGGGGACGGAGTGCGGGTGTCTCTATGCTGCGCGTGATCAGAGAACGCGGATGTACGTGACGCTTCCCATCCACGAGTGGCTGCGGTACGAGGTGCCGGATGATGACGAGCCCGCGTCGTACATCATGCCGTCGCCCGCGTAGATGCCCACGTGTCCGGACTTGTAGACGAGGTCGCCGGGCTTCGCTTCGGAAGCGGAGACGGTCTGGCCGGCTGCCGCCTGGTCGCCGGAGTTGCGGGGCAGGTTCACCCCGACCTTGTTGTACACGAAGGAGGTGTAGCCGGAGCAGTCCCAGCCGGAGGTGGTGGTGCCGCCGAAGACGTAGGGAACGCCCGTGTACTGCTTGGCGATCGCGAGGACCTGCTCGGCCTTCGAGCCGTCCGGAAGCGCAGCGTCGCCGCCACCGTCAGAGGAGCCCGAATCCGAGGACTCGGAATCAGACGAACCGGAGTCGGACGAGCCCGACTCAGAGGAGTCCGACTCGGAATCAGACGAACCGGAGTCGGACGAGCCCGACTCAGAGGAGTCCGACTCGGAATCAGACGAACCGGCGTTCGACTCGACCGACTCGGAGGGAGCCGGCTCGGGCTCCGGCTCAGGCTCCGGAGCCTCGGTCGCGGTCACATTGGAGACCGAGGCGGCACCGACGACGTCTGCGTCCTCGCTGTCCTCGCCCTGCTCCGGGATGACCGTCTTCGCCTGGTTCACGAAATCAGTGCTGGGCTTGTTCTCCGCCTCAGCGGTGACCGCTGCCGCCTCGTCTTCGCCCTGGCCCATTGCGGGCAGAGTGGCGGTGACGACGAGTCCGCCTGCTGCGGCGACGACCGCCGCGCGACGACCGACGACGCCGTAGTTGGCACCCAGCGCGTCGGTGAGTTCTGTGAGCGGGGTCTTGACGCGGGTTTCGGCCGCGCGGCGACCATGCTTCCTTGTAGCCACGATGTCCTCTCCATTTCCTACGAGGCGACGCACGTCGAGCTGGAGACGCCCTGTCCTTCCGGACTGTGCTGCCGGTTTCCCGGCCCCTCGCCGCCGCTCAGGTCCTGTTGCTGTCTCTTCGATCCGATCGTGCGGGTGCGGCGTGCGGAACCCGGGTCGGATGGCCTTCTTCCGAAGGCGCCTCGACAACTGTAAACGATCGGCAACGTCATGTCACATTTGGATCACGGATCAGATCTCATATCGTGATCCTCTGCCCCGGCGGGTCATCATCGATGCAGGTCAGAGAGCCAAGTAACGGGATGAAACGGATGTAACGAGGTGATGTGTCAGCGTGTCACGAACACGAACGCCGCGGTCTCGGACGGAAGATCCAGCACATCGGAGGACCCCTCGGCACGGATGCTCACGTAGTCGCCGTCCGATTCCACGGTCACCACCGTGCCGGGCACGATCCCGGTCTCCTGCAGCTGCGCCAGCAGCTCGATGTCGACCTGGAGCGGCTCCGCGAGCCACGCGATGCCCACGGTCCGCTTCTCACCGGACTTCACCGCGCGCGTGAGCGAGGTCGTCTCCGGAACGGCAGCGGGATCCGCACCCAGATCCTCGAGGGCGGGGATCGGATTCCCGTACGGACCCGTCGTGTGCTCCGGGAGCATCGAGAGGAGTCGCGTCTCGACCTGCTCGCTCATGACGTGCTCCCACCGGCATGCCTCGTCGTGGACGAGTGACCACTCGAGACCGATCACGTCGGACAGGAGCCTTTCGGCAAGACGATGCTTGCGCATCACGCGCGTCGCGAGCTCGCGTCCCTCGTCGGTCAGAGCGAGGTGACGGTCCGCGTCCACGACGACCAGACCGTCCCGCTCCATGCGCGCCACGGTCTGCGAGACCGTCGGGCCGGAATGCTCGAGACGCTCAGCGATCCGCGCTCGCAGCGGCACGATCCCCTGCTCCTCAAGCTCGATGATCGACTTGAGGTACATCTCGGTCGTGTCGATGAGGTCGTTCACGTCTCACGCTCTCTCTACGCAGTCCCGACGCAGTGTCGGGGAGCCATCGCATCCGTCTGGACAGGGCGGAAGCACCCGCGGTCATTTTACGTGGTGCGGCGGGGAACTGATACTCAGCCGGATCGGAGCACACCGCGGCGTCATGGCTGGAGGCGCACCGCAGACCACGTCGCCGCGTCGTCGAGGGGTGCCGGACGGCCATCCCGGCTGGTGAAGAGGAACCGATCATGCATGCGGTTGAGCCGCCCCTGCCAGAACTCGATCTCGTAGGGCTGCACTCGATAGCCGCCCCAGTGGGCCGGCCGCTCGACGTCCTTCCCCTCCCACCGGGCCTCGAGCTCTTCCACCGTCTGCGCGAAGGCATCCCGGCCTCGCACCGGCTGCGACTGCGCCGAGGCCGCCGCCCCGATCTGCGAGCCGCGGGGCCGCAGCGCGAAGTAGGCATCCGACTCTTCCGGCATCACCTTCGACACGAGGCCTCGGACCCGCACCTGGCGCTGCATGTCATGCCAGGGGAAGACGAGCGCCACGAGCGGATGGGCCTCGATCTGGCGGCCCTTCGCGGACTGGTAGTTGGTGTAGAACACGAAGCCGCGCGCGTCGAAGCCCTTGAGGAGGACGATGCGCGCAGCGGGGCCGGCGTCGTCGTCCGTCGCCACGACCATCGCGTTCGGCTCCCCCAGGGCCTCTCCCGCCTCTTCGTACCAGCGCGAGAAGATGCCGTGGGGCGTATCCGCAGGCAGGTCGATGTCCACATCGTCGTACTCGACCCGCTGCCGCGCCAGTGCGGCGATCGCGTCCTGCGCAGCCGCGGGAGTGGCGTCAGTCTGTTCGTCCATGGCTCCACGCTACTCTCGGCAAGCCCACGGGCGTACGGTGCCCGCGGCCGGCCCTCCCTCGGTGCGCGCGACCAGCGGCCTCGCAGTAGGATCGCTCGCGTGAGTACAGACACCCCCGCAGACATCGTGATCCCCGCACACCTCAAGCCCGCCGACGGACGCTTCGGCGCAGGTCCCTCGCGCGTGCGCCCCGAGCAGATGGCCGCGCTCTCCGCCGCCGGCTCCACCGTCATGGGCACCTCCCACCGCCAGAAGCCGGTGAAGGAGATCGTCCGTCGCGTGCGCACCGGACTGGCTGAGCTGTTCTCCCTGCCAGACGGCTACGAGGTGATCCTCGGAAACGGCGGCTCGACCGTGTTCTGGGACGCCGCCGCGTTCGGGCTGGTCCGCACGCGCGCCTCGCACGCCCAGTTCGGTGAGTTCGGGTCGAAGTTCACCAAGGCGACGACGACCTCGCCGTTCCTCGAGGAGTCTCTCGTCGTGGATGCCGAACCGGGCACCTCGGCCGTGCCGCAGACCGATGCCTCCGTGGACGTCTACGCGTGGCCCCACAACGAGACGTCCACCGGTGTCGCCACGTCGATCCAGCGCCCGTCCGGCATCGCCGACGACGCACTGGTCGTCATCGACGCGACGTCCGCGGCCGGCGGCATCCCCGTCGACATCCGCGAGACCGACGTCTACTACTTCGCCCCGCAGAAGAACTTCGCATCGGACGGCGGCCTGTGGGTCGCCCTCGTCTCCCCCCGGGCCATCGCGCGGATCGAGGAGATCGCCGGGTCGGACCGCTGGATCCCCGAATCGCTCAGCCTCGCGACGGCGCTGGACAATTCCCGCAAGGACCAGACGTACAACACTCCGGCCGTCGGCACGCTCATCCTGCTCGCGGAGCAGATCGAGTGGATAAACGCCAATGGCGGACTCGCCTGGGCAGGTGCCCGGACGGAGGAATCCTCCGCGCTCATCTACACGTGGGCAGAATCGTCCCCGGTGGCCCGTCCGTACGTCGCCGACCCGGCCGACCGCTCGCCGGTCGTCTGCACCATCGACTTCGACGAGTCGATCGATGCCGCGCGCCTGGCATCCGTCCTGCGCGCCAACGGCATCGTCGATGTCGAGCCGTACCGGAAGCTGGGCCGCAACCAGCTGCGCATCGCGACGTTCACCGCCGTGGACCCGGATGACGTCCGTGCGCTGCTCGCCTGCATCGATCACGTCCTCGAGCAGTGGGGGGCCTCCGCCACCGCACAGGGCTGAGGCCCGCCGGCACAGGGCTGGGGCATGTCAGCACGAGGCTGGGGCGTGGCAGCACAGGGCTGAGCCGAACCGGCACCGCGGACCGATCACAGTACACACGTCGAAAGCGCAACATCCGAGCCCTCCGAGGGGGGCGAATCGTTCGGATGTTGCGCTTTCGTCGTTGCGGCTTACGGGGTGCGGCGTCCAGCGTGCGGGGTGCGAGGTGTGGCGTGTGGGGTGGGAGGAGTGCGGCCTGCGGCGTGCGAGAAGTCCCGCCCACCTCAGGCGGCGACGTGGTGGCCTCAGGCGGTGACGAAGTGGTGGATGACCGTCCCGCTGAAGACCGCGAGGGCCAGTGCTGCGCAGCCGAACTCGATGAGGATGCCGATGCCCGCGGCCTTGATCGCCGCCCAGCTCGTGTCCCAGGCCTTCCGCGCGTCGCCCAGCCGCTGCCATTCCGCGGCCCAGAGTCCGCCCACGAAGCCCAGCAGCAGACCGATCACGGGCACGACGAAGAATCCGACGACGGCCAGGATCCCGCCGATGAGCAGCGAACGGTTCGGGATCCCCCGCTCCTTCAGCCGTCGACCCGTCAGCACCCAGCCGGCTGCCATCCCCAGGGCCACGAGCACCGTGATCGCTGCGAACGCCGACCAGCCGGGGCCGGTCCCCGCGACGATCGCCCACACCAGCGCGGCGACCGCGATCGTGGCGGAGCCCGGCAGCACCGGGACGACGATTCCCACGATGCCCACGAACATCGCGAGTCCAGCGAGCACGGTGACGATGACGTCTGCGGTCACGGTGAAGAGCTCCATTCGGATCGGGGTGCGGAGGGACGCCGACAGGAGGATCGGTCCTGGCGCATCCGTCCGGTCCGCAGTCTACGGGCGGGGCTGAACACGCGAACAGTGCAGAAGGGGCCGGGACTCACACTGTGATGGAGCTGTGATCGCTCAGCCGTCGGACTCTCAGCCCTCCGGCTCCGGCCGCACCGGACTCGCCGACACACGCCCCTTCGACTTCCGCCCGTCGTAGCTCAGCCGGATGAACCGCCGCGACCGGCGCACGTAGTGCACGCGCATGTGCTTCGCGGACACCATCCAGACCACCCCGATGAGGATCCCCACCGCACCCGCGGCGGCTCCGACCCCCAGCGCGGCCCGCGGACCGAACTGATCGGCGATCCACCCGGCGAATGGAGCTCCCAGCGGCGCCCCGCCCAGGACCACGGCCGCGTAGATCGACATGATCCGACCGCGCACGCCCGACGGAGTGGTCGTCTGCACATACGCGTTCGCGGCCGTGAGCATCGTGATGGACGACAGGCCGAGCGTGGTGAGCGTCAGCGCGAACGTCCAGTAGTTCGGCATGACGGACGCTGCCGCACACGCCGCACCGAACGCTCCCGCCGCCCAGAAGACGGTGCGCAGGCGCGGCCGGTCCCGCCTCGCGGCCAGCAGAGCACCGGTCAGGGAGCCGACTGCCAGGATGGAGTTCAGCAGCCCGAACGCGCTGGCGTCCCGGCCGAACTCCACGCGCGCCATCGTCGCCGTGAAGATGTTGAACTTGATGCCGAAGGTCGAGACCACGAAGATCACCGCCAGGACGACGATGATGTCAGGCCTTGTGCGCAGGTAGCGGAAGCCGCCCATGATCCCCCGACCGGGAGCTCGGCGGGTGCGGGCGTCCGGCGACTGCAGGCGGCTGCGGTCCAGCGACAGCAGCACCCCGACGGTCCCGGCGAATGCCAGTCCGGACAGCAGGAACACGGTAGACGCACCGATCGCCGCGGTCAGCACGCCGGCGACCGCGGGGCCCAGCATCCGCGCAGTGTTGAACGATGCGGAGTTCAGCGATACGGCGTTGGCGACGAGCGAGTCGCCCACGAGCTCGGAGACGAACGTCTGCCGAGCGGGGTTGTCGACGGTCGCGACGATGCCCAGCGCCAGGGCGAGCAGGTAGACGTGCCCCAGCTGGATCGCCCCGGTGACGGTGAGGACGAAGAGGACCAGCCCCATCGTGCCCATGAGGATCTGGGTGATGAGGAGCAGCCTGCGCCGCTGGAACCGATCCGCGATCGTGCCGGCCACAGGGAAGAGGACGAGCTGCGGCCCCAGCTGCAGGGCCATCGTGATGCCCAGAGCAGTGGCGTCCTCATCGGTGAGCTGGGTGAGGACGATCCAGTCCTGGGCGGTCCTCTGCATCCAGGTGCCGGTGTTCGACACCAGTGCACCGCCGAACCACTTCCGGTAATTGGGCTCGGCCAGCGACCGGAACATCGACGTCATCCGCGGGAGTGCGCCTCCTCAGGCAGTGCTCCCGCAGTCCGTGCTCCCACATTCTCGACGAGGTCGAGCGATTCGTCGAAGTCGTCGACGACGGACTTCACGGGCTCCGAGGAGCGGCGCTGCACATCCGTCTCCGAATGAGCACCGCACCCGGCGTCGAGCGCCACGATGCGCCCGTCGAAGGGCGCCCACTTGTTCGCGCACACGCCGAAGCGGGTGCGCATGCTGCCGGCGATGGGCAGGAGGAAGCCGCAGGTCGAGCACTGGCTGCGGGCCTCGCGGGCGAACTCACCGTCCGGTCCGGCGTCGGATTCGACCCACCGCTGCGCGGCGTTCGCGATCCCCTCGCGGGACAGCACGCGGGTCCGGCCCAGCCCGTACTCGAAGTTCGGCACCTGGTCGATGTCATCGCCCGGGCGCAGGTCGACCTGCTCGAGGCCGAGGTCCAGGTTCGGATCGTCCTCCGCCTTCGGCAGGACGTCCTTGGGCCGCATGTCGCCGGGGCGCACGCGCTCCTCCCACGGCTCCCACGCGGGCGCGACGAGGGCGTCCGCGCCTGGCAGCAGTGCGGTCTCGCACACGGTGGCCTTCTTGGCACGCGGCGCACGCGCCAGCACGGCCACCCAGTGCCATCCGCGGTAGGCCGGGTTGGTGCACTCGAAGCTGTGGGTCACGAGCCGGGTGTCCTCGGCGACGGCGCCCAGGTGGGCACCGACCTCGGCCTCGCCGGCGACCTCGGTGATGGCGGCACGGGCCACGTCGACGGCCTCGGCCAGGACGGTGTCCAGGACGATCGCGGCCGGCCTGCGCGGCTGACGGCGCTCCCGTGCGGTCGGCGCATCCGACGCCGAGGCGGTGGTCGCCTCAGCAGGCACGGTCGCCTCTGCAGACGCCGCCTCAGCTGTATCAGCCGACTCAGTGGCACCAGCCGCCTCGGTCGTCGCCGTCGGCGGGGCGGCTTCCATGGACGCCAGCCAGCGGTCGAACAGTCCGGACATCAGCCCTCCAGGTCGTCTGCGATTGCGCGGAGCACTTCCGCCACGCGGTGGGAGTGCCCAGCATCAGGGTACCGCCCGCGGCGCAGGCCGTTCGACGTGTCGTCCAGCATCCTGATGACGTCCTCGATCATCGATGCGGTCTTCTCCGGGTTCCGGCGCACGCGGGCAGGAGACTCGTGGACACGGGCCTTGAGCACCTGCTTGCCCTTGCGGCCGTCGACGATGTCGAACTCCAGCCGCATTCCGGGGGTCGCGGTGACCCCGTCCGGCAGCGACGAGCCGTGGAGGAAGATCTGCTCGCCGTCTTCTGCGGTGACGAAGCCGAATCCCTTGTCTGCGTCGAACCACTTCACGCGTCCTGTGGGCATGTCAGTCCTTTCACGACCGCGCGGCGGCGCGGCCGATCGATGTGGTGCGCGGTGCGCACGTGTGGGAGTGCGCGGTGCGCACTGGGGCTGTGCGCGAGGCGCACGGTGTGGGCGGCGAGGAGGTCGTCGTGTCGACGGTGCCGCGCCGGGTCGCGCCATGCGGCGCAGTGAGATGTGGGGCCCGCAGGCCGGATCCGTCCGGGACTCAGACGGAGCGGCGGCGGACGATGCCCTGGACGAGCACCACCAGCATCAGGACGAACGCAAGCGGCAGCAGTACCATTCCCGTCCAGGTGAAAACCGGTGACACCGACGATCCGAGCAGTCCGACGATCACCACCAGGGTGAGGCAGGCCAGACCGAGCAGTGCGATCACTGCGGCAGCCGTGCCGAGGACGGCACCCGGGGGTCTCTGCGTGTCTTCTGCCATCGGGCACCTCCTTCTTCCGCTGACCGTGGGCCCCCACCATGATAGCCCCGACTAGGATGGGGAGGATGCCCGAGTCGCCGTCCTTCGCCGCCTGGCTGCGCACCGCGCCGGAACCCTGGTTCCGGGCCTTCGCCGCATACCGCACCGATCTGCTCCGCACCGATGTCACCGATGTCGCCCGTCTGGCCGCGCTCGCGCCCTCGCAGGCGGCGGTCGCCCGAGGTCTGGAGTCCCTCGACGCGCCGGCCCTGCGCGTCGTCCACCGCGCTGCCGTGCTGGCCCGCATCGCCCCTGCCGTCGACCGCTCCGAGCTGCTCGCCGCGGCAGAGGACCCCGCTCCCGAGGCCGCCCTCACCTCCGCGATCACGGCCGGACTCCTGTGGCCGGCGACGAGTTCGGGCGACCCGGCCGCGGCCTCGGCGTACCGCGTCCAGCCGGAGGCCGGTGCGCTGCTGCCCGTCACCGCAGCCGCTCGCGCGACGCCCCAGCCGTGGCAGTCCGCGGCGGATCCGCGACCGCTGCGAACCGCCGCGGTGTCGGACGCACTGCTGGAGAACGCGCAGGGCGCCGGCGTGGCCGGAGCCGTCTCCCGTGCCCTCATCGTCGTCGCCGAGTTCTCCGACCACGAGGTCTCGCAGCTGGTGAGCGGCGGCGTCGGCAAGCGAGATGCGCAGACCCTCGCCCGCGCCGCGGGAACGGACACCGCTCACTTCGCGCTGCTCGTCGAGCTCGCCTCGTACCTGGGGTGGCTGTCCACGACGCGCGATCCCGCCGACCCGCAGTGGAGGCCCACAGCAGAGTTCGACACCGCAGCCGCCTCGCCGCGGGAGCAGGTGTGGACCGACCTCGTCACCGCGTGGCTCACGCATCCCGTCGATATCGCGCACGTGCTCGCGGGGACCACCCCTGCGGGCGAGCGCATCCACCTCCTGGGCCGCGATGAGCACGCGCGCACTGCGTTCGGGGGCTTCCCCTCCGCGCGTCCGCAGATCCTCACGCTGCGGCGGCTGGTGCTCGTCGCACTGCTGCGCGAAGGTGGGGGCCGCGCGCTGAGCGAGGAGGACGTCGTGGCCCTCCTGTCGTTCACCCACCCGCTGCTGGCCGCCGTGCGCACGGATGAGGTGGCGCAGGTGCTCGACGAGGCGGAGTCGTTCGGCCTCACCGCCTCGCCGCTGGGCCATCCGGACGCGCACGCGCTCACGCCGATCGGCCGGGTGCTCGCGGAGTGGATCGCGGCGGTCGACGATCCGTTCGACCTGCTCGGATCGAGTCCGGTGAATGCGCAGGAGCTGGCGAGCGGACCGCCGGCGGCCCTGCGCGAGCAGATCGCGGCGCTGCTGCCCCCGCTGGAGACCGCGGTGACACTCCAGTCCGATCTGACCGGAGTGGCGTTCGGGCCGCTCGACCACACGGTCAGCCTGCGCCTCGAGCGGATCGCGGACGTGGACACCCGCGGGCAGGGCACCGTCTACCGGTTCACGGACGACTCGGTGACCCGCGCGCTGCGGACCGGCGAATCCGTCGAGTCGATCCTCGCCGTCCTGGAGGACGTCTCCGCGACCGAGGTCCCCACGACGCTCGAGCACCTCGTGCACGCGGCCGGCGCCCGACTCCACAGGATCCGTGTGGCACGTGCGCGGTCGGTCGTCGTCGTGGACGACCCGACGGATCTGGACATCCTGCTCGATGACCCCGTCGCCTCCGCGATCGGGCTGCGCAGGCTCGCGCCCACGGTCGCGGTCGCGGATGCCTCCTCCGACCGGGTGAGCGCGCTGTTGGAGACCGAGGACCGTCCGATCCTCCGGATCGACCCCGACGCCGAGGACCCGGCCGGCACCCGCGCGCCCGTCCCCGCCCGTGCCGCGCCTCCCACGACGCGGACGACGCGCGTGCCGGCTGCTCGGATCGAGGCGCACATCAACGATCTCGCCGCTGCCCGAGCGCAGTCCCCGCGCACCGGCTCCCCGGCCAGGCGAGCGACCTCCCGCAGTGCGGCAGGGGCCTCAGCCGCGGGGCGTGGCACGACCGCAGGGTCGTCCGGCACCACCAGTACCACCAGCACCACCAGCACCACCGGTGCAGCAGGGGCGGCAGGGGCCTCGGGCACTGCGGCCGGCGAGGGGGCGGGGAATACCGGCACCGGCGCGGCCGTTGGGCAGGATGCTGCCGCGAGTGCGGACGGCGACCCGCAGACGGTGCTCGCGGAACTGGGCGAGGCCGCGGCGGTGTCGGCACCGGT
This sequence comes from Brevibacterium sp. Mu109, assembly GCF_900169375.1. Taxonomy (NCBI): domain Bacteria; kingdom Bacillati; phylum Actinomycetota; class Actinomycetes; order Micrococcales; family Brevibacteriaceae; genus Brevibacterium; species Brevibacterium sp. Mu109. The sequence continues at coordinate 105,763 of NZ_FXZF01000005.1, forward strand.
CGACGTGATCCTCACGACCACCGACGGGACCCAGCGGACTGTGCGCATGGTCCCGCAGTCGGTGAGCGGCGGACGCGTCCTGGGTCGCACGGACGCGGGGAAGGCTCTGCGGATATCGGTGGCGCGCATCGTGAGGGTGCGGCGCTCCGGCAGCAGGGACGACGAAGGGAGCACACGCGGATGACGATCGACGGGCACGGCGACGTGACGACGAGGGGACCCCTCATCGTGCAGTCCGACAGGACGGTCCTGCTCGAATCCGACCATCCGGACGCGGCAGAGGCCGCGATCGCGATCGCACCCTTCGCCCAGCTGTCGAAGACCCCGGAGCACGTCCACACCTACGCCATCACGCCGCTGGGGCTGTGGAACGCGCGGGCGTCGGGGCACGACGCGGAATCCGTCGTCGACGTGCTGCTCGACTACGCGAAGCACCCCGTCCCGCACGAACTGCTGCTCGACATCGTCGACGTCATGGACCGGTGGGGCGTCCTCTCGCTCACCCGCTCCCCCGTCCACGGCCTGGTCCTCGAGACCACAGACACCGCCCTGTTGGAGCACCTGCTGCAGCAGCCCGACCTCGCGGGGAAGACCGGCGCGCGGATCGATGACTCGACCGTGGCGGTGCACCCGTCGGAGAGGGGCGAGCTCAAGCACGTCCTGCTCAAGCTGGGACACCCCGTCGCAGACCGGGCGGGCTACGTCGACGGCGAGGCGCACGAGATCGCACTGGCGCACGAAGCGCATGTGGAGGCGGAGCAGGAGTCCACGTGGTCGCTGCGGCCGTATCAGCAGCGGGCGGTCGACACGTACCTCGCCGGTGAGTCCGGCGTCGTCGTCCTGCCCTGCGGCGCGGGGAAGACGATCGTCGGTGCGGCGGCGATGGCGAAGGTGTCGACGACGACCCTCATCCTCGTGACGAACTCCGTCGCCGCGAAGCAGTGGAAGGCGGAGCTGCTGCGGCGCACCTCCCTCACCGAGGACGAGATCGGCGAGTACTCCGGGACGACAAAGGAGATCCGCCCGGTGACGATCGCGACGTACCAGGTGCTCACGACCCGCAGGAAGGGCTCCTACCTGCATCTCGAGCTGCTGGATGCCCGCGACTGGGGCCTCGTGATCTACGACGAGGTCCACCTGCTGCCGGCACCCGTGTTCCGCCTGACGGCGAGCCTGCAGGCCCGGCGCCGGCTGGGGCTGACCGCGACGCTGGTGCGCGAGGACGGCCGCGAGGACGAGGTGTTCTCACTGATCGGGCCGAAGAGCTTCGAGCTGCCGTGGAAGGAGATCGAGCGCGACGGGTTCATCGCCTCCGCCAGCTGCCACGAGGTGCGGGTGCCGCTCGGTGCGGACATGCGCCGCGCATACGGCTCCGCGGAGGGCGAGGACCGGTACCGGCTGGCGGCGACCGCGGACACGAAGGTGCCGGTCGTCCGCGACCTGGTGGAGGGCCACCCCGATGCGCAGATCCTGGTCATCGGGCAGTACATCGATCAGCTCGAGGAGCTCGGTGAGGCGCTGGACGCACCCGTACTGACCGGCAAGACGCCGGAGAAGGAGCGCGAGGAGCTCTACGCCGGGTTCCGCGATGGCTCCGTGCGCGTGCTCGTCGTGTCCAAGGTCGCGAACTTCTCCGTCGACCTCCCGGAGGCATCGGTCGCCGTGCAGGTGTCGGGAGCCTTCGGATCGCGCCAGGAGGAGGCTCAGCGGCTGGGTCGGATCCTCAGGCCCAAGGCAGATTCCCAGGCGGCGACCTTCTACACGGTCGTCACCGCCGATACCGTCGATGAGCGGTTCGCGGAGCACCGGCGCCGGTTCCTCACCGAACAGGGCTACTCGTACACGATCGAGAACCGGTGAGGCAGCGCTTGACCCTCCTGTGAGGGGAGGCCGGATTCTGGACCCATGATGAACATCGGAGAGTTCGCCGCCCTCACCGGGCTGAGTGTGAAGGCCCTGCACCACTACGACGAGCGCGGAGTGCTCGCGCCCGATTCGGTCGACCCCTTCACCGGGTATCGGAAATATACCGAGGACCAGGTGCGCGGAGGACTCGTGCTGGGGACGCTGCGGGACGCGGGAGTGTCCGTTCCCGAGGCCGCAGTCGCGACCGCATCACCCCTGCGGGCGCTGCGTGACCATCGCGCCCGGGTGCTCGCGGAGAGAGATGCGGAGGATCGGGCATTCGAGCGCGCGCAGTCCCTGCTGCGATCGCTTGACCAGCCGGTCGACGTGACCGAAGTGGCGAAGCCCGCCCAGCCCTACGTCGCCGCAGTGCTCACCGCGGACGACGACACGTCGGATGAGCTGGTCGAGCAGGCGATGGCCGATCTCTGGCAGCTGCTCTCTGCCGACGGCGTCCAGCCGACCGGCCCCCTGTGGATCTCCATGCGCATCCGCGACCGGGAGACCATCGAACTCGCCTGCTGCCTGCCGACCTCCCGTCGCCTTCCCTCCGGGTGGGGCGGAGGGTCCGTCGAAGTGGGCGAACTCCCCGCGCGCACGGAGCTGTGCGCGGTCTGGAGTCCCGCGCCCGGCGAGGACGTTCCCGATGGAGTGACCCACCCCGCCCTGGTCGGCCTGCTGGACGCCGTCGCAACGCATCCCTCTGCGGCGGATTTCGCAGATTCTCGCGAACTGCGTCAGACGGCGACCGGCACCTCGCCCGAGGACTGGAGGGTGGAGATCGCCGTTACGGTGGGGTGAGCCCGACCGACGAGAGGAGCCGGACGTGAACGGTGACGAGCTGCACGGATTCGCACGCAGCCGTGCGTTGGAGCTGCCGGGGACCTCGGCGGGGTGGCCGTTCGGACCGAACCACGAAGTGATGAAGGTCCGCGAGAGGGTCTTCCTCATGCTCACGATCGTGCCGGCGGCCAGCAGCGGATACGGCGTCGACGACACCCAGCGCGGTCAGCCCGTCATCACCCTCAAGGCGGAACCGGAGGACGGGGAGGCGCTGCGCAGGCAGCACCCCTCGATCGCCCGGGCTATCACATGAATAAGCGCCACTGGGTCAGCGTGGCGACCGGCGCCTCGATCGATGCGGACCTCGTACGGGAGCTCGTGACGGACTCCTACCGGCTCGTCGTCGAATCCCTGCCGCGGCGAGCGCGACCGTTCGACTGGGACGCCCCCGACCCGGCGTCCACGGCGCGATCGTCGGACACCTCGACGATCGACAGGGGGCCCGTGGCGGGATCGGACAGCAGCACTACGCGCCGTTGGATCCGCCGCTCCTGACGCACTTCGCCCCACTTGATGAACACGACTCCCACGACGATGCCGATCCCGCCGTACATCTGTATCACCGAGGGCAGCTCTGCGACGACCAGCCACGCGACGATGACGGAGAAGGGCACCTCGGTGAGGTTCACGAACGACCCGACGGTCGCGCCGACCATCCGCAGGCCGAGGATCCCGCACACGTAGGCGCCCACCGTGGTGAAGACGATGATGAGGATCGGGACGACCCAGCTGTACGGCGACGCCCCCAGCGTCACGTCCGCCGTGGAGAAGTCCGCGGGGAGGACTCCGAGCAGCAGGAGACCCGCGACCACGAGTGTGCCGACGGCCATCCCCAGACCGGTGAGCGCGACGGGCGGGACATCCACCTCGACCTTGGCGGAGACCATGAAATAGCTCGCCAGGCACACGGCCGCGCCCAGCGCGAACACGACTCCCGCCAGGGACAGCTCCGAGCCGCCCGGGTCCAGGACGAGCACCAGTCCGACGAGTGACACCGCCATCCCGACGAAGGTGACGGTCGCGGGACGTATCCGCGTCGTCGCCCACAGCCAGAACACGATGAGGAGGGGCGCAGTCATCTCGAGCAGCAGTGCGACCGCCACCGCCAGGTGCTCGACCGCGAGGAAGTACAGCAGCTGGACTCCCGCCATCGACACCACGCCGTACGAGACGACGGTCCGCCACCCCCGCACCACCTCGCGCCACCGACCGCGCAGACTGATGATCGTCGGGATCAGGAGCACCAGCGCACACCCCAGCAGGCGCAGCAGGACGACCGCGCCGGGGGACCAGCCGGACGCGTACATCGCCTTCGCGTACGGACCGGACGCGGCGAAGAAGAACGCGGACAGGAGCACGAGCCCGAAGCCCACAGCAGTGCGGTTCACGGCGAAGTCCTCCTCGGGAGCCCTGCGGCGATGCGCGCACATCGCACGACACACGTCGAACGGTCAGTGCACCCACATCGAACACGAGCCGACCGTCATGAGTCAAATGCGTGACGGTCCTGACTTCGCGCGCATTCTGTGCCACCATCGTCGGCATGCCCCTCTCCGTCCACACGCAGTCGATCCTGCGACTGATCGCCGCACTCGCGAACTCCGCCCTGGACCGCGAGACGCTCGTGACGCAAGCGGACGTCCGCGACTTCGCGCTGACCCACGGCTTCTCTCCCCCGGTCCGCGTCACCGCCGATGACGCCTCCGGGTTGCACGCCCTGCGTGAGCGCCTCCGCGCCGCCTTCGCTGCGGAGGCCCCAGCCGCCGAAGCGACAGGGACCGCAGAGATCGATGAAGCGACCGACGCGCATAAGGCGACCGACGCGCACGAGGCCGCCGCCAGCGCCACCGTCGCCCGCGCCGCGGATCTGGCGAACGCCCTCTTCCAGGAGACGAACACGCTGCCGCAGCTGCAGCGCCATGACGGGTGGGGCTGGCACCTCCACGCCGTGCCGAACGAAGCGGGGATCGCAGTCCGCACCGCCGCGGACATCGCGATCGCCCTGGCGGACGCCGTGATCGACGGGGAGGTCTCCCGCATCGGCCGCTGCGCCGCCGACGACTGCAGCGCCCTCTTCGTGGACCTGTCGCGCAATCGGTCCAAGCGGTTCTGCGATCGCGGCAACTGCGCGAACCGCACCCACGTCGCCGCGTACCGCGCGCGCCTCACGTCGTAGCGGGTGCAGCTATAGGTGCAGCTATAGCGGACGCCGCCCCAGCACGACGAGCACTCTGCGTCGGCAGGACGACCGTCACGCCCTCCGACCACGACGCCCTCCGATCGTTACGCTGGACCCATGTCACTCCTGGGATTCGCAGCGCTGCCGGCCCTTCTCACCCTCGCCGGAGCGGTGCTCGCTCTGACGATCAGTCCGTGGTGGTGGATCCTCGCCGCCGTCGGCGCAGCGCTCCTCATCGTCGCGATCATCGACTACGCCCAGCCGAAGAACTCGATCCTGCGGAACTTCCCGCTCCTGGGGCACGGCCGCTTCATGCTCGAAGAGGTGAGGCCGATGATCCAGCAGTACTTCATCGAGCGGAACTGGGACGGCAAGCCCTTCGACCGCGATGCGCGCGCCCTCATCTACGACCGGGCAGAGGGCAGAGCATCGGTCAAGAGCTTCGGCACGGAGCTCGAGGTCCGCCAGCCGGGGTACGAGTACCTCACCCACGCCACCCTCCCCGCGCCCCCGGCCGCCCAGGAGCACCGCGTGACGATCGGCGGCCCCCAGTGCGCACAGCCCTACGACGCCAGCCTCCTCAACATCTCCGCGATGAGCTACGGCTCGCTGTCCGTGAATGCAGTCCGCGCAATGAGCGCCGGAGCCGCGAAGGGAGGCTTCCTCCACGAGACCGGGGAGGGCGGACTCACCTCCTACCACCTGGACAGCGGAGCCGACCTCCTCTGGGAGTTCGGCAGCGGCTACTTCGGATGCCGCACCCGCGAAGGCGACTTCGATCCGGACGCGTTCCGTGAGAAGGCCCTGCACCCGCACGTGAAGATGATCAACGTGAAGCTGTCGCAGGGAGCCAAGCCCGGCCTCGGCGGCGTCCTCCCGGCGCCCAAGGTGACGGAGGAGATCGCGCAGATCCGCGGAGTCCCCGCCTTCCAGGACTGCATCTCTCCCCCGGGACACACGGCCTTCTCCACACCGCGCGAGCTCATGCAGTTCATCGGCCGACTGCGCGAGCTGTCCGACGGGAAGCCCGTCGGCTTCAAGCTCTGCGTCGGCACACGGATCGATGTCCTCGCCATGTGCAAGGCGATGATCGACACCGGCATCCGCCCGGACTTCATCATCGTCGACGGATCGGAGGGCGGCACCGGCGCCGCCCCGCTCGAGTACCAGGACCACATGGGCACGCCGCTGATCGAAGGGCTCCACATCCTGCACAACGCGCTGGTGGGCGCAGGACTGCGCGAAGAGATCAGGATCGGCGCGGCCGGCAAGATCAGCAGCGGGCACGATGTGGTCCGCCGGCTCATCCAGGGCGCCGACTTCACCATGTCGGCCCGCGCGATGATGATGGCCGTCGGCTGCATCCAGGCGCAGAAGTGCCACACCGATCGCTGCCCCACCGGCGTCGCGACGCAGAATCCCCGCTACTACCGCGGCCTCGACCCGGCCACCAAGGGCGAGCGCGTCTTCCGCTACCACCAGGCGACCGTCAAGGAGGTCGCACAGATGATCGCGACGCTCGGCGCCCGCGGACCGCAGGAGCTCTCGCCCACGATGCTCCGGCGACGCATCTCACAGACCGAGGTCGTCTCCTACGCATCCCTCTACAACTGGCTCGCGCCCGACGAGCTCCTCAACGCCCCGCCGCGCGGCTGGGCCGGCGACTGGGAGCGTGCGGACGCCGACCGCTTCGGCGCCATCCCGGAACCCATCACGCCCTCCGGGAGAATGTGACGGGGCGCACACTCACGTCCAGCCTTGACTCAGGAGACTCCCAGACTCGAACGTCACACTGGATACCATGAAAAGCCCCCAGCAGAACACCCCCGCAGAGGTCGAGGCAACACTCCTTGTCGTCGACGACGAACCCAACATCCGCGAGCTCCTGTCCACGAGCCTCCGCTTCGCGGGCTTCGACGTGCTGTCCGCCGCGAACGGGACCGATGCCCTGCGCATCGCGGAGCAGAAGGAGCCGGACCTGCTGGTCCTCGACGTCATGCTCCCCGACATGGACGGATTCGCCGTGACGCGCCGCCTCCGCCAGGCCGGCAAGCACATCCCCGTCGTGTTCCTCACTGCCCGCGACGACACCTCCGACAAGATCACCGGACTCACGGTGGGCGGCGATGACTACGTCACGAAGCCGTTCAGCCTCGAAGAGGTCGTCGCCCGCATCCGCGCCGTCCTCCGCCGCACCCACAGTGCAGAGGACGAGGAGACGGCGGTCATCGAGGTCAGCGAACTCGAGCTCGACGACGACACGCACGAAGTGCGCCGCGGCGGCATCCTGATCGACCTGTCCCCCACGGAGTTCAAGCTGCTCCGCTACCTCATGCTCAACGCCAACCGCGTGCTGTCGAAGTCGCAGATCCTCGACCACGTGTGGGAGTACGACTTCGGCGGCGACACAGGCATCGTCGAGTCCTACATCTCGTACCTGCGCCGCAAGATCGACGTCGCCCCCACATCGGACGAGGCGGGCAACCCCATCGATGTCGACTGGACCCCGATGATCCAGACCAAGCGCGGCGTCGGCTACATGCTGCGCACCCCGGACTCCAAGTGATCACTGCTCTCCGCGAGCACCCGTGCACGTGACCCGACACACCAAGCGCCGCCGTCGCGTGATCTGGGAGGAGTGGTCGCTCACCGCGAAGCTCCTCACGATCATGATGACGCTCATGCTCGTCGTGCTGTCCGGCACGAGTGCGTGGGTGCTGGAGAACCTCCGGTCCAGCCTCATCGAGCGCACTGACGCCCAGCTCATCCAGGCATCGGAGGCACTCGCGATCCAGGCGGCGGAGACCGTCCTCGCACCCTCTCCGCTGGCCAGCTCCGAGGACCGGTCCCCCACGGAGGACTCGCTGAGGCAGCTGCTGCCCGGAACGTACTACGTGCAGTTCTACGACAGCGAGGGCAGCGAGGTCTACAGCCCCGTCGCCCCGCTCGACGGGAACGAGCCGCAGCTGCCCGTCATCGACCAGCAGACCGTCACGACGATGCAGGGCGCACCCTTCACCACCGACGGCTCGCAGTCCCAGTGGCGCGTCCGCGCGCTGCGCGTGGAGAACTCGCAGCTGCTCGTGGCGATCGCGGTCCCGTTCGACCAGGACATCGATGCGGTGGGCGAGCGCGCCCGCAACACCGTGCTGGGGATCGGCATGCTCGCCCTCGCTCTGGTCGCCGGCGTGGGCTACTTCGCGATCACGAACACCTTCCGTCCGCTGCACGACATCGAGAACACGGCGTCGAAGATCGCAGCCGGCGACCTCTCCCAGCGGGTGTCGACGTACCCGTCGAACACGGAGCTCGGCAGGCTGTCCGCCGCTCTCAACACGATGCTCGGCCACATCGAGGACTCCTTCGACGGCCGCAAGCAGTCGGAGAAGCGCATCCGGCAGTTCGTGTCCGACGCCTCCCACGAGCTGCGCACCCCGCTCGTGACCATCCGCGGGTACGCAGAGCTGTACCGGCAGGGGGCGCTCACGGACCCGGATCAGATCGGTCAGGCGATGGGGCGCATGGAGTCGGAGGCGAAGCGGATGACCGTGCTCGTCGAGGACCTCGTGCAGCTGGCACGGCTGGACGAGCGCCGTCCCACGGAGATCGGCCCGGTCGACATGACGCGGCTGGTCCGCGACGGTGCCGCGGACGCACTCGCCCAGGCCCCGGACCGCGACATCAGCTTCATCGGTCTGGACGGGGAGGACGCCCAGCAGACACCGATGATCCTGGGATCCGAAGCACGTCTGCGGCAGGTCATCGTGAACCTCGCAGGCAACGCCGTGAGGCACACGACGGAGGGCACCGAGATCGAATTCGCCGTGGGCGTCGTCGATGTCCCGCACCAGCAGCAGGCTCCGCAGGCACCGGCGGAGGCACGGCGCCCGGAGGCACGGAAGCGAGGGCTTCCCGTCCCGAACTTCCTGCGCCTCCCCACATCGTGGGGGCAGAAGCCCCCCGCCGAGGCCCCCTCCCCCGACGCCGCGGCCTCCTCCCAGCAGGACACGCCACCGTCCGCGCAGTCCGCGGGCCCGTCACCGACGGGGCCCCACGGCACCACCGCCTCGGCGTCGGTGCCGTCCGGCGACGCACCGTCGCAGGCGATCCCGACCAGCGGCGTCACGCATTCGAACCCCTTCGTCACCGGACCGCTGGAACTGGGCGAGGACCTGTCCGGCTTCCCCTACGGACGCGTCAGATTCGAACTGCGCGACCACGGCGAGGGCATCGCCCCCGACCAGGTCTCACGGATCTTCGAGCGGTTCTACCGGCTCGACTCCTCCCGCGGACGGGACACGGGCGGGTCCGGTCTGGGGCTGTCGATCGTCAAGGCGATCGTCGACTCCCACTCCGGTGCGATCTCCGTCCACCCCACCCCCGGCGGCGGCGCGACGTTCCGCGTCGACATGCCGGTGCCCGGCCCTGATTCGGTCCGCCGACAGGCCAGCCGGGCCACATCTCAGGCCACACCCCGAAAGGACATCCCATGAGTCAGCCCACGGATCCCACGCGCCCCTCCGTCCCGCGCGATCCGGGTGCGCCGACCCCTCCGCCGGGTCGGCGGGTGAGCGACTCGCGGCACACGTTCCCGGCGGACGCCCCGGCACCGCCGTCGGCACCCCCGCCGTCCGCGTCCTCGGACCGGCCGGCGCATCCGGGACAGTCGGTACACGCCCCGGACGGGCAGACCTCGCCGCTCGTCCCGCAGATCGGCTCGCCCGACGACGGAGGGTCCGGTGGCAGCGCACAGAACCCGTACGGCGCGGCAGGTGCACGCTACTCCTCGCAGACTCCTCCCCCGGCCGCCGGACTGGCGACCGGAGCGATCCCTCGCGTGAACCCTGCACAGGGACCCGGACAGAGCAGTGATCACGGCAGTGGACTGCACAGTGGTCACAGCAGCGCCGCTGACGGTCGCATGGGACCCGGACACTCTGGACCCGGACACCCAGAACCCGGCCACTCAGGACCCGGTCACACGGGGCACGATGGGTCCGCTCCGGTCACGGGTCCGGTCCCCCACGCCGGTCCCGCGGCACCCGCCGGCGGACAGCCCGCCGGAGCACAGCCCACCGCAGGCGGCGAGGGCCAGACCGCGGCCTTCGCAGGGGCCCCCGCTCACCACTCCGGCCAGATGCCTCCGGGCGGACCTCCCCCGTCTGCACAGAGGCCCCGCCGCCGAGGTCCCGGCTGGGGCGCGCTCATCGCCGCCGCCGTCGCTGCGGCGATCGTCGGCGGGGCGCTGGGCGGAGGGGGCGCATGGCTCCTGTCCGGTGACGCCTCCCCGGTCGCGTCCCAGCCGTCCCAGGACTCGCCGGGGCAGTCGGACCGCTCGATCAGCCAGTCGACGGAGACGCCGGACTGGGCGCAGATCGCAGACCAGACCACCCCCGGCGTCGCCGCGATCCAGGTGGGCGTGGACGGCGAGGTCTCCGGCCTCGGCTCCGGTTTCGTCTACGACGACCAGGGCCACGTCATCACGAACAACCACGTCGTGGCCCCCGCAGACACCGAGGGCGGCGAAGTGCAGGTCGTCATGACCGACGGTTCGATGATCCCCGCCGCCCTCGTGGGGCGTGACGCGGAGACGGACGTCGCAGTCCTGAAGCTCGAGACCGTCCCGGAGGACCTCACCCCCCTGCCCATCGGATCGTCCGAAGACATGTTCGTGGGCGACCCGGTCATGGCCCTCGGCAACCCGCTGGGACTCGCCGACAGCGTGACGACGGGGATCGTGTCCGCACTGGACCGCCCCGTGTCGACGCAGAACATCGGCGATGTGAGCGAGCAGGAGGTCGAGATGACGATCACCAACGCCATCCAGACCGATGCCGCCATCAACCCGGGCAACTCCGGCGGTCCGCTGGTCAACGGCAACGGGGAGGTCATCGGCGTCAACTCCTCCGCCGCCACCCTGTCGGACCCGTCCTCCAGCGAGGCCCAGAGCGGTTCGATCGGCATCGGTTTCGCGATCACCGTCGAGCAGGCCACGTACATCACCGACCAGCTGATCCAGACCGGTGAGGCGAAGCATCCGTTCCTCGGCGTGACGATGGTGAACTCGACCGTCGACGCCCAGGGCGTCTCCCGCGGGTCCGCCCGGGTCGAATCCGTCAACGACGGGACCCCCGCCGCCGCTGCGGGGTTCGAGGAGGGCGACGAGATCATCGCGATGGGCGACAAGCCGGTGAACAACGGCGTGGCCCTGCAGGCGCTGGTCCGGTCGACCGCGCCCGGTGAGCCCGTCGACTTCACCGTCATCCGCGATGGCCAGGAGCAGACGCTGCAGGCGACTCTCGAAGCTCGATGAGGCGCCGGCCGGCCGGCAGTGCGTCACAGCGGTGACCGCGCGCGGTCGGACACGCGCACACTCCTCCTGTGGACGAGCACGCGCCGTCCACAGGCGGCCACCGGCGTTTCCGCACCGGTCGCCGGTCTCCGAGCATGGGTCCCACGGCGATCGTCGCCGCGGATCCTCCCGGTCCTGCTGATGCGGCATGCAGGGCCGGGAGGGTTCCTGTCCTCGAGGAGGCCCCATGTCCCTGTTCCACGTCGACTCCGACCGAGTGCTCGCCACCGCGTCATCCGCCCAGACCAGATCCGATGAGATCGCCACGAGCGTCGATGCGCTCATGCACGACCTCGCATCGCTCGCTGACACGTGGCAGGGCACCGCGGCGTCGAGCTTCCAGTCGGCGGCCGAGGAGTGGCGGAGCGTGCAGACGAGCGTCCACGACTCACTCCGCTCCATCAACGAAGCGCTCAGGATGGCCGGTCAGCAGTATCAGGAGGTCGAAGCGGCGAACACGCGGATGTTCTCACCCTGAGTGATGGACCGGCCACAGAAATTGCCAGGCACACCGACTAGTGTGGGGGACAAGCTGCACACGCGCTTGCACGCGGCTCCTCCGTCGCGGAGTTGCGAGACGTCAGAACGGAGACCCCACGCACATGAGCATCTTCCAGCGCATCAAGACAATATTCGGCGCGAAGACGGACAAGGCCCTCGACCGGATGGAGGACCCGAACGAGACCCTGGACTATTCGTACAAGAAGCAGCTCGAACTCCTCCAGAAGGTACGCCGCGGTGTCGCGGACGTCGCAACGAGCCGCAAGCGGCTCGAACTGCAGATGGGCCAGCTGGAGCAGCAGCAGGGCAAGCTGCAGGGCCAGGCCCAGAAGGCGATGGAGGTCAACCGCGAGGACCTCGCGCGCGAAGCCCTGAGCCGCCGATCGGGCCTCACGCAGCAGATCAACGATCTGCAGGCACAGCACCAGAACCTCGTGCAGGAGGAGCAGAAGCTCACCACGGCCTCCCAGCGCCTGCAGGCGAAGGTCGACTCGTTCCGGACCCGCAAGGAGACCCTCAAGGCGACGTACAACGCCGCAGAGGCCCAGACGAAGATCGGCGAGGCCTTCAGCGGCATCTCCGAGGAGTTCGGCGATGTGGGCATGGCGATCCAGCGGGCCGAGGACAAGACCGCCAGCCTGCAGGCACGTGCGGGTGCGGTGGACGAGCTCCTCGCGTCCGGCGCACTGGACGACCTGTCCGGCACCCCCCGGGACGACATCGGCTCACAGCTGGATGCCCTGTCATCCGACCAGGACGTCGAGATCGAGCTGCAGCGGATGCGCGAGGCGCTCCCCGGCGGCTCCGCAGGCGGCCCGCGCGCCGCGCTGGAAGCGGAGGACGCTGATGTCACCGACGCAGGCGAGCAGACCGGACAGGGAGGTGCACAGGCATGATCATCCGCATCATGGGAGAAGGCCAGTTCGATCTGTCCGACGTCGAGCAGACTGCCCTGCAGAGCTTCGACGACGAAGTGGAGCGAGCCGTCGACGTGGGCGATGAGTCCACTGTGCGCGACGCACTGCACCGACTGCACGACTTCATCACCTCGAAGGGGGCGCGGGTGGCCGACGACTACCTGGGCACCTCCGACATCCTGGTGCCCGGCGAGGACGCGACGCTCGCAGAGATACGAGAGATGCTCAGCGGCGAGGGCTTCATCCCCAACGGGGTCTGACGGATGCTGGGCCGGGCTCTTCGGAGCCCGGCCCAGCTGTCTCCGTCCGCTGACCGCACCGCATACGACAGACTCACCGGCACACGCGAAAGGAGCCGCTGATGGCGCCCACGCGCTTCACGAAGGACGCGGGGCTGTCTGCCCGCATGGGCCTCACGATGTTCTTGAACGGGCTCATCTACGTGGTCCTCATCGCCGCCATCTGGTGGATCCTCGGCGGCAGCACCGGCGGCGTCGTCATCGCAGTCCTCCTGTCCGTCGGCATCTTCTGGTTCCAGTGGTACTTCTCCGACAAGGTCGCGATCAAGGCGATGGGCGCACGCGTCGTCAGCCCGCAGCAGGCCCCGGAGCTGCACAGCCTGGTCGACCGGCTCTGCCAGCAGGCTGACATGCCGAAGCCCCAGGTGGCGTTCGCCGACACCCGGGTCCCCAACGCGTTCGCGACGGGGCGCTCCCCCGCGCACTCCGTCATCGCCGTCACCCGCGGTCTGCTCGACGAGCTGGAGCCCAAGGAGGTCGAGGCGGTGCTCGCGCACGAGCTCTCCCACGTCGCGCACCGCGACGTGACCGTCATGACCGTCGCAGGAGTGACCGGCATCGTCGCGAGCCTCATGATGCGGTCGTTCCTCTTCGCCCGCGGCGGCCGCAACAACAACGGCGTGCCGATCCAGCTGCTCCTCATGCTCGTCGGAGTCGTCGTCTACGCGCTCAGCTTCCTGCTCATCCGCGTCCTGTCGCGCTACCGGGAACTCGCCGCCGACCGCGCCGCCGCGCTGCTGACCGGCAGCCCGTCGACGCTGGCCTCCGCGCTCGTGAAGATCAGCGGCCAGACGCAGAAGATGCCGCAGCAGGACCTCCGGCAGACCGCCGGTGCATCCCACCTGGCGTTCTTCAACGTCGGCAGCCTGTTCTCCACGCACCCCAGCCTGGAGAAGCGCCTCGCCCAGCTCGACAAGATCAGCAACCAGCTCTCCACCGAGCTCTGACGACTGCGGGCCGTGGCGACACCGCGTCAGCTCACGCCTGCTCGTCCTCCGCTCGTCCCGCCGTCCTCGACACGAAAGCCACAGCGATGGGATTCTTCGACGCACTCTTCGGCCGCACCAAGCCGAAGGAACCGAACCTCGACGACCTCTTCGCCGTGCCGTCCGCGGCACTCACGCTCGAAGCCCGATCCGGGATCACTCCGACCGGGGTGGGGGCCGTGGCGTTCCGTGAGGTCGAAGGCGGTGCGTTCGACCGCGCGGAGCAGGAGGCGCGGGCTCTCATCTCCGCCGATCCCAACACGGACGTCACGCAGGTGAACGACGGCTACGGATACACGTGGCAGGTCGTCGAGCAGCAGGCGGCGAGCACCTCGGACCTCGTGACCAGCCTCCACGCGGTGAACGCCGCGCTCGAAGCCCAGGGGTTCGGCCCGATGCTGCTGTGCTCGAACGTGTACTTCCGGGCACCCGACGGGCGCACGATCGCGGTGGTGTACCTCTACAAGCGCGGGACGTTCTACCCGTTCGTCCAGCGCGCGAAGCACCAGCGCGACAGCGCCTTCGAGATCCAGCTGCGCGGTGTGCTCGACGAGGACCTTCCGGTCGAGGAGGACATGACGAAGTGGTCACCGCTGTGGGACGCCCCTGGCATGGACCGCTGAGGCCCGTTCTCCGCTTCCGCTTCCGGGCAGCTGTCCCTCACCTGCGGACCGCCGTTGTCTCCTCCGGGTAGTCGGCCTCTCCTCCGGAAAGTCGACCGGTCTGTGCGATAGCCTGGCCGCGAACGACCTCTCGTGAAGGGCACCGCATGCCGGCTGCAGACCGAACGACCCCGTCGATCCACTCCTCATCGCGACCATCACCGCTCCGCACGCTGGGGCTCACCGCTGCCGTCCTCACCGGCGCGGCCGCAGGCGCCGCCGCCCTCTGGACCGCGCGGAACACTTTCCACGCTCGCATCGCCCGCACGGCCTGCGAGCGCGCAGGCTTCGTCGACCGCACGACGATGGTGAACGGACACGGTCTGCGCTTCGTGGAGGGCCCTGCGTCCGGTCCGCCGCTGCTCCTCATCCACGCCCAGAGCACGGATCTGTGGTCGTGGGCACCCGTCATGCCGGCGCTCGCACGCGATTTCCACGTCTTCGCGATCGATGTCCCCGGCCACGGAGCCTCCGACTGGGATCCGGAGCTCTACAACGGTCCGGTGCTCGGAGAGCTCTTCGCCGACTTCATCGCGGGCGTCATCGGCGAGCAGACGATCATCGCCGGTCACTCCTCAGGCGGCCTCATCGCCGCGTGGATGGCCGCGGCACGGCCGGACGAGGTGGTCGCAGCCATCCTCGAGGACCCGCCCCTCTTCTCCTCCGTGCCGCCCCGCTCCGAAGCGACGTGGAACCACGTCGAGCTCGCGCAGCCGTGCCGCGACTTCCTCGCATCCGACGCTGCGGACTTCACCGAGTTCCTGCTCGAGCACAGCCGACTCTTCGACCTCTTCGGACCCGCAGGCGAACGGATCCGCACGGATGCGCTGCGCAGACGACGCGCGCATCGCGACAGGCCCCCGACACTGCCGTACATGCCGCCGGCGATGAACGAGGTCTACCGTGCACTCGACTCATACGACCCGATGTTCGGCCTGGCGTTCTTCGACGGCGCGTTCCACGACCTGTTCGACCACGCAGACACCCTGTCCGCGATCTCCCGCCCGACGCTGCTCATCCACTGCGACTGGCAGACGCGGGACGGAATCCTGCTGGGGGCGATGGATGATGCGGACGCGGCGCGCGCGGAGATGCTGATCCCCGACGTCCGTGCGGAGAGGGTGGCGGCCGGCCACGGATTCCACATCGAGCGGCCGCGGGAGTTCGTGCAGCGAGTCCGAGCGTTCACCCGCGACGTGGTGGGCGAGGTCGACCTGCTCGAGTAGCCGCGCGCCTGCTCGACCAGTCACCGGTCAGCTCACGCAGCTGCCGGCCCGACCGACCTGCCGCAGGCCGGAGGCCGGAGGCGTCAGGCTTCGCGCGCCACCACGGTGAACACTTCACCGGCGGCGTCGACGACGTCCCCGGGGCGCACCTTCGCACCCCGTCTGGTCTCGACCGCATCGTTGACGCTCACGGCCTCTGCCGCGAGCATGTCCTTCGCGTCTGCGCCGGTGCCGGCGACCCCCTGGAGCTTGAGGAGCTGTCCCAGGGTGATGGCTTCGTCTCTGATCTCGATGCGTTCCATGTCAGAAGTCGAAGCCGCCGAAGTCGAAGCCTCCGCCGTCGCCACCGCCGAAGTCACCGAAGCCTCCGCCCATGTCGCCGCCCATGTCACCGCCGGCATCGGCGCCGTCCATGCCGCCGCCGTCCATACCACCGTCCATGCCGCCGCCGTCCCAGCCTCCGCCGAAGCCGCCGAACATCATGGCACCCATGAGGACACCGGGGAGCAGGCCGGAGCCCGCGTAGGAGTTGAAGTAGCCGCGGTTGTACTCCGCGTAGGCGGGACCGGCCTCCCAGTAGGCGCGCCGGTGCAGGCCGTTGCCCACGGGCACGGTGCGCACAGCGGGCTCGGCGCCGCAGCTCACGCGCTCCGCGTCCGCAGCGCAGACCGGAACGGGACGCGGCTGACCGCCCGCGGGAGCCCAATCCACGTCCTCGACGGACGGTCCGTGCTGCGGGTTGAAGAAGCAGGGGGGACGTCGCACGGGGAGAGGCTCGCCCTCGACACGGGCGCGCACGCACTTCGCGGCGTACCGACCGTCCTCGATCGCCTCCGTCACGTGGCTGATCTCATCTGCAGACGAGATGCGGTCGAGCAGGTCCTTGGCGCGATCGTACTCATCGATCGCCCGAGAGTAGTCCTGGCGGCCGCCCTCATCGAGCTCGACGCCGCCGGTGATGACGTCCAGATCGGCGACCTCTTCGCCGAAGGCGACGACATCTTCTTCGACGGTCGTCTTCACACGCTCGAGCTCTTCCGCCTTCTCCTCGAGTTCGCGGGCCTTCTGCCTGCGGGAGCCGATGAGGAACGCTGCGGCGATCGCCGCCAGCAGCAGGAGGAACACGAAGGTCATGCCGACTCACCTTTCCGATGGTGTGCGCGAGGGTCACGGTCCTCCCGAACGGGAGTGCGGACCGGCGTCATTCCGTCTTCAAGTATCGCAGTCCATCCTGGAAGCGCTCTGAGCAACGACCCCGAAGAAGCCTCCGCGACTCGTCTCAGAGCACTCCGAGCCCGCGGCCGATCGTGAGCAGCCCGCCGAGGAACGCGAGCGTGAGCATCCCGGCGCGCGCCGCCTGCACCGGCGTGATCTTCGACAGCCACTCCCCCAGCACCTGCCCGCCGACCAGGGCGCCCAGCAGCAGTGCCCACGTCACTCCGTCCAGGTCGGGCCATCCGGACGGGTCGAACAGCAGCTTCGACATGACGGCGGCGGACGAGGTCGCCACGAAGACGGGCTGGATCGTCGCGGCGAAGGAGCGCTGCTCCCACCGGGACAGCAGGGCGAGGGTCGACAGCGCCGGTCCGCCCACTCCCGCGGAGGAACTCATCGCGCCGGAGATCAGACCCGTGACGCCCACGGCCGTCCAGCTGCGGCGCATGGGAGGAGCGAAGCGGTTGAGGACGAGCGACAGCGTCAACGTCACGACGATGAGTGATCCGATGAAGATCTCCAGACCGCGCGCCGGCATGACGACCGCGAACAGCGCACCGGGGAGGGTCCCGAGCACGCAGGTGACGATCAGGCCCGCGGCGAGCCTCCAGTCGACCTCCCGGTACGTGCGCCACAGGACGATGAGAGAGGACGTGAGACCGCAGAGATTCACGAGGACGACGCCGGAGAGGGGATCGAGGAGCAGGACGAGGAAGGGGCCCGACACCATGGCGAACCCCATGCCCGTCACCCGCTGCGCCAATGCACCGACGAAGACGGCGAGGAGGATGAGGATGATGACGGAGCCCATCCCCTCAGGCTAGACGGGGAATCGAGGGGACGCGCACGCGTCCCACGCCGGGCGGTCTATGGTTCTTGTATGCCGCAGGACACCATCTGGTCGCGCTTCCGCCTCGATCCACGACTGCACACACGCCTGCGCGCAGCGGATGAGGACCGTGACATCGTCCGGGAGTGCCTGGGCGAGGCCTTCGCCGACGGACGCCTGGACCGCGACGAGTTCGACGAACGGCTCGCGGCCGTGGGCGAGGCCCGGCTGCTGGGCGACCTGCTGGACTCCCTGTCCGATCTGGTCCTGGACGCCCGCCCGATCGACCCCGACTCGGACGAGGGCAGGGCGCTGGACCGGGGCACAGCGCCGGAGACCGGCATGGTGCGCACCGGTGCCGCTCCCGGTGCCAGCGGCACTCTGTCGCGCGGCGCATCCCACGACCCGCTGTCGCCCCCTCTGCCCCAGACCTATGACGAGATCGACATCGCATCACGCGAGCACTATGCGAAGATGCTCCGCGCGAGTCTCAGCAGCTTCGTCGGAGCCAGCGCGATCACGACGCTCGTCTGGCTGGCGGTGGGACTCTTCAGCGGAGGATTCTCCCTCTTCTGGCCGATCTTCGTCATGCTGGGCACCGGCATCAACGTCATCTCCACGATCAGCTCGCGACGACGGACCATCGAGGACCGTCGACGGAAGCTCACGCGGCAGGCCCGGAAGCAGCGAGAACTCGACGCGGGCCCCGGCACGTACGGCGGCGGAAGCGGCCCGCGCTCACGCAGCGATGAGCGCCGCGAGATCCGCCGGAAGCGGACTCGTGCAGACGACCAGGACCCCGGCGAGCAGGACCTCGACGACTCCGACGAGCGCGGCTGAATGACGAAGGGCGGGAGCGGTTCCGTGTGGAACCGCTCCCGCCCTTCGTCCGGGCGATCAGCTTCTGGCCGATCAGCCCTGACGACGTGCGGCCCGGCGTTCAGCCGGTCCGCTGCAGGGGATCAGAAGCCCATGCCGCCCATGTCTCCCATGCCGCCCGAGGGATCGGCCATCGGAGCAGCCGGCTCCGGCTTGTCCGCGACGACCGCTTCGGTCGTGAGGAACAGGCCGGCGATCGATCCGGCGTTCTCCAGTGCCGAACGAGTCACCTTGACCGGGTCGTTGATGCCCGCGGCCAGCAGGTCCTCATAGTTCCCGGTCGCGGCGTTGAGGCCGTGCCCGGCGGTGAGGCCGCGCACCTTCTCCGCCACGACGCCCGGCTCGAGCCCGGCGTTGAAGGCGATCTGCTTGAGCGGAGCGTCGATCGCAACCTTCACGATCGATGCGCCGGTCGCCTCGTCGCCCTCGAGGGACAGCGAGTCGAACGCGGAGAGGCCCGCCTGGATGAGAGCCACGCCGCCGCCGGCGACGATGCCCTCGTCCACTGCTGCCTTCGCGTTGCGCACTGCATCCTCGATGCGGTGCTTGCGCTCCTTGAGCTCGACCTCCGTCGCCGCGCCGGCCTTGATGACGGCCACGCCGCCGGCCAGCTTCGCGAGGCGCTCCTGGAGCTTCTCGCGGTCGTAGTCGGAGTCCGATGCCTCGATCTCCGCACGGATCTGCGAAACGCGTCCCGCGATCTCCTCGGAGTCGCCGGCGCCCTCGACGATCGTGGTCTCGTCCTTCGTCACGACGACCTTGCGCGCCGTGCCCAGGAGGTCGACCGTGGCGTTCTCGAGCTTGAGGCCCACCTCTTCCGCGATGACCTGACCGCCGGTCAGGATCGCGATGTCGGCCAGCTGCGCCTTGCGGCGGTCGCCGAAGCCCGGAGCCTTGACGGCGACGGACTTGAAGGTGCCGCGCATCTTGTTGACGACCAGCACGGCCAGGGCCTCGCCCTCGACGTCCTCGGCGATGATGAACAGCGGCTTGCCTGACTGCTGCACCTTCTCGAGGACCGGGAGCAGGTCCTTCACGTTCGAGATCTTGGAGTTGGCGATGAGGATGTAGGGATCCTCGAGCACCGTCTCCTGGCGCTCCGTGTCAGTCACGAAGTATCCGGAGATGTAGCCCTTGTCGAAGCGCATGCCCTCCGTGAGCTCGAGCTCCAGGCCGAAGGTGTTCGACTCCTCGACGGTGACGACGCCTTCCTTGCCGACCTTGTCGATCGCTTCCGCGATGAGCTCGCCGATCGCAGGGTCACCGGCGGAGATGCCGGCGGTCGCAGCGATCTGCTCCTTCGTCTCGACCTCGGTGGCCGAAGCGAGCAGCACGTCGGAGACGGCGCGAACGGCCTTCTCGATGCCGCGCTTGAGGCTCAGCGGATCCGCGCCGGCTGCGACGTTGCGCAGGCCTTCGCGGACGAGCGCCTGTGCGAGCACGGTCGCCGTCGTCGTTCCGTCACCCGCGACGTCGTCCGTCTTCTTGGCGACCTCCTTGACGAGTTCCGCACCGATCTTCTCGTACGGATCGTCGAGTTCGATCTCCTTGGCGATGGAGACGCCGTCGTTCGTGATCGTGGGTGCGCCCCACTTCTTCTCCAGGACGACGTTGCGACCGCGAGGCCCCAGCGTCACCTTGACTGCGTCGGCCAGCGTGTTGAGGCCGGTTTCAAGGCCGCGACGGGCCTCTTCGTCGAATGCGATGAGCTTTGCCATAGTGGCTTGCTGCCTCCCTTTTCGGGGTGGATGTGCTCCTCACGTCGACATGCCCGCGACGGCGGGGCTCCGTCCACTGCTCCATTCCGCAGGGGCCGGGACCCTCAGTGTCGAGAGAGGCTCACGCTCTACTTTTAGCACTCGGCACTCGAGAGTGCAAAAAAGTTCCGCCGTCGGCGAACGGTCAGGGCTGTGCGCCCTCCGCGCCCTCGCCGCCAGCGCCCTCATCCGGGACTGCGGCGCCCTCGCCCTCGGACTCCGCCGCTCCACCCTCGGAACCGGGAGGCCCCTGCTCGGCGATGTCGGAGGTGATGACCGCGGTGAGGTCGGACGTGAACTCCGCCGACTCCTCGACCTGCTCGATGCCCAGCTCCGCGGCCAGGGCCGTCGCGTGGTCCTCGTGGGCGGGGTCCGCGTAGAAGACGGTCGACGTCGTGTCCGGGGTCGCATACGTCGTCGTCTCCGCGATCGTCCAGCCGTTCGACTCCACCGCCTCGGAGTACTCCGCACCCGCACCGTTCACACCGGAGCCGTTGTAGATCGCGACGGAGACCTCGGTCTTGTCGACCTCCGGCACCGCCTCTTCGGTCTCCTCCGCCGGCTCCCCGCCGGGAGACTCCGTCTCCTCCGCAGCAGGCGGCTGCGCCACCTGCTCCTCGGGACCCGAGAACGATGAGCGGATGATGTTGAAGACGCCGATCACCAGCAGCACGGCGACGACGGCGATCACCGCGATCACCACATAGGCACCGCGCATGCCCCCGCCCGTCTCCTTCCGGTGCGCACCACGGCGCCCGGTGGGAGGGAGGCGGTCGAATTCGTCTTCAGGGTATGAGGCCACGGGCCAGCTCCTCAGCGTGCGATGCGTGCGTCCGACCGGCTGCGCTGCCGGGAGTCGCGGATTCGGCGCAGACGCTTGATGAGAATGGGGTCGTGCGAATAGGCGTGCGGGTCGTCCAAGAGGACGGCCAGCCGCTGGAAGTAGGCGCCTGCGGACAGGTCGAAGCGCTCCCGGATCGCGTGGTCCTTCGCACCGCCGTAGGAGTACCACGTGCGCTCGAAGTCGAGGATCGCCGCATCGAGCTCGTTGAGCCCGTCGCCGTCACCACCGTGCGCGTCCTGCGCGTCTGCCTTCTGAGTCAATGGACACCTCCTCCGTCGCAGAGTCTACCTGCGGAGAACACCGCTGTGATTTCCCCACTCCGACACCGAGGCGCCGGTCACCTGCGGGGTGACCGGCGCCTCGGCGAGGGTGGGACTTCGTCAGCGCAGCTTGACGTTGATCTGCTTGATCTGCGTGAAGCCCTCGAGCATGCCTTCGAGCGACGCCTCGCGGCCCAGGCCGGACTGCTTGAAGCCGCCGTAGGACTGGCCGACCATCTGGGCACCGCCCTGGTTGATCTGGACCCAGCCCGACTGGATGCGGTTGCCGGTCGACAGCGCGCGGTCGATGTCCTTCGAGAAGATGAACGCCGCCAGGCCGTACTCGCTGTCGTTCGCCATGTCCACGACGTCGTCGACGTCCTTCCACGGGATGACGGAGAGGACGGGGCCGAAGATCTCCTCCTGGCTGGTCTGCCAGTCGTTGCGGGCGCGCGAGAAGATCACCGGCGCGTGGTAGAAGCCGGGCTCGCCGACCTCGAGCGTCTTGCGGCCGTCGTAAGCGATCTCGACGCCGTCCATCGACTCACCGATCTCGATGTAGCTCTGGATCGTGTCGAACTGCTTCTGCGAGTTCACCGCACCGATGTCGCTGGCCTCATCCCGCGGGTCGCCGACCTTCATCGTCGAGACGCGGTCCACGATCTTCTGCAGGAACGAGTCGTAGATGTCCTCATGGAGGAACAGACGCGAACCGGACGTGCACGACTGGCCCTGACGCGCGAAGCGGGTGGACAGCACCACCTGGTCCGCGACCTCGTCCAGGTCCGAATCGGGGAACACGATCGTGGGCGACTTGCCGCCCAGCTCCATCGACGTGTGGGCCAGTCGGCGACCGGCGACCTCGTTGATGTGACGGCCCACCAGAGTGGACCCGGTGAACGAGACCTTCGCGACGTCCGGGTGGACAGCCAGGCGCTCACCGATGACGGATCCCTTGCCGGTGACAATGTTCAGCACGCCTGCCGGGAGGATGTCCGCGATGATGCGGCCCATCTCGAGGATCGTGAGCGGAGCGTCCTCTGCGCACTTCAGCACCAGCGTGTTGCCGGCCGCCAGCGATGCGGGGGTCTTGTACCCGGCGATCATGAGCGGCGAGTTCCACGGCAGGATGCCCGCGACGACGCCCAGCGGCTCACGACGGGTGTACTGCAGCTGATCGTCCCCGGCGGGCAGGACGACGCCCTTGACCTCACCGGCAATGCCGCCCATGTAGCGGAAGAGGTCGACGAGCGTCTGCGCTTCGGGGCGCGCCTGCGTGCGCAGCGCGTTGCCCGTGTCCAGCGCGGTGAGCTGCGCGAGGTCCTCGATCTTCGCCTCGAGCGCGTCCGCGGCACGGAGGATGAGCTTCTGACGCTCCTTGAAGTGCATCCCAGCCCATGCGGGGAACGCCTTCTGCGCCGCTTCGACGGCACGGTCCGCGTCCGCTTCCTTACCGCGCGGGATGGTGGCGATCACGACGTTGCGGTCGATCGGGGTGATGACGTCCGACGTCTCCCCGTCGATCGCGTCGACCCATTCGCCGCCGATGAGCATCGGATAGTGCTTCTTCTCCGGGAACCCGGTCATTGCGCCTCCTTGAAAGCGATCGCTTCGAGCATTCGTCTCTGAACCAGTTCGAGCATATCCACGCAGGCGCGCAGACGCGATCCCCGTCCGGTGCACAGGCCCGCACACCGGGTGTGCGACGGGGCCTTCTACCGTGCGCGGGGCGGGCCGCAGACCGACACAGAGCGGGCACCGGGTCGCCGACCCGACCAGGAGCCGCACCGCACTCCGGGTGATCGCATGCCGGCTGCGCCGTCGCCGTAGTCTGGTCGCATGAGCTCACCAGTATCCCTGGACACCCTCGTGGCCCCCGACTGGGCGCAGGCACTGGCCCCAGTCGAACCCACGATCCATCGCATGGGCGAGTTCCTGCGGGAAGAGGTGCGGGCCGGTCGCGGGTACCTCCCGGCAGGCGAAGACGTCCTCGCCGCGTTCCGCGAGCCCCTCGCCGAGGTCCGTGTCCTCATCGTCGGGCAGGACCCCTATCCGACTCCGGGCCACCCGATCGGGTTGTCGTTCTCCGTCGCCCCCGATGTCAGACCGCTGCCCCGGTCGCTCACGAACATCTACCGGGAACTGCACGAGGACCTCGGCATCCCACCCGCCGGGACCGGCGACCTCCGCCCCTGGTCGAGTCAGGGCGTCATGCTGCTCAACCGCTGCCTCACCGTCGCACCGGGCTCGCCCGCCTCCCACCGCCGCCGAGGCTGGGAAGAGGTGACCGACCGCGCCATCGAGGCGCTCGTGGCCAGGCGCACGGAGCAGGGGGCTCCGCTCCTCGCGATCCTCTGGGGCCGGGACGCCCAGTCCCTGGGACCGCGGCTTGCGGACATCCCCCGCATCGAGTCCGCGCACCCGTCCCCGCTGTCCGCCTCGCGCGGATTCTTCGGGTCACGGCCGTTCTCGCGTGCGAACGCGCTGCTCGAGGAGATGGGAGCACCGCCGGTCGACTGGCGGCTGGATGCCTGAGGTTCAGTACCGGTTCTCGGTGTCCGTGGGGGTGCTGCGGTCGAAGCTCGCGGTATCCGCGGTCTCCGCCTTGTCCACCGCCGTGTCGACGGCCTTCGCGCGCCGGCCCTGCCCGTACGGCATCCAGGTCGCGAGGAACGTGCCGAACACCGCGCCCACAGCGAGCGCAGCGTTCACGGTGAGGGCGGTGAACAGCGACGAGAGCCCCTGGGCGAGCCCGACAGACTCCTCCGGCTGCACGATGAGGAAGGCGGCGTTGAAGATCGACAGGCCGGACAGCAGCGGGTAGATGCCGGGGACCACGAGCGCGATCGCCGGTGCGCCGAACCGCAGGGCCACCGGACGGGCGAGGAGGCCCACGAGCGTCGCGGACACGAAGCTCGTGAGGATGCCGTTCATCCCGGCGACCAGGCAGGCGACCATGACCGCGAAGCCCGCGAGCCCGATCACCGCCGCGGGGATGATCAGACGCTTCTGCGCCTGCATGCCGATCGCACCGCCCGCGGCGACGAGCAGCGCGGCGACCAGCGACAGCAGGGTCGTGAGGAACTGGGTGCCGGTGCCGGGCAGGATCACCTCGATCGTGCGCAGGCCGGCGGCCCGTCCGATCATGATGCCCGCGGCGATGCCGGCGACGATCGCGGCGAACGTCAATCCCACGGAGATGGCCCGACCGGATGCGGTGAGGGGGAACTCCGTGAGCGCGTCCTGCACCGCGGACACCAGCGCCATGGTCGGCAGCAGGAGGATGATGCCCGCCGCGACCAGGAACTGCGGTCTGGCGATCACGTCGAGCGTCGCGGCCCCCATCGACAGGACCGTGATCGTCGTGGCCTGGATGACGGTGATGAAGAAGCCGGGCATCCCCGTGCGGTTCAGCAGTGCGCCGAACCGCTGATTGCCGATCGCGATGAAGAAGCCCAGCAGTGAGGACATGAGCGAGCCGCCCACCAGGTTCACGACCCCGGCGACCAGCGCGCCCCAGGCGATGTCGACCAGCCATTCCGGGTAGGGGCGCTTCTGCTTGCGGATCGCGTCGAGCCGTTCGCGGGCGCGCTCGTAGTCGATCTTGCCGTCGACCAGGTCGGTCACGAGCGCGTGGAAGGCGGACAGCTTCGCGAAGTGGACGGAGTCCTCGCGGTTGACGCGCATGACGGTGACCATCCGGCCCTCGGGGTCGGTGTAGTGCACCGTGAGCGAGTTCGAGGTCAGGTCCACCTCCGCCGTCGACAGTCCGCAGGCGGTGCACGTCGCGATGACCGACACCTCGACGTCCTGTGACGAAGCACCCGCGCGCAGCATCATCTGCCCCATGTCGACCGCGAGGTCGAGGATCATCCGCGCCTCGTCCTCGCTCTTGGCGGACGCCTGCACGGGTGCGGAGTACGGCGTGCCCCGCAGCACCGCGACGATCGGGATCGGCTGGGTCGTGGGTGACGGGTCCTCGACGATCTTCTCCACCGCCCGCCGCGCGATCCGCTGGGCGGCGCGCGCCGCGCTCGTGGCGTTCCCCGACCCCGACTGCTTCGATCGGCCCAGCAATCCGCTGACCCGTGCCCGCTGCGACCCCTGCGCATCCGCGCCCGAGGTCCCGGACCGCGCCCGCTGCGAGCCCACCCTGCGCGTGGCTGCCGTCCCGGCCTCGGAGGGCGGGAGGTGACCGCCGGTGGGCGCCGTGCCGGCCTCCGACT
Source organism: Brevibacterium sp. Mu109 (assembly GCF_900169375.1). Lineage (NCBI taxonomy): Bacteria > Bacillati > Actinomycetota > Actinomycetes > Micrococcales > Brevibacteriaceae > Brevibacterium > Brevibacterium sp. Mu109. The sequence continues at coordinate 131,643 of NZ_FXZF01000005.1, forward strand.
GCGGCAGGCGCCCGCCCGTCGGAGCGGTGCCCGCCTCACCGCTGTGACCGGTGGGATCGATGGGGCCGGTGGGAGGAATCGCCTCAGGGGACCCTGAGCCCTGCTCAGGGTCCACGCGCCTCGAGTGTGAGGTGCTGCGGGGGCTGTCGTCCTCGGTCACTGCGTCCTGCTGCCTCCTGGCTCTGCGATGCGAGTGGTGCCGAACGGGTCGGCGACCTCTCCCATCCCCGTCGATTCGTCGTAGTGGAAGACCTCGCGCCCGTCGACGAACACGCGGGCGGCACGCGCGTCCAGCTCGAGCGGGTCCTGCGTCCAGAGCGCGAAGTCCGCGTCGAGGCCCGGTGCCAGAGCGCCGACGCGATCATCCAGCCCCATCATGACAGCAGGATTGATCGTGAGGGATTCGAGTGCGACCACCGGGTCCAGGCCCTCCTTCACCGCCAGCGATGCCTCATGGATGAGGAAGTTGATGGGGATGACGGGATGGTCGGTCGTGAGCGCGATGCGCACGCCCGCATTCGCCAGTGCCGCCGGAGTCGCCAGGGTGCGCTCGCGCAGCTCCACCTTCGACCGGCTCGTCATGAGCGGCCCGACGATCACGTCGATCCCCTTCTCCGCCACGAAGTCCGCGAGGACGTGCCCCTCCGTGCCGTGGTTGATGACGAGGCGGTAGCCGAACTCCTCGGACAGCCGGATGGCCGTCGCCATGTCATCGGCACGGTGGCAGTGCTGGTCCCACACGAGGTCGCCCGCGAGCACTGCGGCGAGCGTCTCCTTGCCCAGATCGCGGTCGAAGGGCTTCCCCTCCGCCTCAGCATGGGCCCGCGCCGCCACGTAGTTCTGCGCGCCGACGAACGCCTCGCGCAGCGCCGCAGCCACCCCCATGCGGACGGACGGCAGACGGCCCTGGTCGCCGTGGACGCGCTTGGGGTTCTCCCCCAGCGCGGACTTCACGGACACGTCCTCACGGATCACCATCTCGTCGACCACGCGGCCCCATGTCTTGATCGCCGTCGTGCGACCGCCGATCGGGTTGCCCGAGCCCGGCTTGATGACAGCACTCGTCACTCCGCCGCGCAGCGCATCCTTGAAGCCGAGCTCCGCGGGATTGATCGCATCGAGCGCACGCAGCGCGGCACCATTGACGACCGTCATCTCGTTCGTGTCATCACCGGACCAGCCCTCGCCGTCCTCGTGCACGCCCAGGTGCCCGTGGGCCTCCACGAGGCCCGGGGTCAGCACCATCCCGGCACCGTCCACGACGTCGATGCCGTCCGGGACCGGGACCTCGGCGGCGGTGCCCACGGCAGCGATGCGGCCGGCGCGCACGATCAGCACGCCGTCGTCGATGGGCGCGGCCCGACGGCCCGCGGCATCCGCGACGGGAAGGATGCGGGCACCCACGACGGCCAGGTCTCGCACGGTCGGAACGGGTACGGATCGATACACGGCGCCTCCTGTGTGGCGATGCTGCGCTGGACTGGATCGGTGGTGACCCAACGATCCGGTGGTACCTCAACGGTATCGTCCGGAGTGGCCCGATGGCTCCCCTCACCACCTCGATCAGGAGGCAGATCACAGTGGCAGCACGCTTCTCACGCTACGTCGCGATCGGCGATTCCTTCACGGAAGGACTCATGGACTTCGCCGCCGATTCCGAGCACACCGACCCCGGCGACGGGTTCCGCGGATGGGCGGACCGGCTCGCCGAGCAGCTCGTCACCTCGCCGGCTGGCTCACCCGACCTCGCATACGCGAACCTCGCGATCCGCGGCCGCCTGGCCGACCAGGTGCTGACCGAGCAGCTGCCGAGAGCCCTCGAACTGGCACCGGACCTCGTGAGCATCGTCGCCGGCGGCAACGACTGCCTGCGTCCATACACGGACATCGACGCGCTGGCGGGAGAGATCGAATCCGCTGTCGTCCGGCTGCGCGAGGCCGGGGTCGAGGTCCTCATGGCCACCGGCTACGACACGGAGACCGCGTCGCCCCTGCTGCGTGCGGTGCGGTCCCGCGTCGCCATCTTCAACAGCCACCTCTGGACGATCGCCCAGCGGCACGGCTGCCACATGCTCGACCTGTGGGGCCTGCGCGACCTCTACAGCTCTGAGATGTGGGCCGACGACCGCATCCACCTGAGCGCACTGGGGCACGAGCTCGTGTCACGGCAGGCACTCGCGACGCTCGAGGGCACGGCGGCCACGCGCCGCGGCTTCGCGATGCCGGAGCGGCCAGGGCGTCCCGTGCGGCAGGCGGTGGCCGAGGAGACGACGTGGGTGCGGACCCACCTCGCCCCTTGGGTATCGCGCCGGCTGCGTGGCGTGTCCAGCGGCGACGGGCTGGAACCGAAGCTGCCCACCCTCACGCGCGTGCGCGGCGCGGACGGGCAGGATCCGGGGCAGGACTGACCCGGGCGGGACTGGCTTGGGCGGTGTTGGCTGGGGCAGGGCTTGCCGGGGCAGGTCCGGCGTGGGTGGGACTGGCGTGGGCAGGGCTGGCCGTCAGGCCGCGCCCAGGAGGTCCTGCAGCGGGCCCGACACGAAGTAGACGAGGAAGAGCGCGCTCGTGAGCAGCATGAGGGGGTGCACCTCGCGGATCCGCCCGCGGACGATCTTGATGATCGCGTAGGTGAGGAACCCCGCCCCGATCCCGTTCGTGATCGAGTAGGAGAACGGCATCATGACGATCGTCATGTAGGCCGGGATCGCGAGCTCCAGATCCTTCCAGTCGATGTCCGTGATCTGCTGCATCATGAGGAAGCCCACGAGCACCAGGGTGGGCGCCGCCGCCTCCGTCGGGATGACCGCGGCCAGCGGGGCCAGGAGGATCGTCACGAGGAACAGCACGCCGGTGACGACGTTCGCCAGTCCGGTCCGCGCACCGTCGCCGGCACCCACGGTCGACTCGATGAAGCCGGAGTTCGACGAGGTGCCGCCGATGCCGCCGCCGATCGCGCCCAGCGCGTCTGCGACCATGATCCGCCGGGAATGAGGGATCTCACCGTCCACGTCCTCGATCCCGCCGGTCTTCGCGACCGCCACCATCGTGCCGAGCAGGTCGAAGAAGTTCGCCAGCAGCATCGTGAAGACCGCGAGCGTCGCGGCGATGATGCCGATGTGCTGCCATGAGCCCAGGAGGTTGAAGGAGCCGAGCACGGAGAAGTCCGGCAGCGACAGCCACTGCTGGTCGAGTGTGGGGACGGAGAGGCCCCAGCCGTGCTCGTTCGCGGGCTCGCCGTCAGCGCCGGTCTTCGGCCCCACCCGGAAGATCGCCTCGAGCACCAGGGCGAGGACCGTGGCGCCCACGATGGACAGCAGGATCGCGCCGCGCAGTCCCGACGCCCACATGACGAAGAGTGCGAAGAGCGCGACGAGGAAGATGACGAGCGGCCAGCCGGAGATGTAGCCGCCCATGCCCAGCTGGAAGCCCGGGCCGCCGTCGTAGGAGATGAAGCCCGCGTTGATCATGCCGATCATGGCGATGAAGAGTCCGATGCCCACGCTGATCGCGGTCTTGAGCTCCGGCGGCACGGCGTTGAAGATCGCGGTGCGAAAGCCGGTGAGCACGAGGATGAGCAGGATGATGCCCTCGATCACGACGAGCCCCATCGCGTCCGCCCACGTCATGCCCGGAAGCGCGACGATGCCGTAGGTGAGCAGAGCGGACAGGCCGAGGCTCGAGGACACCGCCATCGGGAAGTTGCCCACGAGTCCCATGAGGATCGTCAGCAGGCCGGACACCAGCGAGGTCGCCGCGGCGATCGCCGGCAGGTTCGGGACGTCGCCGCCGCCCAGGAACTCACCCGCGGAATCGGCGACGGTGCCGAGGATCAGAGGGTTGAGAACGACGATGTAGGCCATCGAGAAGAAGGTCGCGACACCGCCGCGCACCTCCCGGCCCACGCTCGAATGGCGAGTGGGGATCTCGAAGAAGCGATCGAGGAATCCGGTGGTCTTCGCGCTGTCGGCCGCGTGCTCGCTGGGAGTGCTCTGTGGAATCACCGCTCTATGCTAGCGTCCGGCCGCTTCGCGCGGAGAACCCCTCAGTCATCGTCATCATCGTCATCATCGTCGTCATCGTCGTCATCGTCGTCATCGTCGTCGTCGTAGTCGTCGTAGTCGTAGTCGTCGTCATCGTCGTCGCACTCCCACTCGCCGTCGTCCCACTCGCAGACCTCTCCGGAACCGCCGCCGGTGCCTCCGCCGGAATTGCCGCCGGAGCTGCCACCCGAATCTCGAGCCGCAGGGACGGGCGCGGGCTTCTCCTGGAGTGAGGCGCTGCTCGTCGGCAGGTCCTCGGCATCGCGGCGGGTGACGGTGCCGTCCTCGTTCCGGATGAGGATCGAGCCTCCATCGCTGGACTCGGGGTCATCCACTGCGGGTGCCGTGGTCTCACCGACGCTGATCCCCGGGCTCGTGGCGCCGTTGTCATCGGTCAGGGGCACGATGACGAAGGCGGCGGCGGCGACCAGACCGACGACGCCGACCAGAATGGGGGCCTGCACCGACTTCATGCCACCTACTGTTCCAACCGTGTGTGAATCGGCAGTGAAGCGGTGATGAGAGATCTCTCATTCACGCGACGAGGCGGTACCCGGAGCCTCGGACGGTCGCGATCGATTCGGCCCCGAGCTTCCTGCGCAGATACCCCACGTAGACATCGACCACATTGGACGCGCCGTCGTAGTCGTAGCCCCACACGCGCGACAGGAGCTGCTCGCGGCTGAGGACCTGCCCCGGGTGCTCGAACAACATGAGTGCCATCGAGTACTCGCGTGCACTCAGCTCGACCTGCCGGGTGCCGGTATCGGTCGCGACCGCGATGGTGCGGGTGCGCACGTCCAGCGACAGATCGCCCGCCTCCAGCACGGCCGAGGCGGTCTCCGCGGACGCCGCTCCGTTCGCACCGACGGCTCTGGCCCGCAGCCGGATGCGCGCGAGCAGCTCCTCGAAGCGGAAGGGCTTCGAGAGGTAGTCGTCCGCCCCGCCCTCCAGCCCGTGCACGGTGTCCTCGACGGAGTCCCGCGCCGTGACGATGATGACGGGGATCGTCGATCCGAGTTCGCGCAGGTTGCGCAGGACGGTGAAGCCATCCATCCGCGGCAGGCCGACGTCGAGCACGAGGAGGTCGAAATCTCCGCTGCTCGCATAGTCAAGTGCCGTGATGCCGTCGTCGACCACGGTCGGCGTGTATCCGCTGGCCTTGAGACCGCGCGCGACGAATCGTGAGATGCGCGGTTCGTCCTCCGCGACGAGGATCCTCATGCATGCCTCCTGGCATCGGGTGGGGGCTGGTTCGGGAACTGGGGTGGGCTCGATGGGACAGGCGGCACCTCCAGCAGCGGGAGGATGAGCGAGAAGTCCGAGCCGACCCCCGGTTGGGAATCGACGTGGACGCGCCCGCCGTGCCCCTCCGCGATCGCCCGGACGATCGACAGGCCCAGCCCGCTTCCGGACACGGAACTCCCGGAGTCCACCTGCACGAACCTCTCGAAGATCGTATCGAGCCTGTCGGTCGGGATCCCCGCGCCCTCATCCCGCAGGCTGATGAGGATGCTGCGAGACCCCGCATCGGCGGTCCCGGGGAGCGGTCGACGGCCGATCGTCGTGACGCGCAGGCGGATGCGGGAGCCCTCCGCGCTGAACCGCACGGCATTCGCCGCGAGCTGGACGACCGCCTGGATGAGGCGATCGCTGTCGGCGAGCACGGTGCCGCGCGCATCGGACTCCAGCATCCAGTCCCGCGTTCCCAGATGCTCGATGCGGGCCAGCACCCGCGATCCGAACTGCTCCAGGTCGACGGGTGCGGTGCGGATGAAATCGGGCCTCCGCGACTTCGCCAGCGTCGACAGGTCGGTCACCAGCTTGTCCATCCGCTCGACCTCCTCGAGCGCGATCTGCCGGCTCTCCGCCACGTCGTCGGGGTCCGTCGCGTCTGTGGTCTCGAACGTCCCGCGGATGATGGTGAGAGGCGTGCGCAGCTCGTGGCTCACATCGCTCATGAAGCGCCGCTGCTCGATGAATCCGTCGTCGATCCGATCCAGCATCGTGTTGAACGTGCGGGCCAGGGCGGCGACGTCATCGTCGGTCTCCGGGACCGTGACCCGCATCTCGAGGTCGTCGGGGGTGATGGACTCCGTTGCCTCCCGCAGTTCCCCCAGCGGGCGCATGAGCCGTCCGCTCACCAGGTATCCGGCGACCGCGGCGAGGAGCAGGACGCCGAACGACGTGGCCGCGAAGATCCCGGCCGACGTCCAGATCTCCTCCCGCTGCACGGAGATCCGGTTGGCGACGACGAACGTCCCCTCCCGGTCGTCTCCGCCGACGGACACGGAGGCCACCGCGGCACGATGCACCTCACCGTCGACGGTGAGGCCGACGAAGACCGTCCGACCGGGGACGCGGTGACGGCGGATCTGCTCGAGCACCGCTTGGTCGGAGAGGGAGTAGGGCAGGTCCTCCGGCTGGTAGCGCGGTGCTCCGTCCACCAGCGCGAGGACGGATTCGTACTGGCCCGGAACGACCGCCGCTGTGGCGGACTTCAGGAGCTCTTCGAGACCTGCGGGCGACTGGTCCATCGACTGCTGGGCGAGCAGTGTGAGCTCATCGATCTCCTGCCGCAGCTCCAGATCGACGCGATCCTCGAGCGTCTCGAACTGCGAGGTGTAGGTGACTGCGCCGGCGGCGGCGAGTCCCACGAGCATGAATGCCAGCATCATCGCGAGGACCCGTCCGCGGACGGTGCGACGCCCGGGCAGCACCGTCGACGACGAACGAGGCGTGTGCTCCGTTCCGCCGCTCTCATGCGTCATGCGCATCAGCATCGCCGATCGGTGCGAGATCGACAACTCCCGCTGACGCGCAGAGCGCCTCGCCCAGGATGGGAGAGGCGCTCTGCGGATTCGGAGCCTCCTATCGGATTCGAACCGATGACCCTCTGTTTACAAGACAGATGCTCTGGCCAGCTGAGCTAAGGAGGCGTACGGCGACCCAGTGTAGACGATGGGGCGGTGCGCCGCATGCCGCGGCGGTCGGCGGGCGTTCCCGCCGACCGCCGCGATAGCTTGGCCGGAGACTCAGCTCTGGCCGGAGGCGCGGATGAGGTCCGCCGCGAAGGTCTCGCGGTTCGACCAGTCGCCCTGGTACGGCTCACCGTCGATGGTGATGTGCGGGGCGCTCTGCAGGCCCTCGTCGTTCAGCGCATCCTGCGTGCTGCTCTCGACGTAGCGGTCGAAGGCGACCTCCGTCACGCAGTCGCGGACGGTCGCGGAATCCTCGTTGGCGACCTCCGCGTCGACGTCCACACCTGCCGATTCGGCGATCGACAGCAGCTGCTCGTCCTCCATGCCCGTCTGGCCCTCGCCCGGCTGCTGCGCGAAGAGCTCGAGCATCACATCGGGGAGCAGCTCCGACTGGCCGGAGTCCGCGATGCAGGCGGTCATGTTCGACGAGCGCGTCGAGAACTCGTTGCCGCTGGACATGCGGTCGAGGATCGCGACCGGCTCGTACTCGAGCACGATCGAACCGTCTTCGGCCAGGCTGGTGAGCGTCTGGCCGTTCGTCTCCTCGAAGGCCTTGCAGCCAGGGCACTGGAAGTCCAGGTACACCTTGACCACGGCCGCGCCCTCGGCGGCACCGGAGTCCGCTGCCGTCGGGAGGTCGGACACGTCAGCGCCCTCCTCCTCGCCCGAGGGCTGCACTGCCTGGATCCCGTCGTCACCCGCCGCGAACGCGACGGTGCCGGACACCATCGCCTGCGGAGGCGCCACGGGTCGCGATGACTGCCAGACCAGCGTTCCGACGACGGCTACCACTGCCACTACTACCACGGCGATGCCGACGTAGAGAATGGTCTTGACCGTCTTCTCCTTCTTCGCCTGCGCTGCGGCGATCTGGCGTGCCTGCTCCCGCGCGGTGTTGCGCCGGTCCTTGGGTGACGGATGATTCGCCATGGGCCCTCATGATCGTTGACGTTTGAATTTTTACAGTACGAGGCTACAGCCCGGAGTCAGTCGACCACTGTCAGGTCGCTCACAGAACGAGTGGTCTCACAGTCCCGGCTCCGGAAGGACATCGAACGGGTTCTCCGGCGATGGCCACCACACGGCGGACGCCCCGCCCAGCGCCGTCGTGAGTGCGAGGGCGGCGAGGACGACGAGCGCGATCGCCCATATCCCCTCCGCGCGCGGACTCCGCACCAGGGGCGCCACGAGCACCCGTGAGCCCAGACGCAGGTTCTGCGACCCGGGGCCCAGCCACAGGACCACGCCGAACACCAGTGCCGCAGTCCAGAGGGCCCATTCCTCATTGCGCCCCTCCGGCACGATCCCCACGACATCCAGCCACGCCAGCACAGCCGCTGCGGCTGCGGCGACGGTCGGGAGGATGAGGCTGAGGGTCGAGGTGAGGATCGACGCGAGAGCGGAGCCGGGAGCGCGGGCGACCGCTGACCAGCCAGACGCCGACTGCGGCCCGTACTCCACGAACCGGCGCCGCTGCGCGGCGTGGAGGCGGCCGGCGGTGCGGGCCACGACCTGCCACAGCAGCATGACGATGGCCACGAGCAGCGGTCCCAGCGCGGTGAAGGCGATCGCGAACAGGTTGAGCGCCAGCATGAACCAGGCGGCGCCCGGCAGCCGTCGGCCCCGCGCGGAGTACGGCGAGTAGCCCTGCGCGTCGACAGGCCGGCCTTGGCCGTACGGCTGCATCTGTCCGTGCGGTCCCGGCTGCCCGGGACCGTGGGGGCCACCGGCGTAGGCAGCTCCCACGTATCCGTTCGGCGAGGACTGTCCCTGCCGCTGACGCGCGGCCTCGTCGAGTGTGAGGGCGCCGTAGGGGCGCTCACCCGGCTGCAGTCCATATCCCTGACCGCGCTGCGGCGGGGCGGGAGGCGAACCGACCGGAGGACCTGTCATCGGCGGGCCGGCCGAGCCGACCGCGGCTCCGTGCTGCGGGCCTCCGGCTCCGTACTGCCCGGGAGGTCCGGCGTCCTGCTGGGCGACTGCGGGCAGGCCCACGGCGGTCTGCGGTGGACCGTGGTGCGCGCGCGGCTGTCCCGGATAGGCGCCGGCGGCCCCTATCGCATCCGCGCGGGGGATCTGCGCGCTCGTCCCGCCGCCCAGCTCCGGCACGCGTCCCGACTCGATGTCGACGAGCGCCTGCAGGATCATGGCTCCCGACGGGCGGCGCTCCGGCTTGGGCTCCAGGCAGGCGCGCAGGAGCGGCACGAACCGCGGCGGCACGTCGTCGAGGTCCGCCCGTCCCATCGCGACGCGCCCCAGCACTGCTTCGAGCGGACCGGAGCCGAACGGGTTCCGGCCGGTCGCGGCGAACACCATCGTCGCCGCCCAGCCCCACCAGTCCGTCTTCTCGCTGGACGGCTTGCCGTCGGCGATCTCCGGGCTGAGATAGCCGGGAGTCCCCATGACGAGCCCCGTCGCGGTGACCTTGACCTCGTCAGCGACCTGCGCGATGCCGAAGTCGATGACCATCGGTTCGCCGTCCATGATCATGACGTTCGCGGGTTTGAGGTCGCGGTGGATGACGCCTGCGTCGTGGACCGCGTTGAGGGCGTCCAGCAGGGCGTGGCCGAAGTGGACGAGTTCGTCCTCCTGGAACGGCCCATTCTCGCGCACATCCTCGGACAGCGTCGTGCCGTCGACGAATTCGGTGATGATGAAGGGACGGTCGGACTCGAGCTCTGCATCCAGCACCTCTGCGATCCGCGGGTGCTTGATGCGCCGCAGCGTCCGCACCTCGCGGGCGAGCCTGCGGCGCGCCGTCTCATCACTGGAGATGTGCGGGTGGAGCACTTTGACCGCGACGGGGCTGTTGCCGCCGTCGATCCCCAGGTGCACGACGCCCATGCCGCCCGCACCGAGCTCCTCGATCAGGCGGTATCCGCCCAGTTCCTCCATTCCCACGCGGCTAAGCTTAGAGGAGAGACCTGAAAGCACCCGGCCGGGCCGTTCGGCCGGCGTTCAGCAGGAGCTCGGGAGGAGTGCACCGCATGACCATCGACGGGACTCAGGATGAGACGTTCGACTTCGTCGTCATCGCCAACCGCCTCCCCGTCGACCGGGACATGTCGACGGAGCCGCCCACCTGGCGCACGTCCCCCGGCGGGCTCGTCACCGCTGTCGCCCCGGTCATGCAGCAGAACCGCGGCGCGTGGGTGGGGTGGGCCGGTGCGACCGACCAGGAGTTCGATCCGTTCGACCTCGACGACATGCACCTGGTGCCGGTCCCGCTGAGCTCCGAGGAGATCGTGCGGTACTACGAGGGGTTCTCCAACGCCACGCTCTGGCCGCTCTACCACGACCTCATCGTGCATCCGGAGTACCACCGCACCTGGTGGGACGACTACGTGCGGGTGAACGAGCGGTTCGCGGAGCGCGCCGCACGCGTCGCGTCTCCGGGTGCGACGGTCTGGGTGCACGACTACCAGCTGCAGCTGGTGCCGGCGCTGCTGCGTGAGGCCCGCCCGGACCTCGCGATCGGGTTCTTCAACCACATCCCGTTCCCCGGCTGGGAGCTCTTCGCGCAGCTGCCCTGGCGGTCCCAGGTCCTCGAGGGCCTGCTGGGCGCGGACCTCATCGGCTTCCAGCGGGCCGCGGACGCCGCGAACTTCCGCCGTGCCGTGCGCATCAACCTCAACCGCTCCACGAAGGACACCGCGATCACGGTGCCGACCGCTGACGGCGAGCGCGAGTCACACGTCGCCCACGCCCGTGCCTTCCCCATCTCGATCGACACGGAGGAGCTGGACCAGCTCGCACGGGAGGAGCGGATCGTGGCGCGGGCCCGGGAGATCCGGTCCGAGCTGGGTGATCCCGACGTGCTCATGCTCGGCGTCGACCGGCTCGACTACACGAAGGGCATCCGCCATCGCATCAAGGCGTTCGGCGAGCTGCTCAACGACGGCAGCATCCTGCCCGGCGAAGCCACACTCGTGCAGATCGCGACGCCCAGCCGTGAACGGATCGAGCAGTACCGGCAGATCCGCGACGACGTCGAGCTGGCGGTCGGCCGCATCAACGGCGAGCACTCGACGCTCGATCACCAGGCGGTGCACTACTTCCACCATTCCTACCCCCGCGATGAGATGGCTGCGTACTACCTCGCCGCGGACGTCATGCTGGTGACAGCGCTGCGCGACGGCATGAACCTCGTCGCGAAGGAGTACGTCGCATGCCGGACGGACGACGACGGGGTGCTCGTGCTCAGCGAGTTCGCCGGTGCCGCCGAACAGCTCACCCAGGCGGTCACCGTGAACCCCTACGACATCTCCGGACTCAAGGCCCGCATCCTCATGGCGGTGCGCATGCCCGACGCGGAGCGCCGTCGCCGCATGCGCGCGATGCGCCGCAAGCTGCGCACCGAAGACGTGCGACGCTGGTCCGCTGACTTCCTCGGCACGCTCCGCGGGCTGGCCGCCGCGCGCCAGGGAACCGCGCCGGCCGTCATGCAGCGGCCAGTCGTCCCTGATCACCCCACATCCTCGGAGACCGCTCAGTGACCCTCGCCCTCCGCCCGCCCGTCATCCCGCCGGACGCCCTCGACATCACCGCGATCAGCTCCGCGCACACTCTGCTGGTCGCCCTCGACTTCGACGGGGTCATCGCCCCGCTGCAGGACGATCCGGACTCGTCCGCTCCCCTGCCGGCCTCCGCGGACGCGGTCGTGGCGCTGGCGGCGCTGCCGCACACCCCGGTCGGGTACATCTCCGGGCGGAACATCGACGTGCTGCAGGACCTGTCGAATGCCCCCACCGGCGCGATCTTCATCGGCTCCCACGGCCTGGAGACGGATTTCTCCGCACTCGATCCGTCGAACGGGAGCACACCGAACGGGAGCACATCCGCGACCGCACCCGCCGCGGACGGTCTCCCCCGGTACTCCACTCCCCTCACCGCAGCGGAGGCGGACACGCTCGCGCAGCTGGACGCCGCGTTCGAGTCGATCCGTTCCCGGACCCCCGAAGCCGGGCACGGCGAGCTGCGGATCGAGCGGAAGCCGCTGGGCCGCACGGCGCACACCCGCGGCACGAGTGCGGAGCGAGCGGCCTTCTTCGAGGCGGAGCTCACCGCCCTCGCGGCGCGGATGCCGCAGCTGCGCAGCTTCGCGGGACACGCGATGACCGAATTCGCGGTGCGCATGGAGACGAAGGGCCACGGCCTGGCGCGCATGCTCGAGGCGACGGGCGCGGACGCCGTCGTCTTCCTGGGCGACGACACCACCGACGAGGACGCGTTCGCCTACCTGAACGACCGCACCGACATCGCGTCGCTGCCGGTCAAGGTGGGCACGCAGGCCACGTGCGCGCCGTTCCGCGTCGCCGATCCCGAGGCCGTCTCCACCTTCCTCGCCCGGCTCGCCGCGGACCGCGGCCGGCACCTCGGCGGTGGTTCCACGGGGACCTCCGGTCCCGTCAGCGCTTCGTGACCGGACGGACGGACGCGCGGAGCACGAGCTCCGGCACCACCCGGTAGTGCGCGGGCACCGACGGCGAGTGCCCCGCATCGCGCTGGCCGATGATCCGCCGCAGCTCGGACACCGCTGATTCCGCGAGCTGCGTCCAGTCGTAGGTGACCTGCGACATCGGTGGGTCGAGCACATCGGCGTCCGGCAGATCGCCCACCGTGAGCAGCGACAGGTCCTCCGGCATGTGCAGCCGTGCACGCGCCGTGGCCTCAAGGAAGCCCAGGGTGATCGCGGGCGACGAGCTGATGGCGGCGGTGATGCCCTGGGCGAGCAGGACCTCGGCGGCGTGGGCGCCCGCGAGCTGGCCCTCGCGCGTGATCTCGACGGGGGCCTCGGCGCGGGTCGCCTGCACGTGGAGCGTCTGGGCGACCGCCTGCCGGAACACGTTCGCGCGCGATTCCGCCGCGGAGTTCTGGACGACGGCGAACCCGATCCGGCGGTGGCCCATGTGCGCGAGGTGGCGCACCGCGGTCTCGATGCCGCTCGACGCATCCAGCACGAACTGCGGCAGGCCGGAGTGCGGCGCGTTGGAGATGCGCACGACGGGCATCCCCGCCGTGGCCAGCCTCTGCGATTCGTGGCCTGCGTCGGCCCCGCCCAGGACGATGGCTCCGGCCACCCCGCGTGAGGCGAACGCGGTGGCCGGGTCCAGCCCGTCGCCCGCCGCAGCGGTCACCGCGATGTCCCCCAGCTCGAAGATGCGGCGGTTGAGTGCGAGCGCGAGCGTGGCGTAGGGGTCGACGTCCGGACCCACGAGCGCGTTCGAGACGACGGCGATGAGCCGGGCGCCGCTCGCCGTATCCGGGTTCGTCGCCGGCGGCGGTTCGACGCCCAGGCTGCGCAGTGCGATCGACACCGCTCTGCGCGCGTCCTCGGACACTCCTGGCCGGTCGCGCAGGACGCGCGACACCGTGGAGAGGGAGAGCCCGGAGGCCTCCGCGATGCGGGCGAGCGTGGGGCGGCTCATCGCAGCACCGCCGTCGTCGAGCGGCGCGCCACGAGCATCGGTCGGAAGGTGGGAGGGACCGCGGGGAGCCCGTCGCCCGGCATCCCCAGCACGGTGCGTGCGCCGGCGACCAGCGCCTCGGCCATGGCCTCGGCGTCGAAGCCCAGCACCGTGGCGGGAGGACGGGTGTAGCGGACGGTGAGCGAGTCGCCCAGACCCACCGCGGACAGGTCGCGGGGAACCGCGAGGCTGCGCTGCCGGATGCCCTGGAACACCCCGTAGAGCTGCAGCCCGGACTGCACGATGACAGCCGTGCACGTGAGGTCCTTGAGGCGCAGCGCGGCGTCGGCACCGCCGGAGACCGATTTGGGGACCGGTGCGATCCAGTCCTCGAGCGAGTCGTTGAACCGCGCCATCGGATGCTCCGCGAGGAACCGGGCGCGCAGCTGATCGGCGAGCACTCCGGAATCGTTGCAGATGAGGCCGATCCGCCGGTGTCCGATCGCGGACAGGTGGTCGAACGCGAGAGACAGCGCACCGGTGAGATCGATGCGGGCTGCGACGAGCTCGTTGGGGTGGGGCCGGCGGTCGTCGGTGTGGCTGGCACCGGCGAAGCGCACCACGGGGATGTCCATCTCCAGCGGCGTGAGCATGGGGGTGATGACGAGCGCCGCACCCGCGTCGACGACCGCCAAGACCTCCGACAGGTCCGCACCGATCGCCGGGGTCGCGGTGAGGACTCCGCGCTGCTGCAGAGCGGAGTCCACGCGGCTGAGCACGTCGAGCTGCCAGTGCTCGGGGCGTGCGGGGACGCACACCGCTGCCAGCGGGTGCTCCGTGCTGCGCAGCAGGGTCGAGCGCGAATACCCCAGGTCGGTCATCGCGGTCCGGACGCGCTGCGCCGTGGCGTCCGCGACCGGGCCGCGGTCATTGAGGACGCGCGACACGGTCGACAGGGAGACCCCCGCCCGCTCTGCGATGTCCTCGACCGTGACGCTCATACCGTCATCCTAGGGCGCGGGGCACTTCTACCGACATGCGGACTGGGGTCGCGCGGAGGAAGCCGGATGGCGGATGATCGAGGTGTCCGCACCCCGGACACATCCGTACAGAAAGGACCCCACCCGTGTCAGATCTGCCGAACATCCCCTCCCTCTTCGATCTTGCCGATCGCACAGCCGTCGTGGTCGGCTCCGCGTCCGGCCTGGGCCGTGCGACAGCTGTGGGCCTCGCCGACGCGGGCGCGCACGTCGTGTGCGCGGACCTCAACACGGAAGGTGCGCAGGAGACGGCGCAGATCATCGCTGATCGCGGAGGTCGGGGCGAGGCGGTCGCCCTCGACATCACGTCGACGGAGAACGTCGAGGCCGTTGCGGAGCAGTTCGCGGACGCCCACGTGCTGGTCATGACCCCGGGCTTCAACGTGCGGAAGAAGATGGCTGCGACGACGGACGAGGAGTTCGACCGCGTCATCGACATCAATCTCAAGGGCACCTACCGGCTCATGCGCGCATTCGGCACCCGGATGGCGGAGCGCGGACGCGGCTCGATCGTCACGTTCGCAAGCTTCCGGGCACTCGTGATCGAGCCCGGCCAGGGCCTTTACGCCGCGGCGAAGGCCGGTGTCGTCCAGCTGACGAAGACGCTGGCCAGCGAACTGGGCGGATCCGGAGTGCGCGTGAACTCCATCCTGCCCGGCCCCTTCGAGACGCCGCTCACCGAACAGATCAAGGCCGACCGCGAATGGTGGGACGCCTACGCAGAGAAGGGCACCCTGGGCCGTTGGGGCGTCCTGCACGAAATCGCGGGACCTGTCCTGTTCCTCGCATCCGACGCGTCCTCCTACGTGACCGGCCACTCGCTGCTGGTGGACGGCGGCTGGATGGCGCAGGACGGGCGGTTCACCCCGCGGGTGTGAGAGCGGTGAGCACGCATCGAGTCTGGACGTCGTCGGGCTCCGGGGGCTCGACACACCGGACGCTCGACCTCGCAATCGTCGTCGTGTCCATCCTGACTTTCGTGGGTCCGCTGTTCTACGACGTGCCGATCATGGACGCGCCGAGGACGTTCGTCGATGCGAACCCGCTTGTGGTGTCGGCCTTCGCGCTCGTGTAGGCCGCTGCCGTCCTCCTGCCGCAGCGATGGACGCGAGTGGGCAAGACTGTGCGCCGCCTCGTCGCGGCCGCCGTCATGGGAACTCGCGCAGCGCAGAGGAGCCCCGGCGTTGAGCGGGTCACGCCAGCTGAAGGCTCGGATGCAGTCGGGTGATCGTGTACATCCGCTTGCGGCGGCACCCGATGATCGTCATGCCCATGGCGAGCGCACCCGTGAGGAGCAGGGCCCCGAGGTGCACGGCGAACATCCCCGTCGTCCCTCCGGAGATGAGCATCCGCAGACCCGCGACCGAATGCGTCATGGGCATGAGCGGCGAGAGCCACTGCAGGAACTCCGGCGCTGTCGCCACCGGGTAGGTTCCCCCTGCCGTCGCCAGTTGGACCATCAGGAGGACGAGCGCGACGAGACGGCCCACGCCGCCCAGCCAGACGACACAGACCTGGTGGATCGCGGCGAACACCCCTGCGATGACGATTCCGAAGGCGATGGTGGACGGCCACTTCGCCGCATCGAAGCCCAGCAGGCCGGCGATCACGCCGAAGAGCAGCAGCACCTGCCCGACGCCCAGCACCGCGCCGGGAACGAAGCCCGACCAGGCGATCCGGCGTGAGCTCGCCGGCGTGACGAGAGAGCGTGGCGGGATCGCGTTGATCACCATGTACGTGATCATGCCGCCGATCCACAGGGCGAGCGACAGGAAGAACGGTGCGAGGCCCTCACCGTAGTGGGACACTTCGTTCGCCTTGTCGAGCTCGCCGTCGACCGGTAGGGACACTACGTCGCTGCGGACGTCACGGTCCTCGGCGTCGTACGTCGGGATCTGTTCGAGCCCGGATCCGAGGCCGTCCGCGAGCCCGCCCGCGCCGTCCTCGAGCTCGATCGTCCCGTCGTGCAGCGAGACGCTGCCGTCGTGGAGCTCGTCCGCGGCGGAGACGAGCTCCCCCGCTCCGTCGTCGAGCTCGACGGCTCCGTCCTTGAGGCGGCCCGCGCCGTCGCTGAGGTCGTTCCCGCCGTCGGCGAGCTCGCTCAGCCCGTCCTCGAGCTGGCCCGCGCCGTCGGCCACCTGCTTCGCCCCGTCGTCGAGGTCGTGGACGCTGTCGCGCACTTCGTGCGTCGTGTCGACTGCCTCGTCGATCGACCCCCGCAGCTCATCCGCGAGCTCCTCGGACTCGTCCGCGGCACTGCCGGCGCGTTCCGAAGCCCGGTCGAGGTCGCGGCCGAACTCGTCGGCTGACTCCGTGAGACTCTGGACGTCCGGATCATCGGGGTAGCGCTCGGCTAGCTTGTCGATGTCCTCGCTCATACCGTCGCGCACGGATCCCGCGTCGTCCAGATCGTCACGAGCAGCCTCCAAGCCGGAGGTCGCATGGTCGAGGATGTCGTGCGCGCGGTCGGCAACGTCGTCCACCCGGTCGACGACCGAGTCCGCGCCGTCCGCGAGCGTCGCCGTGCCGTCCGCGACCTGGTCCGCCCCGTCTGCGAGCTGACCGCCCGAATCGTGCGCCTGTCCCAGTCCGTCGGCGAGGATGCCTGCGCCCGAGGCGAGCTCCCCAGCACCCGAACGTACCTGTGCGGTGCCGTCTTCGAGCTCGTGCGCGCCGTCTGCGAGCCGACCGGAGCCGTCGGCGAGCGACGCAGCGCCGTCCTCGAGTTCGACCGTTCCCTCGTGGAGCTCCGTCGCGCCGTCCGCGGCCTCGCCGATGTTGTCGTGGATGTCGTTGAAGCCGATGTAGACCTGGTCGAGGTATTCGGCGGTGATGTCGGAGTTCAGGGACGTGCTCAGTTCCTGGAGGATCGTGTTGGCGACCTGTCCGACGATGAAGCTGTAGGCGTCGTTCGTCTGCAGCGTGAGCCCCGCCTTCTCCGGGGCGTCTCCGCCGGAGGAGGCAATGCGCTCGGAGAAGTCACTGGGGATGGTGAGGGTGGCCGCATAATCGCCTGATGCCAGCCCGCTCGCCGCGTCCTCCACATCCGTCTCGATCCAGGTAAAGCCTGCATCCCCCTCATTCGTGAGGGTGTGGGTCAGCTCATCACCGACCTCGAGCCTGTCGTCGGCCTCGCTGTCGTCCTCACCATCGGAGTCCCCGGAGGACGAGGGGCTCGGCGCGTCCGCGCCGGTGTCAAGGTTCACCACGGCGGCGTCGAGCCGGTCCAGGTTGTCTGTAGGCGCCCAGTTCGCCGTGAGGTAGAGCCCTGCGTAGATCGTCGGCACGATGAGGATCGCGACGATGGCCGCCTTGGACAGCGCCGAACGACCGAAGCGCGACATCTCCAACCACGGGAGGGTGAACATCAGTGGCGTCCTCCTCGGGACTCGGGGGCCGGGGCCGGGGCGGGGTCAGGGCGCTGCACCTCGTCGAGGTGCACGCGGACGGTGTCCTCACGGCCCTGGGGCACGGCGAACCCCGCGTCGTTCTCACACGTGACGATGATACTCAGCGGTCTGTCCGGCCGTGCTTGGGCGACAGACTCCTGGACCCTGCCCAGCAGGCTCCAGGCATGCTTCCGATCCTCCGGCTCACGCAGGAAGTCGATGTTGTCGAGCGCGATGATCGCCGATCCGTCGAGCCGCGCGAGCAGGAGTTCGGCCTCGAACTTCTGCAGCTGCGTCAGTTCGGATGCGAAGGCGCGCAGTGGGAGCTCGTCGCTGAAGCCCGCGAGGTCGAGCGCCTGGTGCACGTCGGCTCGTCGCACGAAGGGCCTGTACCACGGCTGGAGGCCGATGAGGCGTTCGGCGACGTGCTGCTCGACGGTGTAGTCCTTGTCCAGGTCGGTGATCCCGTCTACCCACGCGACTGAGGAGTCGGACCGGATGTGTGCCTGGTCCTTCCGCACGTCCGCCCCGAGCACCGTGCCGGAACCTCCCGTGGCGTGCATCCTGCCGGTGAGGGTCAACAGGAGTGCGGTCTTGCCCGACCCTGCGGGACCGACGATCACCAGCGTGCCCCCGGGGCCGACCTCCAGGTCGAGCGGTCCGAAGACCGGTTGGTCCGCGGATGCCTCCAGGCCCTCGACGTCGATCGCGGGACCGTCACCGGATGTCCACGACGAACGGCTCATGCGTCTGCCCTCGTCGTCGCCGTGGGCTGCGTGCAGGCCTCGAGAAGAGCCTCCGCCAGCACACGCGTGTCGTCGAGCGCGTCCCGGCCATCGCCGTCCGCAAGCTCCCTGAGCACACCCGTGGCCGCGGACCACAGCAGGCGAGCAAGCTCGTCGACGGAGCCCGTCGCTTCGCGGCCGGACGCGTCGAGCACCTCCTCGAGCAGCGAGGCAAAGCCACCGAAGATCCTCGCCCGGGTCTCCCGATACCGCTTTCGCACCGACTCATCCTCGAACATACGTGCGTAGACGCGATCGTGCACGATGAACCATGTCTCGTCCGCGGCCAGCGCTTCGAGGACCGCGCCGATCGTCTCCACCAGCAGGCCGCTGTCGTGCCCGGACCAATCGTCCAGGACTCGTCGCGATGCTTCGGTCGCGCGCACGAGGAAGCGGTCCACGCGCTCCTGATGGAGCGCGAGGAACACGGAGTCGAGGCTGTCGAAGTTCGAGTAGAACGCGCCGCGCGTGTACCCGGCGCGACCACAGAGGTTTCCGATCGTCACGTCCGACACGCCGGACCCATGGACGATCTCGTCCATGGCGGCGAGCATCCGACGACGGGTCTCCGACCTTTTCCTGGGTGCGTCTGAAAGTGTCACCCGGCAAGGATAGCAGTCTCGATGCATTCTGTATCGAGACTGCCGGCATGAGCCGTCAGCGGCGGATCGGCACGAACCGCGGCAGCGCCGCGTCACCGTCCGTCTCGTGGAAGACGACGGTGACCGGCAGTCCGATCCGCAGCTCGGCCTCGTCGACGTCGACGATGTTCGTCATCATCCGCACGCCTTCCACAAGCTCGACGTACGCGAGCACGTAGGGCGGGCCGCCGGCGTAGGCGCCCAGTCCGCCGCGACGCACGACGGTGAAACTGTGGATCTCTCCCCTGCCGGAGGCCTCCTCCCACGTCACGTCGAGCGTGCCGCAGTGGGGGCAGAACTCACGCGGGTACCAGGTGGGCTCGCTGCACGCGTCGCAGCGCGTGAAGAGGAGCCGCCCCTCCGTCGTCGCCTTCCAGAAGCCTGCGGTCTCCGCGCTGATGGGCGGGGTGGGCGCCGGCAGCTCGCTGCCGATCCGTGCAGCAGCCCCCGCCGCCGAGGTCGTCGTCGCGTCGCTCATCATGCCTCCCGTCCGAGGATGAGCGTCGCAGAGCCCATCCGAGTTCCCAATGATCCGCCCGTGCCGTGGGCCAGTGCGATGTCGCAGTCGGGGACCTGCACCGCGGGGTGGGCCTCTCCGCGCAGCTGGCGGACGGCTTCGAGGATCTTGGTCATGCCGCCGCGGTTGACCGGGTGGTTGTTGCACAGTCCACCGCCGTCGGTGTTGAACGGCAGACCGCCGTCAGGTGCGCGCAGAGCTCCGGACGCGACGAACGCGCCGCCCTGCCCCTTGGGGCAGAAGCCCAGGTCCTCGAGCGTCTCGATGACGGTGATCGTGAACGAGTCGTAGATCGAGGCGTAGTCGATGTCCGCGTGGGTGACCCCGGCCTCGGCGAAGGCTGTCGGTCCGGACCACACGGCGCCGGTGTGCGTGAGATCGATCCGACCGGCGGCCGCCGTCTTGGGAGCCTCTCCGTGGCCCAGCACCGGAACGGACTGCCGCTCCAGCCGCTTCGCGACCGCAGGGCTCACGACGACCACTGCGCCGCCGCCGTCGGTGATGACGCAGCAGTCCAGCCGGTGGAGCGGGTCTGCGATGTACGGCGAGTTCAGGACGTCCTCGACCGTGACGACCTTCTGCAGCAGCGCGTTCGGGTTGTGCTGCGCGTGGTGGGAGGCCGCGACCTTGACCTCCGCGAGCTGCTCCGCCGTCGTGCCGTACTCGTGCATGTGGCGCTGGGCGGCGAGCGCGTACATCGCGGGGGTCGTCGTGCCGAAGACGTTCTCGAACCCGAACTCCGGTGCACGATCGGTCACCGCGCCCGCTGCGAGCCCCTGGAGCGGAAGGCCCGCGAGCGTCACGAGTGCGACCTCGCACTTGCCCGCCGCGATCGCCGCAGCCGCGTGGCCGATGTGCGCCACGTAGGACGAGCCGCCGATGTCCGTCGAATCGACGTACTTCAGGTTCAGCCCCATGTAGTCGGCCATCGACAGCGGGCCGAAGCCGGGAGCGTCGCCCGCGCAGAAATACGCGTCGACGTCCGCGAAGGTGAGACCTGCGTCCCCGAGGGCGCCTGCGGCGACCTCGGCGTGGACCCGCTGGATGGACGTGTCGGGGATCTTCCGCAGGGGGTGTTCGAACGCCCCCGCGATCATCGCCTGGCCGCGAATGCTCACGCACCGACTCCTAGTGATCGATCGTTCAGTATCTGACGATCGTAGCGCACGCCCGAGCCGCGGTCAGCACTTCTTCTCACCTCGCGCGCGAGCGACCTCGTACAGGCTCACTGCTGCAGCGACACCGGCGTTGAGCGACTCCGTGGAGGACACGATCGGGATCGACACGATCTGGTCGCACTCCTCGCGCACCAGGCGGGACAGTCCCTTGCCCTCGGAGCCGACGACGATGCAGACCGGCGAGTCCGCCAGCGCCAGACCGGGCAGCGTGACATCACCGTCCATGTCGAGGCCCAGCACGAACACGCCCTGCTTCTTGAGACCCTGCAGCGTGCGCACCAGGTTGACTACCTGAGCGACCGGGATGCGGGCCGCCGCACCGGCGGACGTCTTCCACGCCGCCGCCGTCATCGACGCGGCCCGACGCTCCGTCACGATGACGCCGTGCCCGCCGAACGCCGCGGTCGACCGCACGATCGCACCCAGGTTGCGAGGGTCGGTGATCTCGTCGAGCGCCACGAGCAGCGGCGTCTCCAGCCGGCTCTTCGCCGTGTGCAGGAGATCCTCCGGCTGCGCGTACTCGTACGGCGGCACCTGCAGGGCGATGCCCTGGTGGATCGCATCGTTCGTCAGACGGTCGAGGTCCTGCTTGCTCGCCTCGAGCATCGCGATCCCACGGTCCGCCGCGAGGGAGATGGACTCCTTCACACGGTCATCGGCCTCTGTGCGCGACGAGACGTAGAGAGCCGTCGCCGGCACCCCCTCGCGCAGCGCCTCGACGACGGAGTTGCGGCCCGCGACCGTGTCCGGTCCGGACTCGCGCTTGCGCCGGCGGGACTGCCGGGCACGCTGCTCCTTCTCCTTCTCGTGCTCGTTCTTGAAGGCCTTGTGGTAGACCCGGTCCTCCGCCTTCGGAGTGGGGCCCTTCCCCTCGAGCTTGCGGCGGCCCAGGCCGCCGGTCCCCTTCTGGGGGCCCTTCTTGGACTTGCGGACTGCTCCGCTGCGTGGCTTAGGTGGCATGGTGTCTCCTCTTCCGAGGGTTGATTGAGAAAGTCGTCATGGCGGCTCGAGCGGCGCGCGGCCGCGTCAGTCCCGAGCCAGGTCGTAGCGGTAGCCATCCGGGGTGTCCTCGATGAGGACGCCAGCCTCCCGAAGTCGGTCACGGAGGGCGTCCGCGGTCGCGAAGTCCTTCGCCGCCTTCGCGTCGAGCCGCTGGTGCGCGACGAGGTCGACCAGGCTGTCGAGCGCCGCCCGCACCGGATCGTCGTCGCCGGAACCCTCCGTCGCCGAGGCCCCGTCCGCCTGACCGGCCCACGCCGGGTCGGTGGGGTTCACCCCGAGGATGTCGAGCATCAGCTCGACCTGCGCGAGCAGCTGCACCAGCTGCGCGCGGTCGGCGTCGCCGAGTCCGCCGACCTTCGCCGCGGCGACCAGCTTCGACCCGTCGCGCACGGTCGAGAACACGACGGACAGGGCCCGTGGGATCGACAGGTCCTCATCCATCGCCACCGCGAACTCGTCGGGCACATCCGCGACGCGGGAGTCGTAGCCGACCGCGGCCTCGGGCGCGGCGGGTGCCTCCGCACCCAGCACCTCCCGGGCACGCGCCACGAATCCGGCGAGCTTGTCGTAGGCGGTCCGCTGCTTCTCGATGAGTTGCGGCGAGAATTCGAGCGTCGACCGGTAATGGGCCGTGGACAGGAAGTAGCGCAGAACGGCCGCCGGGAACGCCTCGAGCAGGTCGTGCGCGAACACGGAGTTGCCCAACGACTTCGACATCTTGTCGCCGCCCACGTTGAGCAGCCCGGAATGCATCCAGATGCGGGCGAAGGCATCGCCGGCGGCATTGGACTGGGCCATCTCGTTCTCGTGGTGCGGGAAGCGCAGGTCGAGCCCACCGCCGTGGATGTCGAACTCCGCACCCAGATACTTCGTCGACATCGCGGAGCACTCGATGTGCCAGCCGGGCCGGCCGCGCCCCCAGGGAGCCCCCCACGACGCGGTGTCCGGCTCGCCCTCCTTGTGCCCCTTCCACAGCGCGAAGTCGCGGACGTCGCGCTTGCCGCGGGGATCCGCGTCAGCGGCGTCCGCCATGTCGTCGACGCTCTGGTGGGTAAGTGCTCCGTAGTCCGCCCACGACCGCACATCGAAATACACGTCCCCGGACCCGTCGTCCGCCGCGTAGGCGTGCCCTGCCTCGATGAGCCGGCCGATCAGCGCGATCATCTCCGTGATGTGCCCTGTCGCACGCGGTTCGTACGTGGGCGGCAGGACGTTCATCGCCTCATAGGCCCGGGTGAACACCCGCTCGTAGTGATAGGCGTGGGCCCACCACTCGCGCTCCTCCTCGACGGACTTCGTGAGGATCTTGTCGTCGACGTCCGTCGTGTTGCGCACGAGCGTCACGCGCAGACCGCGGTAGGTGAGCCAGCGACGCAGCTGATCGAAGACGACCGCAGAGCGCATGTGCCCGATGTGGGGCGCTCCCTGCACTGTGGCACCACAGACGTAGATCCCCACCTCGCCGTCACGGACGGGCTCGAGGGGGATCAGATCTCCGGTGGCAGTGCTGTGCAGTCGTATCACGTCCGTAAGTGTACCGAGAGGACCGCACACGGGGCTTGCCTCGCGTGCACTCATCAGCGCCGAGAGCGCTTCCCGACGGACCCAGGCGCACCCAGCGTGCGAAACTTACACCATTCGCGGTGATCTGTGCCACACTTGAGGCACTATTCACAGTGAGTGCCCGGTCGCGACTTACACTTCACACCTCAGTGCAGAGTCGCACTCGGACGAAAGGACCACACTTCATGTCGCCGGCACAGCAGGCACCTGGACGCCAGGTGTTCGTCAGCCGCACCGCCTTCATCTTGGCCGCGATCGGATCCGCGATCGGATTGGGGAACATCTGGCGCTTCCCCTACGTGGCCTATGACAGCGGCGGCGGCGCCTTCATCATCCCCTATCTCATCGCACTCCTGACAGCCGGGATCCCGCTGCTGTTCGTGGTCTACGCCATCGGCCATCGAGCGCGCTCCTCGGCACCGCTGGCGTACCGATCCCTCCACCGGGCCGCAGAGCCGATCGGCTGGTTCAAGACCGGCATCGCGACCCTCATCGGCATCTACTACGCCGTGATCGTCGGCTGGGCGGTGTCGTACACCGGCTTCTCCTTCACGCAGGCGTGGGGCGACGACGCTGAGGGCTTCTTCATGGGCGAATACCTCCAGCAGAGCGGCGAGGCCGGACTCTCCGGCGACTTCGTGCCCGGAGTGATGATCCCGCTCATCATCGTCTGGGTCGTCTGCCTCGTCATCCTCTATGCCGGCGTGCAGAGCGGCATCGCTCGGTTCTCCAAGATCTTCGTGCCGCTCCTGGTCGTCGTCTTCGCGATCATGGTGGTCCGCTCGCTGTTCCTCCCGGGCGCCGCCGCCGGCCTCGACGCACTGTTCACCCCCGACTGGGCCGCACTGACGGACCCGTCGGTCTGGATCGCCGCCTACGGACAGATCTTCTTCTCCCTGTCGATCATGTTCGGCATCATGCTCACCTACGCCTCGTACCTGAAGCGGAAGACGAACCTCACGGGCTCCGGCCTGGTCGTGGGCTTCGCGAACTCCAGCTTCGAGATGCTCGCCGGAGTCGGAGTCTTCGCCGCGCTCGGATTCATGGCCCACACTGCGGGCACGGGCGTCGACGAGGTCGTCAGCAACGGCGTGGGCCTGGCCTTCATCGCGTTCCCGACGATCATCAGCCAGATGCCCGGCGGCGCGATCTTCGGCGTCCTGTTCTTCCTCACACTGATCTTCGCCGGCCTCACGTCACTCGTCTCGATCATCCAGGTGCCCATCGCCGCGATCGCGGACAAGACGGGCATCAGCGAGCGGACCTCGACCGTGATCGTGGGCGGCCTCATGGCCGTCGTCTCGATCCTCATCATGCCCACGGCCACCGGCCTGAGCGTGCTGGACACCATCGACGCGTTCACGAACAACATCGGCATCGTCGGCATCGCGCTCACCGCCATCATCGCGGTGGGCTGGCTGCTGGTCGGCCTGCCACAGCTGCGCGATCACCTCAACGGCGTCTCGTCGTTCAAGGTCGGCCGCACGTGGATCGTCTTCGTCTCCGTCGTCACCCCGATCGTCCTGGGCTTCATGCTCATCCAGCAGATCATCACGTACGCGCAGGAGGGCTACGAGGGATACCCGACATGGCACCTGCTGCTGTTCGGCTGGGGCCTCATCGCCGCACTCGCGTACGTGTCCTTCCTCGTCAGCATCATCCCGTGGCCCAAGAAGAGCCTGGATCGCGTCGACAAAGCGCGGGCGGAGTTCGAAGCCGAAGCCGAAGCCGGGACCGCGACCGGGACCAGTACGGCCCGCACCCGCACGCTGACCTCTGGAGGTGAGAAGGCATGAGCGCAGCAGCCGTCGTCATGATGGTCGTTTCACTGGGCACCGTCTGGGGAGGTCTGGTCTGGTCGATCCTGCACCTGCGCCGCCACCCGGACGCCACCACGGGCGAGGTCGACTGACCTCACCCGCACTGGACCGGCACCACAGCCGGACCACCGTTCCCGAGGCCGGGGTCCGGTGCCGCACGCGCGGCACGGGTCCCGGCCTCGGGGTCGTCCGGGCCCAGTCCCGGGGTGGCCCCGACCCTGCCTCGGGGTGGTCCGGCCCCGGTCTCGGGGTCATCCGGGCCGGAACGCTCAGCCCCTCACTGTCCAACGCCCGTCACCGTCGATAGGCTGGCGGTGACCCGTTCCCGCACACCCCACCTGGGGTGTGGTCGAAAGGAGCCTCATGCCGTCAACGGTCAAGGGAGTCATCTCCCGCTCGAAGGGCGCTCCCGTAGAGCTTGTCGACATCGTCATCCCGGACCCCGGTCCCGGTGAGGTCGTCGTCGACGTGAAGTCCTGCGGAGTGTGCCACACCGATCTGCTCTTCCGCGATGGCGGGGTGAGCGACAACTTCCCGTTCCTGCTCGGGCACGAATCCGCGGGTGTCGTCTCCGAGATCGGCGAAGGCGTCACCGACGTCGAGGTGGGCGATTTCGTCATCCTCAACTGGCGCGCGATCTGCGGCATCTGCCGTGCGTGCAAGCGCGGTGAGCCCTGGTACTGCTTCGACACCCACAACGCCACGCAGAAGATGACCCTGGCCGAGGACGGCGCAGAGCTCGAGGCAGCTCTGGGCATCGGATCGTTCGCGGAGAAGACACTGGTCGCCGCCGGGCAGTGCACGAAGGTGCAGGAATCAGACCCAGCCGTCGTGGGCCTTCTGGGCTGCGGCGTGATGGCCGGCATCGGCGCGGCGATCAACACCGGCGGCGTCACGCGCGGCCAGTCGGTCGCCGTGATCGGCTGCGGCGGTGTGGGCATGGCATCGATCGTCGGCTCGAGGCTTGCAGGCGCCGGCACGATCATCGCGATCGACCGCGACCCGAAGAAGCTCGACTGGGCGAAGGAGCGCGGGGCCACGCACACGATCGACGCGTCGGACCTCGACGAGGACGGCGTCGTGAGCGCGGTCCAGGAGCTCACGGGCGGATTCGGCGCGGACGTCGTCATCGACGCCGTCGGACGACCGGAGACCTGGCGCCAGGCGTTCTACTCGCGCGACCTCGCGGGCACCGTGGTGCTCGTGGGCGTGCCGACCCCGGACATGGAGCTGTCCGTACCGCTGCTCGACGTGTTCGGCCGCGGTGGCAGCCTCAAGTCCTCCTGGTACGGCGACTGCCTGCCGGAGCGCGACTTCCCGATGCTCGTGGATCTGTACGAGCAGGGCAGGCTGCCCCTGGACGGCTTCGTGACGGAGAGGATCGGAGTACACGGGGTGGAAGAGGCGTTCTCGAAGATGAAGCAGGGCGACGTCCTGCGATCGGTGGTGGAGTTCTGATGAGTGCACGCATCGAGCGGATCGTCACGTCCGGCACGTTCTCCCTGGACGGCGGCACATTCGACGTCGACAACAACGTGTGGATCATCGGCGACGACTCCGAGGTCATCGTCATCGACCCCGCGCACGACGCGCAGGCCGTCGCGGCCGCCGTGGGAGAGCGGAAGGTCAAGGCCATCCTCCTGACCCACGGGCACGACGACCACATCCGCGCGGTCTTCGAGACGCAGGAGGCGCTGGGAGGACCGGCGATCCACCTCAACTCCGACGACCGCGTGCTGTGGGACATGGTCTTCCCCGACCAGGGCCCGGACAAGGCCATCGAGCCGGGCTCGGAGTACTTCGTGGCGGGCGTGCACCTCAACGCGCTCCACACGCCGGGGCACTCCCCCGGGTCCACGTGCTTCTACGTGAGCGAATCCCTGCGCATCCCGGAGGACGTCCTGCCGGAGGGCGCGTCGGATTCGAGCCCCGTCCTGTTCTCCGGGGACACCCTGTTCCAGGGCGGACCCGGTGCGACGGGCCGTTCGTACTCGAGCTTCGAGACGATCGTGGCATCGATCGCGGAGACGCTCTTCGAGCTGCCCGGCAGCACGGTCGTCTTCACCGGCCACGGCGACGCGACGACGATCGGCGGCGAGATGCCGCACCTGCAGGAATGGCTGGACCGAGGGGAGTGACCCGCTGACAGCAGCCCTGCCCTAGGATCAGGGCTGTGAAGAGCCAGCCTTCGAACAGCGAACAGTCCCAGCCGGTCGGCGAGGCGGGCGGCGCGTCGGGCGGCGGACTCCGCGCCGCGATGCGTCCTCGGCATCTCATCATGATGAGTCTGGGATCCGCGATCGGCGCCGGACTCTTCGTGGGGTCCGGCGCCGGCATCGCCGCCGCGGGACCGGCCGTGCTCGTGTCCTACGCCATCGCCGGCCTCATCGTCATCGCGGTGATGCGGATGCTCGGGGAGATGGTCGCAGCGGACCCGAACCCCGGCGCGTTCTCCTACTACGCGGGGAAGGCGCTGGGCCCGTCCGCCGCGTTCGCCGTCGGCTGGCTGTGGTGGATCACCCTCTGCCTCGTCGTCGCCGCGGAGGCGACCGCCGCCGCGCAGATCATGGCGGGCGTCGTCCCCCTGTTCCCGCAGTGGGGCTACGCGCTCGCGTTCATGGTGCTCTTCACGTGGATCAACCTGTGGGGCGTCAAGAACTTCGGCGAGTTCGAGTTCTGGTTCTCCTTCATCAAGGTCGCGTTCGTCTTCCTGTTCCTCGCCCTGGGCGTCGCGTTCCTGCTGGGCTGGACGCCGGCGGACAGCCCGGGGCTTACGAACATCACGCAGACCGCGTTCATGCCCAACGGCCTGGGCGGTATCGCTGCGGGACTGCTGGTGGTGGTGTTCGCGTTCGGCGGCATCGAGATCGTGGCCGTCGCCGCGGCGGAGACCGCGGAGCCCCAGCGATCCATCCGCTCCGCGACCCGCACGATCCTCTGGCGGATCCTGCTCTTCTACATGGGCTCCGTGGGCATCATGGTGCTCGCACTGCCGTGGGACGACCCGTCCCTGCTCGAGAGCCCGTTCGTCGCCGTCCTCAACCGCGCCGGACTCCCCGTGCTCGCCGCGATCATCGGCATGATCATCGTCGCCGCGCTGCTGAGCTCGCTCAACGCCAACATGTACGGCGCCTCGCGCATGTTCTACTCGCTGGCGCAGCGCGGGATGGCGCCCCGCCGCATGGGCGGCCTCAATGAGCGCGCGGTGCCGTCGCTGGGCGTGTGGATGTCCGTCGCGTTCGGCTTCGTCGCCGTGCTGCTGAACTACTTCTGGGCCGAGGCGGTGCTGGGGCTCCTCCTCAACATCGTCGGCTCCACACTCATCGTCACGTGGCTGTCCGCGATCATCGCCCACCTGATCCTGCGCACCCGCGCGGAGAAGGCCGGTGAGGAGCTCCCGCTGAAGATGTGGCTGTTCCCGTACCTGTCGTGGGCGACGCTCGCGGGGCTCGTCGTGATCATCGTGCTGGGCTTCACGGTCCCCGACGTCCGCACGCAGCTGCTCCTCACGTTCGCCCTCTTCGCCGCGCTCCTGGTCCTCGGACGCTTCGCGACCCGACGGGGAGTGCAGTCTGCCGACCATGCGGTGAGCAGCCCCAAGCGCTCGCGGCTGGACGTCGACGAGGGCTGAGCCACTCCGCGCCTCAGCCCATCGGCACGACGAGTGCCGTCGCGATCGCGGCGGCGCCCTCTCCCCTGCCGGTGAGTCCCAGTCCGTCGGACGTCGTGCCCGACACGGACACCGGAGCGCCCACGGCCTCGCTCAGCACCCGCTGGGCCTCGTCGCGGCGGGTGCCGATCTTCGGCCGCACGCAGACGGCCTGGACGGACACGTTGCCGATCTCGAAGCCTGCCGCCCGGACCAGCCGGGCCGCCTCTGCCAGCAGCACCGCGCCCGAGGCCCCCGACAGCTCCGGACGGTCCGTCCCGAAGTGCGCCCCCAGGTCACCGATGCCGGCAGCCGCGAACAGCGCATCGCAGCAGGCGTGGGCCACGGCGTCGGAGTCCGAGTGGCCCTCCAGCCCTGCCTGCCCCTCCCAGAGCAGTCCGGCCATCCACATGGGCCGCTGCGGGTCGGTCGAGAACGCATGCACGTCCACCCCCGCGCCCACCCGGGGCAGCCGCACGGCCGAAGGGACCTCCGGAGAGGGGCCCTGCGGTGAGGGGACCCCGGGCGCCGGGACAGGTGCATCGGTCATTCGATTCTCCTTCGTGCATGATCTGGAGTGCGGGCTGCGGCAGTGTCCGGTGTCGCGTCGAGATCACCCGTCACGTACAGCTCTGCGATGCGCAGGTCGATGGGGTGGGTGATCTTGAGTGCGGCCTCGTCACCGGGCACGCCGACGACGGCGATGTCGAGGCGCTCGACCAGCCCCGCATCATCGGTGGCGGAGGCATCCGGGTCCGTGCGCTGGAGATCGTGTGCGGCCACCAAGACGTCCCGGACGAAGCCCTGAGGGGTCTGGACCCGGCGCAGGGCGGTGCGATCGAGGTCGCCGACGACGGTGCCCGCATCCGTCGCGGTC
This sequence comes from Brevibacterium sp. Mu109, assembly GCF_900169375.1. Lineage (NCBI taxonomy): Bacteria > Bacillati > Actinomycetota > Actinomycetes > Micrococcales > Brevibacteriaceae > Brevibacterium > Brevibacterium sp. Mu109. Next base: position 161,532 of record NZ_FXZF01000005.1, read on the forward strand.
TTCACGGTGTCAGTCATCGGCAGCACGGGGACGACGGCCGCGGCACCCTCCGCCAGTGCCGCGACGACGCGGTGGTAGACAGACGCAGGGGTGAGGCAGCGCGCGGCATCGTGGACGAGCACCAGGTCCGCCTCCGGCACGACCGCCAGTGCTGCGGCGACGGACACCACTCTGTCGGCACCGCCCACGACGACGCTGATGGGGACCGGGGCTGAGCCTGAGACCGGGACTGAGTGCGCACCGGAGCCGTCCGGGTCGTCCGGGTCGTCCGCGTCGTCCGCTGAGCCGGCGGGGGCCTCGGCGGCGGTCTCCGCGATCCGTCGTGCGTCCTCGACCAGCGAGGACGGAGCGGCGATGACGATCGCGTCGATCACGCCTGAGCGCACGGCGCCTTCGACCGCGTGGGCGAGCAGTGACCGTCCGGCCAGCGGCACGAACGCCTTGGGCACCCCGGCAGCCAGCCGGGTGCCGGACCCCGCGGCGGGGATGAGGAGCACCGTAGACACGGGATCAGGTCTCACGCGGGGAGATCCAGAGACCCTCTGCTCGCACGCGCACGACGTCGTCGCAGAGGATCTCCGCCTCCATGAACTTCTTGCGACCCTCCACCCGGGCGATGCGGCCGCGCACGGTGAGCGGCTCCCCCACAGGCGTGCCTGCGTCGTAGTTCAGCGTCAGTGAGCGGGTGAAGGAGCGCTTCTCCGCGTTCCAGTTCGCAGCATGGCCCAGTATGTGATCAATGAGCAGGGCCACGATTCCTCCGTGCACACGGCCGGGAGGGCCCTGGTACTGGAGCGGCAGTATGAGGTCGCACCGGTAGTCGTCCCCGTCCGGCACGATGCTCATGGGCGGCGCGATCGGATTGCGCGCGGACGACGCGGGGGTGATGTCGCCCGTGATGTGGTTGGGCGTGGTGTGCGGGTCCTCGACGGTGACGGCGTGCGGCGCTGCGGCCGCCCGCGTCAGCTGCTCCGCGATGCCGGCGACCTGCCGGGCGAGTGCGTCCGTGTCGTCTTCGGTGACGAGTGCGGTCATGAGCTCACGGCTGAGCCGCGCGGTGAGTTCCGTGAACGGGGCGATGGGTGACGGCGTCATGTGGTCCTCGGTGTCAGTGCGGGGGTCGGTGCGGGTGCGGCATGCGAACGGCCGACCACCTGGTGGGGTGATCGGCCGGTGCGCTCCGCCGCGGGGGCGGATGAGGGGACGTCAGGAGGCGAGGACTTCGTCGAGCATCGCCTCTGCCTCCTCCTCTTCCTTCTTCTCCGCCAGTGCGAGTTCGGACACGAGCACCTGCCGTGCCTTCGCGAGCATGCGCTTCTCACCGGTGGACAGTCCGCGGTCCTGCTCGCGGCGCCAGAGGTCGCGGACGACCTCTGCTACCTTGATGACATCGCCGGACTGGAACTTCTCCAGGTTCGCCTTGTAGCGGCGGGACCAGTTCGTGGGTTCTTCCGTGACTTCCGCACGAAGGACCTGGAATACCTTCTCCAGGCCCTCCTCACCGACGACGTCCCGCACACCCACGAGGTCGCAGTTCTCAGCGGGGACCTCGATGACGAGGTCGCCGTGTGACACCTGCAGCTTCAGATAGAGCTTCTCCACTCCCTTGATCGCGCGAGTCTTGATCTCCTGGACAGTCGCAGCCCCGTGATGGGGGTAGACGACGGTGTCGCCGACCTGAAATGCCATATTCTGTGAACCCCTTTCGCAGTACCCAAGTCTAACATGTGACGCGCCGCAGAAATGATGCGGTTCACATGAACAGAATGATAAGGTCCGGCGCTTCTCGCCATGCGGACACGCGCGCGATCGCCGCCCTCGTCCGGCGGGGCACCCCTGTGACCTGCGGAATCCATGGTTCTGCCAGCGGAATCGCAGCGAGTTCTACGTCAGGTCGAAAGAGCGATAGGATGACTGCGAAGTTCCGTGTCGTCGTACCGTCCAAGGAGCCCGGATCGTGAAGAAGAGGACCGCGCGCCTGACTGTGGCCGCAGCCGCGATCGCAGCCATCGCACCCCTCAGCGGCTGTGCCAACATGCTGTCCGCAGATCAGACAGCGAACTATGAGTACCACGGTGGTGACGGCGCTTGGTCCCGCGAGGACCTCGAGGGCGTCGACATCCGGGGACTGCTCCTCCTCCAGAGCGAGGAGGGCGACGCCCAGGTCTTCTACACCGTCATCAACGGCGCCGATGAGCCCCGCGACGTGACGCTCGAAGTCGGTCCGGAGACCTACAACCACACGGTGGAGCCGGACGAGGTCGTGAGCCAGAACCCGGAGAACCCCGCATCGGACGCCGAACCGGCGATCATCAGCGGTCTCGATGAAGAGGTCGGCTCCCTGTTCGACGTCGAGGTGACGGTCGGCAGCGAATCCGAGACGATCGCCGTGCAGGTGCTCGACGGCTCGCTCCCCGAGTACGCGGACCTCGTCCCCACGAGCGGCGCGGAAGAGCCCACGACGGATCCGACGGAGGAAGGCGCAGCTGCAGAGGGCGCCGAAGGCACCGAAGGAGCTGCGACGGCCGGAGGCTGAACCAGACGCCACGCATGAGGAAGGGCTCGGAAGGATCACTCCTTCCGAGCCCTTCGTCGTGAGGCTGCGGGGTCTCGTGAGGCTGCGGGTGCCGCGGGTCGGCTCTCAGGCCTCGAACTTGTAGCCGAGGCCGCGGACGGTGACGAGCAGGCTCGGCGAGGACGGCTCCTCCTCGACCTTCGCCCGCAGACGCTTGATGTGCACGTCCAGCGTCTTCGTGTCGCCCACGTAGTCCTGGCCCCAGATGCGGTCGATGAGCTGACCGCGCGTCATGACGCGGCCGGCATTGCGCACCAGCATCTCCAGCAGCTCGAACTCCTTGAGCGGGAGCGACATCTCCTCGCCGCGGACGGATGCGACGTGCCGGTCGACGTCGATGCGGACACCGCCCGCCTCGATCACGGAGTCGGTGAGGTCCGTCTGCTCCGCGTTGCGTCGCATCACCGCACGCACGCGGGCGAGCAGCTCGCGCGACGAGTACGGCTTCGTGACGTAGTCATCGGCGCCCAGCTCCAGCCCCACGACCTTGTCGATCTCCGAATCCTTCGCGGTCAGCATGATGATCGGCACGGTCGACCGTGCGCGCAGCTGTCGGCAGACCTCCGTCCCGGATGCCCCCGGCAGCATGAGGTCGAGCAGGACGAGGTCCGCTCCCGCCCGGTCGAACTCGCTGATCGCCTGCAGCCCGTCGGCCGCGACGGTCACCTCGTACCCTTCCTTGCCCAGCAGGTACGACAGCGGGTCGGAGAACGATTCCTCGTCCTCGACTAGCAGAATGCGCGTCACGATGCTCCTCTTCCATGTGTGTACTCTCCATCCGCGGCGGAGTCGACGGCATGCTGCGCCGCGTCGTCCGCGCTGGAGTCGATCAGGATCCCCTGCCGCGCGGCTTCCGCGAGACCCGGGGTGATGTCCTCTGCGTGCGCCTGCGGGAGCAGGATCGTGAAGGTCGACCCCTGACCCAGTCTCGACCATACGCGCACCTCACCGCCATGGGTGGCGACGATGTGCTTGACGATGCTGAGTCCCAGCCCGGTCCCGCCGGTCATGCGCGAGCGGGCCGGATCGACTCGGTAGAAGCGCTCGAACACGCGCTCCGTGTCTTCGGTGCTGAGGCCGATCCCCTGATCCGTCACGGCGATCGCGACGCGCTCGTCCTCGAGCTTGGCGCCCACGCCCACCCGTGTTCCCTCATTGGAGTAGTGGATCGCGTTGTCGACCAGGTTCCGCACTGCGTTGACCAGCAGCTCGAAGCTGCCCTCGATGTACCAGTCGCCGCCGTGCAGCACGGACAGCTCGATGTTCTTGCCGTCGGCCACGGTGCGGGCGCGGTCCACCGCCTCTTCGACGACCCGGGCGACGGGGACGCGCTCCGGGCTCGCCGGCACTTCGTGGTCCTGCACCCGGGAGAGGTCGATGATCTCCTTGACGAGTTGCGTGAGCCGGGTCGACTCCCGCTGCATCTTCGAGCCGAACCGGGCCACGGCCTCGGGATCGTCGGCGAATTCGGTGACGGCCTCCGCGAGGAGGGAGACCGCGCCGATCGGGGTCTTGAGCTCGTGGGAGACGTTCGCGATGAAGTCGCGGCGCACCGCGTCGACGCGACGGGCCTCGGTCTGATCATCGCAGAGCACGACGACGAACGCGGAGCCCAGCGCGGCCACGCGGGCATGGAGGAAGCGGGGCGTCGCGGACGACGCGATCGCGTGCTCGAAGTCGAGCTCCTCGATGAGCCCGCGCGCACGGACGCGCTCGACGACCTCGGCGAGGGTGTCGGCCACGAGCGAATGCCCGCGGACCAGCCCGAAGGTATAGGCGGCGGGCGAGGCCTTCACGACGTCGTCCCCCGCGTCAACGACGATCGCGGCGCTGGGCAGCACGGCGAGCACTTCCGCGATGCCGTCCGGGAGCTCGTTGTCCGAATGGAGGTCCGCGGCGCTGCGACTGTGCTCGGAGAAGCGGAAGGCCAGGATCCCGGCGATGCCGAGCCCCAGCCCCACGGTTCCCGTGAGCACGGCGACGATGAGCAGGTCCACGCTCCCAGCCTAGACCGATGGCGGGGGCGCGGGCGTCATGGGAGCGGCCAACGCCTAGAATGATGGCAAAGGTTCACCGACAGGCCAGGAGCGGTTCACGCAGCGGTGCGAGAGTAACCGATGGATCTGTGCCCGCCCCGGCGCGAACCCTGTGGAAAGGAAATCCCCCGAATGCGCGAAGTCTTCCAGAACGAACTCGATTCACTCGCCGACATGCTCGTCGAGATGACCGAGAAGGTCAGCGCCGCCATGGAGAAGTCCAAGGAGGCGCTGCGGACCAACGACCTCGAACTCGCAGAGGAGGTCATCGCCGGTGACGTGGAGATCGACCGCCTTCAGCTGCAGCTCGACAAGTCTGCAGCAGAGATCCTCGCACTCCAGGCCCCCGTCGCACACGACCTGCGCGTGGTCATCTCATCGCTGCGCATGAGCGCGTCGATCGAGCGGATGGGCGACCTCGCCCGCCACGTCGCCCAGCAGGTGCGCATCCGCTTCCCCGAATCGGCTGTGCCCGAGGGCTTCGAGCAGATCTTCAAGGACATGACGACGGCGGCGGTGCGCATCTCGCACGCGATCCGTGAACTCGTGTCCGAGCCGGGACTCGAGGCCGTCCCGACGATCGACGACCTCGACGAGTCGATCGACACCCTGCACCTCGCGGTGTTCACCAAGATCGCCGGCTCCAACCTGAACCCCTCGCAGGTCGCGGACGTCACGCTGCTGTCGCGCTACCTCGAGCGGTTCGGCGACCACGCGGTGTCGATCGCCCAGCGCATCGAGTACCTGCTCACGGGCGAGTGGAAGTCGGAGCTCATTCCCGGCGACCACGGCTGAGTCGCACACTCACCACCAGCACGGCCGTCGCCGTGCGCACGAGGCCCCTTCCCGGATCGCTCCGGAGAGGGGCCTCGTGCATGCAGTCGGTGGTCAGCGGCCCTGGTTCGCCACCGCGCCGATCGCGGCCTCTGCGGCCTCGGGGTCCAGGTAGCGGCCCCTGCCGCCCACGGGAGTGAGCGTCTGCTCGTCCAGCTCGTAGTGCAGCGGAATGCCGGTGGGCACGTTGAGTCCGGTGATCGCGTCATCGGAGATGCCCTCGAGGTGCTTGATGAGCGCGCGCAGCGAGTTGCCGTGCGCGGCGATCAGCACGGTCTTCCGCAGCTGCAGGTCCGGAACGATCGAGTCGTACCAGTACGGCAGGAGCCGCACGATGACGTCGGCCAGGCATTCGGTGCGCGGCAGTGCCGCACCCAGGTTGCCGTAGCGGGCCTCGCCCACCTGCGACCACTCGGAGGAGTCGTCCAGCGGCGGGGGCGGGGTGTCGAAGGAGCGTCGCCACTCCATGAACTGCTCCTCGCCGTACTCGTCGCGGATCGCCTTCTTGTCCTTGCCCTGGAGCGCACCGTAGTGGCGCTCGTTGAGGCGCCAGGAGCGGACCGTGTCGACCCACGGGCGATCAGCCGTCTCCATCGCGATCTGCGCCGTGAGGATCGCGCGCTTGAGCAGCGACGTGTGGAGCACGTCGGGCAGGAGGTCGTGCTCACGCAGGAGGTCGCCCGCGCGCACCCCCTCCGCGCGGCCCTTCTCCGTGAGCGGCACATCGACCCACCCGGTGAAGAGGTTCTTCTGGTTCCATTCGCTCTCCCCGTGGCGGAGCAGCACAAGGTTGTACGTCATGCTCACATTCTGGCACGGCCCCGGCCCAGCGCCCGCAGCGCGTCTCACCGGGGGCCAGCGGACATGCACCGGCGGCACGCACCGGGGCCCCTCACCGCAGCGAGTACACCAGCTCCACGGTGCCGCTCGCGAACGACCGCTCGCGGAGCAGCGTGAGATCGATGCGGGAATCCGGCCAGAACGACAGCCCGCTCCCCAGCACGAGCGGCTGCACCCAGCCGTGCACTGCGTCGACGAGACCCTCGCGCAGCGCATGCGCCGCGAGCGTGGGCCCCTCGATCGTCACGTCACCCGGCGCGGCCTCCACCAGCGCCCGGACCTCCTCCGGGTCGAACTCCCGGCGCAGCTGAGTCCTCTCCGTCCGCACCTCGTCGAGGGTCGTGGAGTAGACGACCTTCTGGGCGCGCTGCCAGATCATCGCGAATTCCGCCGACTCCGGCGACTGGGTGGTCGCGGAGGGGTCCGTCTCCCACACGTGCATGAGCTCATACATGCGTCTGCCGTAGAGATACGTTCCCACGCCGGCGGTCACCTCGTTGATGGCCGCCAGCACCTCCTCCTCGGGCTCTCCCCAGTCGAAGACCCCGTCATCGTCCCGCACGAATCCGTCCGCGGACACGATCATCGAATACACGAGTCGCCCCATTGCGACCTCCCCACTGCGGCCCCGCCGGACCGCTGTTCGCCGGGATCCGACGGTCGGATTCCGGTCCGCTCACGCGCCGGCAGTCGGTCACTTGTGACCAGCCATCGGCGGCCTCACCTGCACTCTCCGGCCTGCAGCCGTCAGCTGCCGGACGCGTCCTCCGGCCCCGGTCCCAGGTCCGTGAACGTGCCGATGAACTCGTTGTCCTCCCCGGACACCAGATGCTCGAACGCAGAGAGATTGCGCGTCGACTCCCCGCGCGCGATCCTCCACGCCCATTCGCGCTTCATGCTCGTGAGGAACCCGAGCACCAGCAGCTCGTTGAACGACTTGTCCGCGATCCCCAGGAACCGACCCAGGTACGAATCCAGCACGTCCTCCGCGCTGTCCGCGGCGAACGCCTCCGGAGGCAGGCTCGCGTTGAGGTAGACGTCGTCGTGGCCGTCGACGGAGAACGACAGTCCGCCCAGCCTCCCGTTCTGCTGGAGGAGCCATTGGAAGAAGCGCTCCCGGTTCTCATCCGGCTTCCGCACGATGAACGCCTGGAAGTCGACCGCATGCGCGCCCGCTCGGATCGACACGTTCGTCTTGAGCTTCTTCTCACCCGGCAGGATGACCACTGCCTGCTCAGCACTCACCGATTCGACCTCGACCTCGTTGTCGTCCGCCCAGCGACGGACCAGCTCGATGACGTCAGTCATGCGCTTCTCCCTTCGTCCTCGCCCACTGCACCGGACGGGGCAGCGAGCTCCATCAGCACGTCCAGCATGCCTGCTTCCGCTGTCTCCCAGCTGAGTTCCTCCCGCATCGCGACGGCACCGGCGGCCAGCCGCGTCCGTCCGAGCGGGTCCGCGAGCAGCGTCACGATCGCGTGCGCCCACGTGTACCGACTGCGGTCAGCGACGAGGACGCCCGACTCCCCGGGCCGCACGATGTGGGTCAGCCCGCCCACCTGTGAGGCGAGGACCGGGGTGCCGCTGGCGACGGCCTCGGCGGCGACGAACCCGAAGGATTCCGAGCGGGACGGGACCACGACGAGGTCCGCGGCCCGGTACCAGTCGGCGAGCACGCGCGCCGGGACCGGCTCGCGGAACTCGACCAGACTGCCCGCCGCCGAGGTCCTGGCCGCCTCCTGCATCCCGCTCTCGTCGGCCTCGCCCGAGGCGCCGCCCAGCATGACGACGCGGGTGCGGCCCGCGAGGACGGGCTCGGTCACGGCGATGTCGGACAGCGCGTCGAGGAGGATGTCCGTGCCCTTGACGTACTGCATGCGGCCCACGCAGAGGACGAGGAGATCCGCGGATTCCATCCCGATCGCGCGCCGCGCCACCTGGACGGGGCCGGGGCGGAAGGTGTCGGTGTCGACTCCGGGCGCGACGATCCTGATGCGGGCCGGGGGTGCGTGCAGGAGTGCGGCCATGTCGTGCGCCTCGGACGCGGTGTTGGCCAGCAGGACGTCCGCCGTCGCGGCGATACGGTCCTCCGCCGCGAGCCGGGCGGCAGGTTCCCGCGCCTCCCCCAGATCGCGGTCCTTCACCGCCGCGATCGTGTGGAACGACATCGCCAGCGCCGGCCTCGTCGGGGTGGGGTCCGTGGCGTGGCTCGTGGTGGGGTTCGTGGTGGCGTTCGTGGTGGGGTCCGTGACGGAATCCGCTGTGGCAGCCGCAGCGATCTCGCGCAGCTCGCACGCGACGAGGCCCGACACCCAGTAGTGCGCCCACACGACATCGGCCCGCCGGAGCAGCGTGCTCAGGTCCGGGTCGTCTGCGATCCGGCGGGCGATCTGCGCGGCCTCGGCGCCCATCTCGTCCTTAGACGTCGCCTGCACCGCGACGGTGTGGAGGCGCACTCCCTCACCGAGGTCGACCGCGGCGGGGGCATCGGCGATCCCGGGGTCCGCTGTGAGGATGTCCACGGCGTGCCCTGCTCGGACCAGGTGGGCAGCGGTGTGGGCCACGTAGACGTTCAGCCCACCGGCATCCCCGGTGCCCGGCTGCGCCGCCGGTGAGGTGTGGAGGGAGAGGACGACGATACGCACGGGCGAAGTCTATCCGGCGGCGCGGCGCGGCGAGACGGCCGCGTCCCCCGCCGCACGCTGCGCTCGGACGACGCGCCTGGCGAAGCGATGGGCACGGGAGCGGCGCAGGCGATGGCTGGGCGAGCCGGCGGACGCCGCGACGCTCGTCTCCTCCAGCACCCGGGTGAGTCGGTGCTGGTAGCGGGGCAGGGCCTCGGCGACGGACAGGGTGTGGGTGTCGACGAGGGTGCAGAGGAACTCATCGGCGGTGAGCAGCGAGTAGCCCCGCTGCTCGGTGGGGATCGGGGCGAAGGCGTGGACGTCATCCGTGACGAGCAGGTCTGCTCCCCAGGCCAGCGCTGCGGCGTCCAGGTGGGCGTCGTCCGGGTCCAGCACGTGGGAGCGAGGTGGTTGGTGGAGTGATGGGTGGGCGGGCTGGCCCGTCGGCTGATGCAGGGGCGGAGCGGCGGGGGCGTCGTCGATGCGCGTGAGCGAGTCCGTGCGCAGACGCGCCGCTCGATCCGCCTGTGCGCGGGTGAACTGCGGGTCGATGCGGCGCAGCGCGTGCCGCAGTTCATGCAGGACGCCGCGGGAGACGCCCAGGTGCGGGCGGAGGTCGTCCGGGATCCCATCCGTGAGGGCGAGAGTCCAGAGCCACAGCGGCTCCGGTGCCAGCACGCTCGTGTCGATGAGTACGCGCCAGGGGTCGGCTGACGGCTGCTGGGCTGGCGCCTCGGGCATGGTCCGCGGTGTGGTCTCGGGTCCGGCTCCGGGCGTCATGTCGGGCAGCTGCTTGTCGGGCATGGGGTCAGCCGTTGAAGAAGTCGGTGAGGATCTGGCGGATGCGGGTGCGGCCGCGCCACAGGATCGATCCGGGCGGGAGGACCTCGAGCTGGGCACGCGGGAAGGCCGCAGCGTACTCACGGGCGACCTCCACGGGGTGGGACGCATCGTCCTCATGGGTGAGGACCAGGACGTCGCCGGCGAAGTCGCCTGCGGCCTCGGGCTGGTCCACGGCGATCTTCACGGCGAGGCCCACACCGTCGGACATGTCGGTCTCGACCAGCGCGTCGACCTTCTGGCGGGCCCAGGCGCGGGCGGGTTCCAGGGTCTGGACCTCGGCGGGCTCGCGGGAGAGGAAGTAGTCGACGAGGCCGTCGCGGTCACCGTCGGCGAGCAGCCTGCGGATACGGGTCAGGCTGTCGTCGATCGCGTCGCTGAGTGTCGGCGAGAACCCTGCCCAGGAGGCGGGGAGGACGAATGCGACCTTCGTGAGCGCTGCGGTGTGGGTGTCGCCGGAGGTGAGGAGGCGGGCGAGGCCTCCCGCGCTCATGGAGACGCCGAGTGCGCGGGTCGCACCCGTGGTGGCGAGCGCGGTGGACAGCTGGGAGGCGATCGTGCCGTAGTCCCACCCTGTGCCCGGCGATGGTCGACCGCCGTGTCCGCCCAGGTGGACGAGCGCGCGGGTGCCGTCGATTCCTGCGGCGAAGGGGCGGGTGTCGCGGATCTGGCCGGAGAAGCCGTGGGCGAAGAGCGTGACGGGGTCGCCGGAGCCGAACGTCGAGATCCAGTCGGTGTCCGCACCCGGGCGGTTGCGGTCGGAGACGGGGCGATTGTGGCCAGTAGCGCGAATGCGTGCGGGACCGTCGCCCGCGGTGCCCGACGAGGAGGGATCCGTCATGGTCCACAGTCTAGAGAGCCGCTGCGGGGCGACCCGCCACCCACCAGCTTTCATCAGACCGCACAACTTCTTTCCTGTGCGGTCTGATGAAAGCTGGTAGGTATGGGAGACCCGGACTCGACGCCGAGGTGGACGGGCTGAAGGAGATCAGGCTGGTTCGCGCGTAGGGACCGATCGGCCCCATGTCATGGGCGGTTCTGTGGCATGGGCAGGCTGGCGGCATGGGCGGTCCCACGGCATGGGCGTCCCGGCGGGTCGTTCAGCGCTTGTTGCGGCGACGCGGGTCCACGCTGCGCAGCGCGGGGCGCACGTCCACCCAGTACACCGCGACGGCGATGGGGCGTGTCAAGAGATTTGTGTATGGGACTTTCTCAGAGGTAGGGATTGATTCTGTCGGGGTAGGCCACCTGCAGCTGCGCGAGGGCCTGCTTCCAGTTCGTTGTGATCTGTCCCTGCACGAGCC